>JANMMM010000244.1:0-2061 GCA_031373225.1 Phyllobacteriaceae bacterium | reverse complement strand
TCCGTCCCGCAGATAAGACGAGTCGGAATAAAGCTTTACCGCGCACTTCTCCTTCAGGGCTTCAAGCGCCCTGATCGCCGCGGTCAGCTCCATCTGATTGTTGGTGGTGTGCGCCAGCCCGCCCGACAGTTCGCGCTCTTTGCCGTCCCAGCGCAGGATCGCGCCCCAGCCGCCGGGGCCGGGATTGCCCGAGCAGGCGCCGTCGGTGAAAATGTCGACCTGCTTCAATTCAAGTTTTCCAAGCCATAATCAGCGGCGCTCTTCACAGAGCGGTGGAAGCGCATTTTGCGGACATATTCGAGCGGGTCCTTCTTGACCACCATCGCCCCGTCCGGCGTGTTCAGCCAGTCATACAGCCGGGTCAGCATGAAGCGCAGCGCCGAGCCGCGCGCCAGCAGCGGCAGCGCCGCAGCTTCATCGGGGGACAGTCTGCGTTTGCTTTGGTAACCCGAAAGCAATGCCCTTCCTTTGGTCAGGTTGAAGGCGTGGTCCTTTTCGAAGCACCATGCGTTCAGGCAGACCGACAGGTCATAGGCGAGAAGATCATTGCAGGCGAAATAGAAATCGATGATGCCGGAGAGTTTTTCGCTGAGGAAAAACACATTGTCCGGGAAGAGATCGGCATGGCAGATTCCGGCGGGAAGCTTCTTCGGCCAATGCGCCTCAAGGTCCACCAAGTCGGCCTCGACTTCCTTCCCAAGCCCCTTCTCCACCTCGTCCGCCCTGGGCTTGGCTGCGTCCCACAACGGCCGCCAGCCTTTGACCGAAAGAGCGTTCTTGCGTTTGATCGCAAAACCCTCGCCGGCCAAATGCAGCTCCGCAAGAGCTTGCCCGACCGCCCGGCAATGCGCGGCGGTGGGCCTTCTCATCCACATGCCGTCGAGAAACGTGACAATGGCCGCCGGCCGTCCGGCCAGCTTGCCGATGGCCTCGCCCTTCGCATTATGCACCGGCGTCGGGCAGGAGACGCCGCGCGAGACGAGATGATCCATCAGGCCGAGGAAAAACGGCAAGTCGCCGGCCTTCACACGCTTCTCATAGAGCGTCAGAATAAAATAGCCGCGCTCCGTATGCAGGAGGAAATTGGAGTTTTCGACGCCCTCCGCGATGCCCTTGTAGGACATCAGCGCGCCGATGCCGTAGCCCTTGAGAAAAGTCTCCAGCTCAATCTCATTGATGTCCGTATAGACCGCCATGCCTCACGCCCCGTTCACAAAGGCCATGTCGGCGCGCGTCAACGCAACGTCGCGGAGTGTGCGGACCACCGGAAAATCCTCTGTCTCCTCAACCGTCTCGGCCAGTTCAACTTTTACTTCGAAGCGTTGTTTGAAGGCTTCGATGATTTCATCCACGATAATTTCCGGGGCCGAAGCACCGGCTGACAATGATAAAGTCTTGATTCCTTGGATGCTCTGCCACGGGATTTCCGAGGCCCGCTGCACCAGCAGCGCCCGCTTGGCCCCTGCCCGCTCGGCGACTTCGACAAGCCGCTTGGAATTGGACGAGTTCGGCGCACCGACGACGAGAAACAGATCGGTTCCAGGCGCGGCGGCCTTCACGGCGTCCTGCCGATTGGTCGTGGCATAGCAGATGGATTCGGCCGAGGGCGCGGTGAGGCTTGGGAAGCGCGACTGAAGCTTGGCGATAATGTCCGCCGTGTCATCCACCGACAGCGTAGTCTGGGTGACGAAGCCGAGGCTCTCATTATCCTGAGGCTGATATTTCCCGGCCTCTTCGACCGTCTCAATCAGACTCACCGCGCCATCCGGCAACTGCCCCATCGTGCCGATGACTTCCGGATGCCCTTGATGGCCGACCAGAAGCACATGTCGCCCGCGCTTGTGGTGCAGCATCGCCTGCTTGTGGACTTTCGACACCAGCGGACAGGTGGCGTCGAGGAAAAACAGATTGCGGCTTTCCGCGTCCGCCGGAACAGACTTCGGCACGCCATGCACCGAAAACACCACCGGGCAGTGAAGATGTTCCGGCGGCACCTCGCTCAGTTCCTCGATGAAGATCGCGCCGCGCGATTGCAGCCCCTCGACCACATAGCGGTTATGC
>JANMMM010000226.1:0-1536 GCA_031373225.1 Phyllobacteriaceae bacterium | reverse complement strand
GAGATAGGATTCTTTGGTTTTGTCATATCGAGTAGCGACCCTGCGCCAGTTCTTGAGTTTGTTGAACAGACGCTCGACAAGGTTGCGCCAGCGATACTTTTCCTGGTCGTGTGGGGCGGGTGATCTCCGGTTGCTCTTGGCGGGGATGACGGCCTCGACTTCAGCCTTGGCGAGTTCTTCGCGGATGGCGTCGCTGTCATAGCCCTTGTCTCCGAGAAAGGCCTCGATCTTGTCGCTGATCATTCGAAAGAGCGGCGCAAAACCGTTGACGTCGTGCGCTTGTCCCGGCGTCAGAATGAAGCCGAGCGGGCGTCCTTTGGCATCACATCGGGCGTGGAGTTTGGTGGTAAAGCCGCCGCGCGATCGGCCAAGCGCCTCGGCTTCCTGAGTCCCCTTTTTATGCCGACTGCACAATGATGTGCTCGGACTACCGTGCTGTCGATCATGTCGGCGGAGGTGTCTCGCTCAACCAAACCGGCAAGCGTTTCGAGCATTGCATCGAACACGCCAGTCTCAACCCATCGTCGGTAACGGCGAAAGACGCTGTTCCACTTGCCATATTCGTCGGGCAGGTGCCGCCATTGCGCTCCTGTCCGCGCCATCCACATCATGCCTTCGTAGTAAAGCCGGTTATCCTGCGCCGGACGGCAGCCTCGGCCTCGCTCCGAAGGCAACAGTGGACCAATCAATGCCCATTCATCGTCCGATACGCCAATCCGTTCGCCCAAAACTGCCTCCCAAAAGACAGCCTTGAATCAACTGACGAGTCCCATGTCAACCTTTGTCCACGAAACCTAGTCCTTGGATTTGGTTCACGTTAACGGAAAGCCCAAGGTTACGTTTACGTCAAGAAGAATCTGCGCCAGCAGCCGCCTCTATCCGGCGAAGGAGCGCGTCAAGGCATGCACGGTCTTCGACTGAAAAGCCCGCGAGTAGTTCTGCCTCCATAGCAAGTGCTGCGGGTGCGATTTCGGCGTAGAGCGCGCGGCCATCGGTCGTGAGTGCAAGCAAGTGCGAACGACCATCTTCGGGATTATCACGCGCCGCGATCAACCCCCGTTCGATCAGCGCGGCGGCAGCGCGGCTGACGCTGATCTTATCGATTCCAGTTGCACTGCCAAGCATTTGCGGCGTCATTTCGCTGGCTTCAGCAAGGATCGCGATCAAGCGCCATTCGGGTACTTTTAGCCCGAAACGCTTACGGTAACTCGCCGAAATTCGCGTGCTGACCGCGTTTGATGCGACCGACAGACGATAGGGAATGAAGGCGTCAAGGCGCAGCGTCATGATTGACATTTAGCACGACTCCATATAGTTGCAAATGAAACTATATCTGAGGAGCCTACCGCAATGACCGATCTGTTTGAAAATCCGCTTGGCCTCGACGGTTTTGAGTTTGTCGAATTTTGCGCGCCTGAAAAAGGGCTGCTTGAGCCCGTATTTGCGCGGATGGGCTTCACCCACATTGCGCACCACCGCTCCAAAGATGTTGATCTCTGGCGGCAGGGTGAGATTAACCTGATCGCCAATTATGAA
>JANMMM010000129.1:0-1877 GCA_031373225.1 Phyllobacteriaceae bacterium | reverse complement strand
GGCTCCGGCGATGACATTTTCCGTTACGCCAGCGCGACGGACTCCGTTGGATCAAACCACGACGTGATCCAGGATTTCCTGCGCAATGCCGACAAGATCGATCTGTCGAAAATCGATGCCAACACAACCGTGGATGGCGATCAGAAATTCGAATTCGCCGGCAGTTCAATCTTCACCGGTGTCGGTCAGGTCATTTTCGCCAAGCAGAACGGTTACACGGTCATTGCCGGTAATACCGACGCCGATAATGTCGCCGAGTTCGAAATCTGGATCAGCGGCATCTTCACGCCGCAGGACTCTGACTTTATTCTCTGATGATCGATTCGGCAGGCGTCGCAGACACATGTGCCGCCTGCCGTTCTTGAAACGATTGACAACCTATCGGTTGATCTCGCAATCGCCATAGGAAATCGCCGCGACGCCGCCGGCGGAGAGTTGCGCCGAGGTCAGGCTGCCCGTCAGCTGGTTGAGAAAAATCGACCGGACGATGGTATCCTTTCCAGCCGGTGACGACCCGAGAATGCTGTTTTCCAGAATGCTGAACTGCATCGGCGACGTGATGCACGTGGTGTCGTCATACTTCGACGGGCAAATCCGCAGGCTTTTGGTGTCGAGATCGACAATCACCCGCTCGGACTTCGCATTGTTCCGGCAACCGGTGGCAAAGCACAGATTCTCACGCACGATGTTGCAGCCCACCGTCTGCGCGCTCGCCGTGCCAGGCTGAAAAACAAGTGCAAGCAGACTGACTGCCGCCATAGACATTCGACGCATACTGAATTCACCTTTGACCTGACTGTACCGGACCATTGGAGCAATGTCGATCAAGTGATGCTTCGCTGCGGGCCCGGTCGCGCAAGCATTTTTGTTTCAGCATGCCGCCTGAAAATGGCCATGGGGGGAATGGTGCCGGATGAGAGGATTGAACTCCCGACCTTCGGTTTACAAAACCGCTGCTCTACCGCTGAGCTAATCCGGCAATCGTCAAGGAACGGCGCCTTCCATAGAGCCGGAAAGGCCGATCCGCAAGCCTTAGCGTGTGAGTGCGTAGAGGCTCACGGCGCAGGCGTTGGAAACGTTCAGGCTCTTGATCGGGCCATCCATGTCGAGCCTGACGAGATGGTCGCAGGTGTCGCGGGTCAGCTGGCGCAAGCCTTTGCCCTCGGCACCCAGCACGATGGCGATGGGCGGCGTCTTGTCGAGGGTAGCGATGTCAACTGGTGCATCGCTGTCGAGTCCGGCGATGCGAAAGCCATAATCCTTCAACTCCGCCATGGCGCGCGACAGGTTGGTGACCTTGACGAAAGGCACATGCTCATAGGCTCCGGACGCCGACTTGAACAGCACGGCGGAAGCCTCCGGGCTGTGGCGGGCGGTCGCCACCAGGGCGGTGACATTGAAGGCCGCGCAGGTGCGCAGGATGGCGCCAACATTGTGCGGGTCCGTCACTTGGTCGAGCATGACAACGACACCGGACTTCGCGATCTGGTCGAGGCGCGGCTGGGACAGTCCCTTGGCCTCCAAGAGCAGGCCCTGATGCACCGCATCGGCTCCCAGCGCCCGGTCGAGTTCCTTGGGGTGAACGATCTCCGGGGTCAGCCCCAGCGCGGCTATTTCAGCTGCCAGCCGGCCGGCGGCATTCTTCGAAGCCTTCAGCGAGTAAATCTTCCGCTTCGGGTTTTTCAGCGCCTCGGCCACCGGGTGGACGCCATAGATGATGTCATTGGGTTCGCTCATGGGGGGTTCCTATAGCGGAAACATTCGCGACGTGCTTTGAAAATGAACGGGTTCCCCAGCGGTATTCCCGGCGCCCCAAGGCCTGATTTCCGGCGTGTTTTGGGGGGACGTTCAGGAACTTCGGCTCGCGGCCTAAGGCG
>JANMMM010000127.1:0-4266 GCA_031373225.1 Phyllobacteriaceae bacterium | reverse complement strand
GATGAGGGGCAGCGCCGAAGGTTCGGGAGTGTGATTCTTGAGCTTAGCCATTCCTGAGAGAATTTTAAAAATCTGCCGTTTCCTCACTTCCCGCTTTCGGCGCTGCCCCTCATCCGCCCTTCGGGCCACCTTCTCCCCGCAAGATGCGGGGAGAAGGGAAGAGCGGGCGCGGCGCCATAAGAATAAGACCCGCCGGATCGCTCCGGCGGGGTTCTTCATAGTCGCGATCCTTACTTCACCGCATCCGTAATCTCAGCCGTCCATGCCCCAACCGGCTCCTTGGTGATGATCTTCTGGTCGAGCAGCGCTTTCGCCGTGCGGTCATAAGCCGCTGGAACCAGCTTGCCAGAACCCGAGCCGATCAGCTTGGCGACTTCGCCCATCATCCGCTTCTGGTGGTTCTCGTCCTGGCCGCCATTTTCCATGACAATGCCTGCGGCCTCATCGACGTTTTCAAGGGCGTATTTCCAGCCCTTCATTGAGGCGGCGACGAACTTGACCATGTTGGCCTTGAACGCCGGGTCCTTCAGCTTGTCTTCCATCGCGTAGAGCCCGTCTTCCAACAAATCATTGCCCATGGCCGAATAGTTGAACACGACAAGGTCCTCGGGCTTGTAGCCCGCATCGATCAGCTGCCAATATTCATTATAGGTCATGACCGAGATGCAGTCGGCCTGCTTCTGGATCAGCGGCTGCACGTCGAACGACTGTTTGAGAACCGTGACGCCATCCGCGCCGCCTTCGGTTTTCAGGCCGAGCTTGTTCATCCAGGCGTAGAAGGGATATTCATTTCCGAAGAACCAGACGCCGAGCGTGCGGCCCTTGAAATCGGCTTCGGTCTTGACCGGGCCGTTGGCCGGGCAGACGAGCTGCATCCCGGCCTTCTCGAACGGCTGCGCGATATTGACAAGGCCGACGCCCTTTTCGCGGGCCGCCAGCGCGCCGCCCATCCAGTCGACGATCACATCCGCGCCGCCGCCGGCGATCACCTGCTCGGGCGCAATGTCCGGCCCGCCCGCCTTGATGTCCACGTCAAGTCCCGCCTCGTCATAGAAGCCCTTGGCCTTGGCGACATAATATCCGGCGAACTGCGCCTGCGCGACCCACTTTAATTGCAGGGTGATCTTGTCGGCGGCAAGCGCTGATCCGGCCATCAGCGAGAGGGTGAGAGCCAAGGTAAGGCTGAGTGTTTTTTTCATTTCAGTGCTCCTGTGTTACGGCCCCGGTTTTTGTTATCGGTAGGACGGGTGCCAGAATGTTGCGGCGCGCTCGAGAAGTGCGATTGCGCCATAGAACAACGATCCGACGATGGCGGCAAGGGCAATTTCGGCCCAGACCATGTCGAGATTCATCCGACCCACTTCGGTCGAGATTCGAAAACCCATGCCGACAACCGGCGTGCCGAAAAATTCGGCCACGATGGCCCCGATCATCGCAAGGGTGGAATTGATTTTGAGGGCGTTGAACACGAACGGAAGCGCGGCCGGCAGCCGCAGCTTGAACAGCGTCTGCCAATGGCTGGACGCGTAAGTGCGCATCAGGTCGCGCTCCATATCGCCCGCCGCTTTCAGACCTTCGATTGTGTTCACCAGCATCGGAAAAAACGTCATGACAATCACCACCGCCGCCTTCGACTGCCAGTCAAAGCCGAACCAGATCACCATCACCGGCGCGATGCCGATGATCGGCAGCGCCGAGACGAGATTGCCGATGGGAAGCAGCCCGTTCGACAGGAATTTGAAACGGTCGGCGAGGATGGCTGTGAGGAAGCCAGAGAACGAGCCAACGAAGAATCCGAACAATACCGCTTTCAAAACCGTCTGCCTGAAGTCCGCCGCCAGAATCGGCAGGGAGCTCATCAGCCGCGCGCCAATCGCCGAAGGCGGCGGCAGCAGCACAAACGGCACGCCTGCGCCGCGCGTGATGGCTTCCCACAGGATCAATATCCAAAGCCCGAACAGAGCGGGGACGCCAAGCCTTGCCAGCCAGCCTTCTCCCGATCCCCGCGAGCCATCGCCGGAAAGAACCGAAACCAGCCTCCATGCCAATAGCCAGCAGGCGGCGAGCGCCAGGAAGAAGCTGGGGCTGGCCTTGCCTTCCGCACCCGGCAGAAGCGCGATCAGCAGATAGACCGCGATATGCGGGCAGAGGCCGAGCACCAGATTGGACAGAGTTGACGCCGGACGCACCGCCGAGGCCGCCGCGCCCATGGCGATCAGCATAATGATGGTCACGGCCATGAATGTCGAAGCAGCCCCGGTCATCGGCAGGAAGGCGAACGCCAGCAGCGCGCAGGCCATCCCCAGTATTGCCTGCCAGTTCGCCCGCACGCTCATGCCGGCCTCCCGCCCATGCGCGCCGCCGTGAAGCGCCCGGCAATATCGACCAGCATCACAAGCATCACCGCGACCACCGACCCCGCGATCAGCGCCGCCCAGACATCAATCGTCTGCGAATAATACGACCCCGCCAGCAGCTTCGACCCGATCCCCGCCACCGCGCCGGTCGGCAGCTCGCCGACGATCGCCCCAACAAGGCTCGCCGCCACCGCCACCTTGATCGAGGTGAAGAAAAACGGCACGGAGGCCGGGGCGCGCAGCATCCGGAATGTCTGCCATTTCGACGCATTGTAGGTGCGCATCAAATCCAGATGCATCACGTCCGGCGAGCGCAGCCCCTTCACCATGCCGACCGCCACCGGAAAGAACGACAGATAGGTCGAGATCAGCGCCTTGGGAAGAAGTCCCGTCACGCCCACCGCCGCCAGAATGACAATAATCATCGGCGCGACGGCCAGCATCGGAATGGTTTGGCTCGCAATGATCCACGGCAGAAACGACCGCTCCAGCGCCGGAATATGCACAATGCCGACAGCAATAAGGATGCCGAGAACCGTCCCCATCAGGAAGCCCAGAAGCGTGGAGGAAAGCGTCACGCCCGCATGATAGACCAGGCTGCGCTGCGAGGTCGGCTTCACCGTGAAAATGTTCTTGTACAGGTTCTGCGCCACCTGATGCGGCGCCGGCATGGTCGGCTTAGGCTGCCGCATGGTTTTGGCGACGAGCTCGGAAAAGGTCGAAGTGACGCCGTCGCGCTGGTCCTGATCCCGCTGGAACGGGGCGTTCATGATGAAGGTGAAGATGTACCAGAGGACGAGGAGGATGAAGGTGATGGTGGCGACGGGGAGGAGGCGGGAGGTGGTCATAATGCCCGCCTTCTGAACAGTGGCGTTGATTTTCCAGACTCTCCCTCACCTGTCTTGCTTCGCAAGACTGTCCTCTCCCCGTGGGGGAGAGGCGAAGAAAGAGGCGCCTTCTTTCCCCTCTCCCCCACGGGGAGAGGACAGTTTCGCGAAGCGAAACAGGTGAGGGAGAGTGCACCAGAGTCAAGGGAGCTACTCCTCATACCTGTGCCCCGCCCTTAACCCGTCCCGCACCCTTTGCCCGATCCGCAGAAACTCCGGCGTCTCGCGTATCTCCAGCGGCCGCTCCTCCCCAAGATCACACTCAATCACCTCATGTATCTTCCCCGGCCGCGGCGACATCACCACGATGCGCGTCGACAGAAACACCGCCTCGGGCAGCGAATGCGTGACGAAGACGACGGTTTTTTTCGTCTTGGCCCAGAGTTTCAAAAGCTGCACATTGAGATGATCGCGGACGATTTCATCCAGCGCGCCGAACGGCTCGTCCATCAGCAGCATATGCGGCTGAAGCGACAGCGCACGGGCGATGGAGGCCCGTTGCTGCATGCCGCCGGACAGCTGCCACGGATATTTTTTCTCAAAGCCCGCAAGGTTTACGAGGTCAAGGTTTTCCGCGACGCGCGCGGCGGCCTCCGACTTGGAAAGGCCCATCACTTCGAGCGGCAGCGCGATGTTGTCGGAAATCGTGCGCCAGGGAAACAAAGCCGCCTGCTGAAACACATAGCCGTAGGCCCGGTTCTCGCGCGCCTGTTGCGGCGTCATGCCGTTGACGGCAATCGTCCCGGCTGTCGGCTTTTCGAGATCAGCGATGACGCGCAACAGCGTGGTCTTGCCGCAGCCGGACGGACCGATCAGCGAGACGAACTCGCCCTCGGCAATGTCGAGATTGATGTTCGACAGCGCGTGGACAGGGCCGTCGTTGGTGGCGAAGGTGAGGGAGAGGTTTCTCGCCTGAATGACCGATTTCTGCGGAGAGTTCACGTCGAGCCGCCCCTCTCTGTCCTGTCGGACATCTCCCCCGCGAGGGGGGAGATCGCTCGCCGCGCCGCTTTCCCTCTTCC
>JANMMM010000120.1:0-13065 GCA_031373225.1 Phyllobacteriaceae bacterium | reverse complement strand
TTTGGGGTGGGCCCGGGGGGGGGGGGTGCTGGTGTATCTGGGGGGGGGTTGGGCGGGGCGGCCGGGGGGGTTGGGGGGGGGGGGGAATGCGAGTCTGCACCGGGCGATTGCGGGGGATTTGTTCGGTGCTAAAGCGGAAAGTTCGGAGCCAAGCGCCCCTCTCTGTCCTGTCGGACATCTCCCCCGCGAGGGGGGAGATCGCCCGCGTCACCGCCTTCCCTCTTCCTTCCATAGTGCAAGAAGTGGCGAAAGCGGCGGCACAGCGATCTCCCCCCTCGCGGGGGAGATGCCGACAGGCAGAGAGGGGCGGCTCGCGCCGAACTTTGACCCGCTCGACTGCGACATGGCGCAGGCATGGCAGGGCGCAAAGCCCGAAATCCTTACCTCCCTTTCCCAAGCCCCATGGCGCACCAACGGCGACACGGTCGAGCGCATTGAACTCCTCGCCTCCGCCCTCGTTTCGGGCGAAATTTCGTGTCCTGAAAACTGGCCGCGCACCAAAGCCGTGATGGAAGAAATAACCGCCCGCATCCGCCCCTCCGTCACCGCCTGCGGCCCCGCCGAAATCTCCGGCATCCTCACCGCGCTCTCAGGCAGGTTCGTCCCCCCCGGCCCATCCGGCGCGCCGACGCGGGGGCGGCCGGATGTTTTGCCGACCGGCAGAAACTTCTATTCCGTCGATCCGCGCGCCGTGCCGACGCAGACGGCATGGGAGCTGGGGAAGAAGAGCGCCGAGCTGCTCATCACGCGCTACCGCCAGGACCACGGCGACTGGCCGACCTCGTTCGGTCTCACCTGCTGGGGCACGTCCAACATGCGCACCGGCGGCGATGATCTGGCGCAGGCGTTCGCCCTCATTGGCGCGAAGCCGGTGTGGGAGAATAATTCCAAGCGCGTCACGGGTTATGAAATCACTCCGCTCGCCATTTTGGGCAGACCGCGCGTGGATGTGACGCTGCGCATATCAGGTTTTTTCCGCGACGCGTTTCCGGACCAGATCGCGCTTTTTGACCAAGCGGCGCGGGCGATAGGGGCTTTGGAAGAAGATGAGGCGGACAATCCGGTCGCGCTCAGAATGGGCATGGAAAAAGAAGCATTTATTGTCGAGGGCCTATCTTCTTCCGAAGCCCTTCTGCGCTCCGGCTACCGCGTCTTCGGATCCAAACCCGGCTCCTACGGCGCGGGTCTGCAGGCGCTGATCGACGAGGGCGGCTGGGCGGAGCGGGCGGACTTTGCCGAGGCCTATCTGGTCTGGGGCTCCTATGCCTATTGCGCAAATGCCGACGGCAAGCTGGAGCGGCAGGGGATGGAGCGGCGGCTAATGTCACTCGACGCCGTGGTGCAGAACCAGGACAACCGCGAGCATGACATTTTGGACTCGGACGATTATTACCAGTTCGAAGGCGGCATGAGCGCGGCTGTTGAAGCGCTGAAGGGCGAGCGGCCTGTCATCTATCACAACGACCATTCGCGCCCGGAAAGCCCGGTGATCCGCACGCTGGAGGAGGAGATTTCCCGCGTTGTGCGCGCCCGCGTGGTCAACCCGAAATGGATCGCAGGCGTCATGCGCCACGGCTACAAAGGCGCGTTCGAGATTGCGGCGACGGTTGACTACATGTTCGCTTTTTCAGCGACGACCGGCGCGGTGCGGGACCATCATTTCGATGCGGTTTACAACGCCTTCATTGCTGACGAAAATGTGCGGAAGTTCATAGCGGAGAAGAACCCGGCGGCGCTTGTGGAAATGGCGGCGCGGCTGGTTGAGGCGATGGACCGGGGGCTTTGGAAGGCGCGGAGCAACTCGGCGCGGTTCGATTTGGAACGCATTGCGGGAGCACACAATACTTGAAACACTCCACGCGCGCCGTCATCCCGGCCAAGGAGCGAAGCGACGCGAGCCGGGACCCATTCCGGCGAAGAACGTGATTGCGCACCCAATGCTAACCACCAGCATTCTGGCATGGGTCCCGGATATCGCTGCGCGATTCCGGGATGACGGCGGTTGGAGAAGCCTTCATCAAATGAGCTGACGAGTAGGGCGAGGGCGCTAAAGCACGCTTTGCACGTCCACACTCCTGAAATCATCGCCGAGGAACAGCAGCGGCAGCCCCGTGCCCTTGGCTGCGCCATAGCTCAGGCAGTCGCCAAGATTGAACTGCGCCGCTGACTTGCGGCCTTTTCCATACTTTTCAAATGCGTCAACCGCAATCCGCCCCATCTCGTCGGTGAAAGCGATGACCTTAATGTCCGCCGCCGCGATCAATTCATCGAAGGCAAACTGCGCCGCGCTTGGCGCAACTTCAAGCTCGCGCGACAGGACCATGACGGTTTCAAGCCGGACAATTCCGCTCGTCAAAATTTGGGGAGCTGCGTCCATCGCAGCGGCGATGCGGTCCTGATCGGGCGCACCCGCCAGCAGCGCAACGAAGGCGGACGTGTCGACAAACATCACTGGCCCCACATTTCGTCAATTTCCGCCTTGCTGAGCCTGCGCCGCTTGCCCGTCGTGTTTGCCAGCAACGCGCCGGAAATCTGCCGCACGCGCTGGGCAAGCGGCAATTCCGCCCTATCCCGCGTCAGCTCGTTTTCCAGCGCGGCTATGATTGCCTCAGTCATATTGGTGCCGCGCCTTCCCGCAAGGTCGCGCGCAAGTTCAGAAGCTCTTGGATCGCGGATGTTGAGCGGCATGGCTGTTTCCTTTGTCTTTACAGTTTAACACATTTGTATTTACAAAGAAAGTTCTCCCATTCGCCCATTGCGCCGTCGTCCCATTCCGGAAAGGTTGCACGTTTGGCTGAGGCCTGTATCAAGTAACTCACGTTCTTCGCCGGAATAGGTCCCGGATCGGCTTCGCCGTCCGGGATGACGCCGAGCGGAGGTAGGCTGTCGCAGGCGGCGGGATGCAGTGAAAGATGAAAGGTTTTCAAACGGATGACTGATGAACCTGAGAGCCAGATTCAAGATCCCAACGCCCGCCACGCCTCGAAAATGGCGAAGAAAAAAGCCGCGCGCGACAAGATCATGGCGACGAAGACGGATGAGAAGGGCCTCATCATCGTCCATACCGGAAAGGGCAAGGGCAAAAGCACCGCCGCCTTCGGCATGATTTTCCGACATATCGCGCATGGCATTCCCTGCGCCGTGGTGCAGTTCATCAAGGGCGGCATGTCGACGGGCGAGCGTGATCTGATCCTGAAAAACCATGGCGACATCTGCCAGTTCCACACGATGGGCGAGGGGTTCACATGGGAAACGCAGGACCGCGCCCGCGATACTGAGATGGCGCGCAAGGCGTGGGAGAAGGCCAAGGAGCTGATCCGCGATGGGCGCAACAGAATGGTGCTGCTCGACGAGATCAACATCGCGCTGCGCTACGATTATATTTCCATCGCGGACGTGGTTGAGTTCCTCGCTTCGGAGAAGCCGCACATGACGCATGTGGTTCTGACCGGGCGCAACGCCAAGGACGAGCTGATCGAAATCGCGGATCTGGTGACGGAGATGGAGCTGATCAAGCATCCGTTCCGCTCGGGTGTTAAGGCGCAGATCGGGGTGGAGTTTTAAAAATGGTCAGGGTGCTGAGCGATCAGGACATTGATCGGGTGCCCTTCGAAGTGGTTCTTAATGCTGTCAAAAATCATGTCCTCGCCGATTTTCGCAGAGAGACAATTTCTCCGCCGCGCCATGTTGTCGAGTTTGGCGATGGCGGGCTCGTTTTCACCGTCGGAGGAACTACGGGTTTTGCCGGGTTTCGGGCCTATGAGACTTTTCACGAACCCGCTCTTGAAAACGAAGACCAGCTGACCGCCGTTTGGGACCGGAACACGCGCCGCCTGTCCGGCATTGCCATTGGCGAGCGTCTTGGCGCTTTGCGCACCGGGGCGCTGGGCGGCGTGGCCATTGACCTGATGGCGCCTGCTGATGTCCGCAAACTTGCGGTGATTGGAACCGGGCTGCAAGCTGAAACACAGTTGATTGCCGCAGTTTCTGTTCGGAGCTTTTCCGAGATCGCGGTGTTTTCAAGAAGCCGGGAAAAAAGCAGGGCGTTTGCCCGGCGGATGAGCGCGGCGGCGGGAATTCCAGTTCTGTCCGGCGACAGCGCGGAGCAGACGGTCAGCGGCGCCGATGTGGTCATCCTCGCCACCAATTCTTCCACACCCGTCATGGAGCCAAGCTGGCTGAAGCCCGGCGCGCATGTCAACACTTTGGGGCCGAAGAAAAAGTCGGCGCATGAGCTGCCGCTGGAGATTGCCGCAGGCGCGGCGCTGATCGCCTCGGACAGTCCGCAGCAGATCGTGGCGACGGGCTCGGACCATATGCTGCACGGCCATCCGGCGGCGGGGCGGTTGTTGCATCTGGGCGATCCGAAAGTTTTGGAAAAGCGCGGGGCGGGATTCTCGCTGTTTCTCTCAGCTGGCCTTGCCGGTTCGGAGGTTGCCGCGCTAGCAGCTGTTTTGAAACATCTGGACGGAGCGCCGACATGATCGAAACCTGGCAATTCTGGGCGGTGACCGCCGCAATGTTCGCGGCGCTCACCGCCATTTTCGCCAAGGTTGGCATATCGGGGATGAATTCCGACTTCGCCACCTTCATCCGCACACTGGTCATCATCGCGGCGCTGGCGCGTTTTCTGTCCGTTACCGGCCAGTGGCAAAGCGCTTCCGAAATATCCTCGCGCTCATGGCTGTTCCTCGTCCTGTCCGGCCTTGCCACCGGGGCCTCGTGGCTGGCCTATTTCCGCGCGCTGCAATTGGGGCAGGCGTCGCAGGTGGCGCCGGTGGACAAATTGTCGATCGTGCTGGTGGCACTGTTTGGGGCGGCGTTTCTGGGGGAGAGGCTGAGCCTGTTGAACTGGTTCGGTGTGGCGCTGATCGCTGGAGGCGCGCTCTTGGTGGCATGGCGTTAAGATTGCATTGAAGCAAGACTTTGCCGGGCGGCGATACAAAGCTGTCAAATCCGGCATTTCCATACCTTTACAGACGCCACGCCCGATGCGAATGGAGGCGCAAAATCCCATGGAGAAATTCTCATGTTGAAGGCAAAGCTGGGCATGTCGCCCATCGCGTGGTGGAACGATGATCTTGTCGAGCTGTCCGACGACGTGTCGCTGGAGGAGTGCCTACGGCAGTCGCGCAGCGCGGGGTTCACCGGCATGGAGATGGGGCGGCGGTTTCCGCCAAGCCCTGAGGAAATGCTGCCGATCCTGAAGGCGGCGGATGTGACGCTGTGCGGCGGCTGGTTTTCCGGGCTTCTGGCGGACGGAGACATCGGGAAGGACAAGGACCGCATCGCGCCGATGATCGAATTGTTCAAGGCGGTTGACGCGCCGTGCATCGTCTATGGCGAGACGGCGGGGACGATCCAGGGCGACCGCTCGAAGCCGCTTGCCACCAAGCGCATCTTCAGCGAGGAGCAGATCAAGGCCTATGGCCGCAAGATGACGGCCTTCGCTGAATGGTGCGCGGACAAGGGCATGCCGCTGTCGTTTCACCACCATATGGGGACGGTGATCGAGACCGAGGCGGAGGTTGATTTGCTGATGAAACATTCAGGTGCGGCGCTGCCGCTGCTGCTTGACGCCGGGCATCTGGAATTTGCCGGCGGCGACACGCTGCGCGCCATCGACAAGCATCACAAGCGCATCAGCCATGTGCATACCAAGGACATCCGCCGCCCGGTGATCGACGCGCTCGACCGGACGAAGCAGTCTTTCCTCGACGCCGTGGCGCTTGGCGCGTTCACTGTGCCGGGCGACGGGTCACTGGATTTCGGCGCGATTGTGCAGCGGCTGGCGGATTATGGCTATGAGGGCTGGTTCGTGGTCGAGGCCGAGCAGGACCCGGTCAAGTCGCCGCCGCTGAAAATGGCGCAGATCGGGCATAAGGAGCTGATGCGGGTGATGGCGGCGGCGGGGTATGAGGTGGTGGCTTAGGCGCTGCCTCGCGGCCGTCTGACTCCCCCCTCTCTGGCAGCTTCGCTGCCGTCTCCCCCACAAGGGGGGAGATTCTCCGCGCCCAATCTCCCCCCTGGTGGGGGAGACGCCCGCGAAGCGGGCAGGGAGGGGAAGTCCGGCTGCCGCTATCTCCTGCGCCGGCCCGCCTTGTAGTAAAACGTGTTGCCGCCAGCGGTGAGCACATAGCGCATGTTGCGGTAGGGGAATCTGAGGCCGGCTTGGTGGAAGAACATGACGTTTTTCGCAAGGCGCGGGTGGCGTTTGCCGCGCAGGATGGAGTCAGCAAGCTTTGCGAGATCGCCGGTGTCGCCCTGCATTTTCTTCCGCATCACGCCAGGCGCGAACTGACCGCGCGCGCCGACGACGCCGCAGACGGAGCGGCCCCAATTGCCGCTGGCGACGCGGTGCATCACAACAGTGCCGACCGCCAGCTGGCCCTCGCGGCTGGAGCGGTTGGATTCAAAATACATGGCGCGCATCAGGCAGCTTCGCGCGCCGCCGCCACTAGAGAAGGCGCTGGTCAGCTGCCTGCCGGGCAGGAGGCCGGCGACAAGGGATTCCTGCGGCGCTTCGTTCTCAACGCTTATTTCTCCTTCCGAGGCGCTTGCAATCTCAATTGCGGGCTCACCGGCGGCCGCCAGTTCCTGCTCCTCGCTGAGCGGCAAAACCGCATCGGCGGAATCTGCCGGCGGTTCAATGAAGGCTGCAGGCTCGATGGCGGCGAGACTGGAATTGGAAGTGGTGCAACCTGTCAAAGCAATAGCAAAGAGGGCGGCGGCGAAGGCGAGTTTTGTGGTCATGGCTGTTTTCATGCGGCGTCTGCGCTCAATCTGTCCGGTCAAATTGGGTATTTTGCCGGAAACCTCTTACCGCGACGTGTATAACGCGGTTTTTCCTAGGTGAAAAGCAGCTTTGCCGAGAGAGCTATGCAGACAGTGACGAGCAGCGGCTTGATGAGCTTTGCGCCGTTCTTCATAGCGAGTCCCGCGCCGAGGCGCGCGCCGATGAATTGCCCGATCCCCATGGCAATGCCTATTTTCCAGAAGATCACACCGCTGAGCGCGAAAACTGCGAATGCGCCGATGTTGGAGGCGAAATTCAACAGCTTGGTCTGGGCCGTCGCCTTGAGCACGCCGAGGCCGGCGAGCGCCACATAGGCAAGCATGAAGAATGAGCCGGTTCCCGGACCCAATATGCCGTCATAAAAGCCGATGGCGGGAACGATAGTGGCCGCGAAAAGCGCCGGACGCATCCGTTCTCTTCCCGGAAGGTCACCGACATTTGGCTTCAGCGCGAAATAGAGCGCAATTGCAATCAACAGGATCGGCAGGAACGCTTTGAGAAACTCAGCGGAAACAAGGGTCGCGAGCAGCGCGCCGCACGCTGAACCTATCGCAGAAAGCGCGAAGGAAAGCCTCAATGTGCGGAAATCAATATGCCCCTTGGCGGCGAAGGCCCAGGTGGCGCTGCCGGAGCCGAACAGCGACTGCGCTTTGTTGGTGCCAAGCGCGGCGGCGGGGGGAAGTCCGGCCAGGAGCAGCGCGGGAAGCGTGAGTAGCGCGCCGCCGCCGGCGATGGAATCGATGAAGCCGGCCGCCAGGCCGACAAGGGCCAGAAGCAAAAGTGTCTGCGGCAGAATGTCGTGCATGAATTGCCCTGTAAATTCTGACGCTGTTTTTCTTCCGCGACTCAGGTTAGCGCTGCGGCTTGAGGGGATTTGCCATGAGCGATGGATTTTTCGGAAAAATCAAGGACATGATCGCCCGCGACAAAGCGGTGCGCATGGTTGCGGATGATCCGGCGCTGACGGCGGAGCTGATCCTGCTGTTCCGCGTCGTGCTGGCCGACGGCGAGGTTTCCGCCAACGAGCTGGCGAAGTTCAAAGAGATCTGCGCGACAGCGTTCGGCATTCCGCCGGAAGCGGTGGAAGGCGTCGGGGAGTATCTGGGTGACATTTCTTACGAAACTAGCTCACAGCAGGCGGCGGATGCGTTCTCTGAAATGAGTGCGGAACGCAAACGGCTGCTTGTGGAACACATGTTGCAGATCGCGGGCGCGGATCACCGGACGACCAAGCCTGAGCTTGAATTGATCCAGGCTGTCGCGGCGAGACTTGGCTTTGAGGTTGCGCCGATCTCCTGATGCCGCCATTGGGCCTTTGATGGGCGCTATTGTGTTTGACCGCGCGGGCGCAAAGCCTTATGTCTGACGTGGTTTTCGACGGTGCCCGCTGGGCTTAAAGAAAGCCCGGTGCGGCCTACCCATATCGGGGGCTCAAAATACCGGGACTGTCTTTTGTGTGGCTTTGACAAAGTGTGTCAAGGCGCTTTCGCGGGTGTTCCTGCGGCTCCGTCTCATTGGTCATGAACAAGGAGCGGCTTCATGCGTGCAACAACTGGTCTTCTCGTCACATTTTTATCCGCCCTCGCGCCCGCGCTGGCTTTTGCGCATGGCGACCACCTGAATGAGATTGAAGGCCATTCGCATTGGCTGAGCCTGGCGGCGCTTGGCGCTGTGATTGTCCTCGCCGTGTTTGCGGCGTGGAGCACCGAAAGCAAGAGAGCGCCAGAGCTGGAAGATAAGTCAGCCGACACATCTGAGGGCTGATTTTCGTGGCAAAAAACTATGGGATCATGATCTGCGGCCATGGCAGCCGCAACCAGAACGCGGTGCGCGAATTCGCCGTGCTGGCGGAGCGCATGAAGCAGGCATTTCCGAGCTGGCCGGTGGATTATGGTTATCTGGAATTTGCCAACCCGGTCATAACACATGGCCTTGATGCGTTGAAAGCCCAGGGCGCGAACCATATCCTCGCCGTCCCCGGCATGCTGTTTGCCGCGGGCCATGCCAAGAATGACATTCCATCGGTCTTGAACACCTATGCCGCGCAGAACCGGTCGGTGAAAATCGACTATGGGCGCGAGCTGGGCATTGATCTGAAAATGATCCGGGCGGCGGGCGACCGGATTAAAGCTTCTCTGGAAAGGAGCGGCTGGAAGGAGGGCGGCAGTC
This sequence comes from Phyllobacteriaceae bacterium, assembly GCA_031373225.1. Taxonomy (GTDB): domain Bacteria; phylum Pseudomonadota; class Alphaproteobacteria; order Rhizobiales; family Rhizobiaceae; genus JANOYJ01. Next base: position 4,100 of record JANMMM010000120.1, on the reverse strand, counting down.
TGCACGACACAATGCTGGTCGTGGTCGGGCGCGGCTCTTCGGACCCTGACGCCAATTCCAATGTGGCGAAGGTCATGCGCATGCTGTGGGAGGGGCTGGGTTTTGGCTGGGGCGAGACGGCTTATTCGGGTGTGACATTTCCGCTGGTCGAGCCGGCGCTCGAGCATGTGGCCAAGCTCGGCTACAAGCGCATTGTTGTGTTTCCCTACTTCCTGTTCACCGGCGTCCTCGTGAAGCGGATTTACAGCCAGACGGACGAAGTCGCGGCGCGGCACGGGGACATAAAGTTCATCAAGGCGGACTATCTCAACGATCATCCGCTGGTCATCGAAACCATGGTGGAGCGCGTCTTCGAAATCCTTGAAGGCACGAATAATATGAACTGCCAGATGTGCAAATACCGCGAGCAAGTGCTCGGGTTTGAGGCGGATATCGGCCGGGCGCAGGAAAGCCATCACCATCATGTCGAGGGCATCGGCGGCGGCTTGGAAAACTGTCCCTGCAAAGGCGACTGCGACGCGTCCTGCCGGGATGAAGTGTTTTGCAAAAAACACGGCCTGCCGTGGACGCCGCTGCACAGCCATGCCGAGCCGGGGCCGTTGACGCCGGTGCAGGGCCATGGACACAGCCATGGCCATAGCCATGACCATGGCCACCATCATCATGACCACGATCACGGGCATGAACACGGACACACCCATGCGCCCTATCCACAGGCCGACCACCCGCTGGGGCCGAAAAGCATGAAGCCGACGCAAGGCTGAACATGCAGCCTTATGAGAAAAATCCAGATGCGATCTATGCGAAGTCATTTTCCACAATCCGGCATGAGGCGGACTTCTCACGCTTTTCAAAAGCGGAAGCGCATGTGGCGGAGCGCATCATTCATTCCTGCGGCATGATTGATGCGGCGGATGATCTCGTCTTCTCCAAAGGCGCGGCGGAGGCGGGGCGGGCGGCGCTTTTGAAGGACGCGCCGGTGATCTGCGATGCGCAAATGGTGCGGCATGGCGTGATTGCACGAATGCTTCCCAAGCAGAATGAGGTCATTTGCCTGCTATCGGATCCGCGTGTTCGGCACTTGGCTCAGGAGAAGAAAACGACGCGTTCAGCGTCACAGGTTCTGTTTTGGCAGGAACGGATGGCAGGCGCTGTCATTGCCATCGGCAACGCGCCAACGGCTTTGTTCAAGCTGTTGGAATTATTGGATAAAGGCGCGGCGAAACCGGCGCTGATCCTCGGCTTTCCCGTCGGCTTTGTCGGCGCGGCCGAATCGAAGGCCGAGCTCATCGCCCATCCGCGCGGCGTGCCATTCATTGCCATCAAGGGCAGACGCGGCGGCAGCGCCATGGCGGCGGCGGCGGTGAATGCCCTCGCCATAGGGTGGAGTGCATGACGGCCTGGCTCACAATCATCGGCGCGGGCGACGACGGGCTGGCGGGGCTGAACGCGGCGGGGCTGGCGCGCGTCAGGACGGCCCATGCGATTTTTGGCTCTAAGAGGCTATTGAAGAAAGAAGAATTTCCCAAGGCCGAGCTGCATTTCTGGGAAGACGGCTATGATGCGGCGCTCTCCGCGCTGATGGCGCGGCGCGGTCTGCCGACCGTGCTGATCGCCACGGGCGATCCGATGCATTTCGGCATTGGCGCGACGCTTGCGGCTACGCTTAAGCCCGATGAATTTGAGTGTTTCCCGGCCCCTTCCGCCTTCTCGTTGGCGGCGTCGCGCCTGCGCTGGCGCTTGCAGGAGACGGCGTGCGTTTCGCTGCATGGACGCTCCGCCGATCAACTGGCGCGCCATCTTGCGCCGCGCGCCCGGATACTGGCGCTGACATCGTCTGGGAAGACCATCGCCGAAGCCGCTTCTGTCTTGGCGCGCTGCGGCTACGGGCGCTCGACAATAACGGTGCTCGAGCATCTGGGCGGCGCGGAAGAGCGAATTTTCAGGTTGACGCCAAGTGAGGCGGCGGCGCGGACATTTGCCGATCTCAACACACTGGCAATCGATTGTGAGACATTGCCGGACGCGCCTTTCATGGGTACCGGCGCGGGCCTGCCCGACAGTGCCTTTGAACATGACGGCCAGCTGACCAAGCGCGAAGTGCGCGCCGCGACTCTGGCGGCCTTGCAGCCTTTTCCCGGCGCGCTGCTGTGGGACATTGGCGCGGGCTGCGGCTCAATCAGCATTGAATTCATGCGCGCGGCGCGCGGGGCGAGGGCGCTGGCGATTGAAGATATGCCGGCGCGCCGCGTGATGATTGAGGCGAACGCGGCGAAACTTGGCGTGCCGGAGCTGACGCTGGTCAAGGGCCGCGCGCCCGCTGCGTTAAAGGGGCTTGAAGCGCCGGATGCGGTGTTCATCGGCGGCGGCATCACGCGCGACGGCGTGTTCGACACTGCTCTTGCCGCGCTGAAATCCGGCGGCGTCCTCGTTGCCAATTCAATCACCGTTCAAGGCGAGGCGAAGCTCCTCGCGCTTGCGCCGCTGCATGGCGGCGCGCTGACGCGCATTTCCGTCTCGCGCGCCGAGCCGGTCGGCTCCTTCCTCGCGTTCAAGCCCATGCTGCAGGTCACGCAGCTTATCATCAGGAAGAAAGCGCCCGCATGACCGGCACCCTTTATGGATTGGGCGTCGGCCCCGGCGACCCCGAGCTGCTGACGCTGAAGGCGCACCGCATTCTGCGCGGCACATTCGTCGTCGCTTATCCGCAGCCGGACAATGGTCCAAGTTTCGCGCGCTCAATCGTTTCGCAGTACCTCACAGCCGAGCAGCTCGAAATTCCGATCATTGTGCCGATGGATGTCAAACGCGATCCGGCTCAGGAAGTGTACAAACAGGCGGCTGGGACGATTGCGCATCATCTCGACGCGGGTTCGGATGTCGCCGTGCTGTGCGAGGGCGATCCGTTTTTCTATGGCTCGTTCATGTATCTCCATCAGCATCTCGCACACCGTTATCCATGCGAAATCGTGCCCGGCGTCTCATCCGTTATGGCGGCGTCGGCGGCCTTGGGGCGGCCGCTTTCAGCGCGCAATGATGTGCTCACAATTGTCCCCGCGCCGCTGCCGGACGATGAAATCAGGACACGTGTCGAAGCATCAGACGCCGTCGCCATCATGAAGCTCGGGCGGCATTTTCCGCGCGTGCGGGCGCTGTTGAAAGCGATGGGCCTTGAGGGGCAGGCAGGCTATTGCGAGCGCGTGACGCTTGGGAATGAGAGGGTAAAGCCGCTGGGCGACGTCACTGAAACGGATGCCCCCTACTTCTCGATGATCCTGATTTACAAGGGCGCCGAGGGCTGGGTGAACTCTCTGCCGCTGCGGGCGGGCGCATGAGGAAGCCCGCAATCATCATGCTTTCGGACGCGCCCTATGAGATGGCCGGGAAGATTGCGGCGCTGACTGGCGGGGCGGTGCACGGCCTGCGCAAACGGGTGGGGAAGGCGGAGTTTTCCTTTGACGAAACAGGCCCTTATGTCCGAAACCTCTTTGAAAATGGAACGCCGGTGATTGGCGTTATGTCTTGTGGAGCCTTGATCCGGCTGCTCGCTCCGTCGCTTTCCGACAAGCATTCAGAGCCGCCGGTTCTGGCGGTGGCCGAAGACGGCTCGTCCGTTGTGCCGCTGCTCGGCGGTCATCGTGGGGCCAACGATCTGGCGCGGCAGATTGCAGGCATGCTGGGAAGCCATGCGGCGGTGACGACGGCGGGCGACCTGCGCTTTGGCGTGGCGCTTGACGCGCCGCCGGAAGGTTACAAGCTGGTCAATCCTGAGAATGCCAAACACGTGATGGCGCGGCTTCTGGCGGGCGAGAGCGCGGTTTTGAAAGGCGAGGCGGACTGGCTTTCAAACAGCGGTCTGCCGCTTTCGCATGACGGCGCGCTGGAGCTGATTGTCAGCGACCGGGCGCGTCAGTCCAGCTTTCAGTCGCTGCACTATGCGCCGGCGACTCTGGCCATGGGCATTGGCTGCGAGCGCGGGGCGGAGGCTTCGGAAGCGATCGCGCTTGCAGAGGCGGCGCTGAGAGACAATGGCTTGGAGCCGAAGGCGCTGGCGTGCATATTCTCGATTGACCTGAAAGCCGACGAGACCGCGCTGCATG
>JANMMM010000096.1:0-8804 GCA_031373225.1 Phyllobacteriaceae bacterium | reverse complement strand
GCGCTGCAATTGGTGCTGCGACGCCTTGAGGACCTGGGCCTGCCCCACATGCTGTTTCTGAACAAGATCGACAAAGCGTCCGGCTCGGTGCGCGACATTTTGAAACTGCTGCAGCCCGCTTCCAAGACCCCGCTGCTGCTGCGCCAAATCCTGATCTGGAAAGACGGCATCGCCATTGGCACCATCGATCTGGCGTCCGAGCGCGCCTACGTTTTCCGCGAACATGCCGAGAGCGAGGTGATCGCCATTCCTGATGCCGACAAGGCGCGCGAGGTCGAGGCGCGCTACTCTATGCTTGAGCGTCTGTCGGATCATGACGATGCTCTGATGGAGCAGCTGCTGGAGGAAGTCGCGCCGCCGATGGACGAAGTGTTTGACGATCTTTCCGCTGATCTGCGTGACGGCTCCGTTGTGCCAGTGTTCATCGGCGCGGCGGAAAACGGCAACGGCATCACGCGGCTCCTCAAAGCCATCCGCCATGACGGCCCGGACGCCGCCATCACTGCCAAGCGCCTCGGCATCAAGGCCAACGGGCCGGTTCTGCAAGTGATGAAAACGATCCACACTTCCCATGCCGGCAAGCTGTCCGTGGCCCGGGTTCTGTCCGGCGCGGTGTCGGACGGAATGGAAGTGTCAGGCGGCGGCGCGTCGGGCAAAGTCTCCGGACTGTTTTCGCTGATGGGCAAGGATGTGAAGAAAATCGCCTCCGCAGGCCCCGGCGACACAGTGGCGCTTGGCAAACTCGACGCCATCACGACCGGCGCAACTTTGGGTTCAGCCAAAGAAACCGCGCCTGCGCTTGCAAAGACCGGCAAACCCGATGCCGTCATGTCGATTGCGGTCAGGGCCAAGGAGCGCAAGGACGAAGTGAAGCTCTCCGCTGCGCTTCATAGAATCGCCGACGAAGACCCGTCGCTCTTGGTGGAGCACAATCAGGAAAGCGCCGAGACGGTGATCGGCGGCCAGGGCGAGATGCATCTGCGCGTCGCCTTGGAGCGCCTGTCCGGCCGTTACGGCATCGCCATCGACACGCACGAGCCGATGGTCGCCTGGCGCGAGACGATCAAAGGCTCCACCCAGGTGCGCGGCCGCCACAAGAAGCAGTCCGGCGGCCATGGCCAGTTTGGCGACGTGGTCATCGAGATCAAGCCGCTGGCGCGCGGCGAAGGCTTCAAATTCACCGACACGGTGACCGGCGGCGTTGTGCCGAAGCAATATATCCCGTCGGTGGAGGAAGGCGTGCGCGACTATTTGAAGAGCGGCCCGCTCGGCTTCCCGCTGGTGGACCTGACGGTCAACCTGTCGGAAGGCTCGTACCACACGGTCGATTCCTCTGACATGGCATTTCAGCTTGCGGCAAAGGCGGCAATGAGGGAAGGCATGGGCGCCTGCGGCTCGGTGCTGCTTGAGCCGGTGATGAAAGTGACGGTCACAACGCCCGAAAGCGCCATGGCGAGCGTCACCACAATCCTTACCCAGCGCCGCGGACAGATATTGGGCTTCAATCCGCGCGAAGGGTGGGACAATTGGAATGTCATCGAAACACTGATGCCGCAGGCTGAATTAAAAGGCCTGATCGTCGAGCTGCGCTCGGCGACATCCGGCACTGCGGGCTACACGGCGGTATTCGACCATATGGCCGAATTGTCCGGACGGCTCGCCGATGATGTGATCAAGACGCACGGCGCGCGCTCTGCCGCCTAGAGAACCGCCCGCTTCATGTTTTGGCGGAGTGTTTCCGCTCAGCCAAACGCGCCTTGCGCCGAAGCTTTGAACAGTCAGGGGTTTCAGGGTCACTGGAAGGGGCCCTGTGCGCCCCAAAGATTTTTACCGCCGATCATGTGCGGTCCCAAACTTGGCTTCGGGATCATCCGGACGTCCTGGACTGCAATCGAATCTAAGCGCTGCGCAGTTTCTCCAAATCGCCGCGTCTGCGCCTGGCCTTGACCATGGCTTCTTTGCCCTTCATCCGCCGGCTGGTCTCACCCAGCAGAAACGCGGCGATCTGCCCCGATGGAATCGGCCTGCCAAAGTGGAAGCCCTGCATCTGGCTGCAGGCCATGGTGGACAGGTACAGCGCCTGGTCGGCGTTTTCGACGCCTTCGGCCGTGACGCTGAGGTTCAGGATTTTGCCCAGCCGCGCGATGGTTTCGAGAATGTCGCGGGCGGTCTTGTCTTTCTCGATGGAGCGGATGAAAGACTGGTCGATCTTCAGCTTGTCGAACGGGAACTTCAGAAGGTAGGACAGGCTGGAATAGCCGGTGCCGAAATCATCGAGCGATGTCATGACGCCGAGGGCCTTCAAGTCGTTGAGCGCCGTCAGGGCTTCCTCAGTATTGTCTACAAACAGGCTTTCGGTGATTTCGAGCTCAAGCCTTGCCGGTGTCAGGCCAGTGGTCTCGAGCGCCAGTTTTGTCGATTTGACCACCCGGCGGTTCTGGAACTGCTGCGGCGACAGGTTGACGGAAATTGTCATATGATCCGGCCAAGTGGCTGCCGTGCGGCAGGCTTCCATCAGCACCCAGTCGCCGATCTCGCAGATCAGGCCGGTCTTTTCCGCAAGTGGAATGAAGTCAGACGGCGGCACCTGGCCGCGCGTCGGATGGTTCCAGCGGATCAGCGCCTCAAAGCCGCTGGTCGTGTCATCCAGCGCTGAGACAAGCGGCTGGAAATGCAGCTCGAACTGACGCGCCGCCAGTGCGCCGCGCAGTTCCTGCTCGAGGATTCTGCGGTCGCGCACAATGTCGTCCATTTTAGTTTCGAAGAAGCGGAACGTTCCCTTGCCCTGCTCCTTTGCCCGGTAAAGTCCGAGGTCGGCGCTGTTGAGGAGGGCTTCAACACTGGAGCCGTCCTGCGGGGCGATGGCAATGCCGATGGACACTCCAACCGAGACGATATGCCCGTCAATCTCAAACGGCTTGTTAATCGCAGCAATTATCTTCTCAGCCAATGTCGAGAGGTAGGGCGTGGAGAATTCGTGGCGCAACAGAACACCGAACTCGTCGCCGCCAAGCCGGGCAACGACATCATTGTCGCGCAAGGCCTTCTTCAGCCGCACGCCGACTTCGACGAGCAGTTCATCGCCAATCCTGTGACCCTTGGTGTCATTGATGAGTTTGAAACCGTCAAGGTCGAGATAAAACACGGAAAACTGCGCGCCGTCCGAAAGGCGGCGACTTTCCAGGCAGCGTTCAATGGCCTGTGAAAAATGCGTGCGGTTGACCAGGCCCGTCAGCGCGTCATTGTGCGCCAGAAATGCGATGCGCTCATTTGCGAGCTTATCATTTGTTATGTTTGAGGCCACACCGCGATAGCCGGTGAACTTGCCGTCTCTGTCAATAAGCGGTTTGCCGCTGAGCGAAAACCAGACCTCATCCCTGTCACCTTTAGGGATGCTCAGCTCCAGATCATTGAAGGCAGTTTTCGTCTGCAGGGACTGAAAAAGCTTGGAGAACCCCTTGCCGTGCCCCTGGACAGAGTTGCGCAGCGCGTGCGGCACTTCAAAATTCGCGGAGATTTCGATCAGATCCTGCGCAATCCCGGTGGCTTGATGAAACCGCTGCGCGCCGCGCGTCATCATGCCGTCAACGTCGGTTTCCCAGAGCCAGTCGCTTGCGCTCTCCTCAAAATCATTGAGCAGCAGTCCGATGATCGACGTCTGTTCCTCAAGCTGCGAGGCGGAGATTTTGGCCGTGGCGAACATGTGCGCAATGGTCAGACTGGCGGCTAGAAGGGAACCGAAATACATGACCGCAAGCGCGCCGACGGCCAGGTCGCCTGGACCCCGGCTCATCAGCAATGCGACAAAGAAACATCCAAAAATGCCGGACAGATAGCCCGCCAGAGCGTGCGGAACCATGTAAAGCGCAAAACACCCGCCACCCATCATGCCGCCGGAAAAGGCCACTATGACCAGCTTGGTGGCCAAATCGCCTCCGGGATAGGCCATCAGCGGCACAAATCCCCACAAAAGACCCAGAAGCGTCGAGTTGATCGCCACCTTCCTGAGCGTGCGCGCCGAAATTTGGTTGGGAAAAGGGTGGGTGTTCGACTTTCGCCATGAATAATAACCTGTGAAGGCCATTGCGTAGATAAGCGCGGTCCAGACATAGACGCCCGGAGCGAAAGACTTGCCTGAAAATGCGAGGCAGATGATGGTGGCATTGACTGCATTGCCCGCCATCATCAATGGTGTGATGCCAATCACGGCCTTGAGTTGGTGCGCACGGAACTCCGCCGGGTCCTTGGCCTCGCGGCCGATTGACAGGGAAAACCTGTCTTTGACACTTTGAAGGAGCATGCGGGCAGTTCTCTCAGTCAGATCATCATTTGCGAAAATCGATTCATTTGTAAGAGAACTTTGTTAACTCTCGGTAATTCCATGGTTGTGCTTTGCAACTTTGGTTAACCAGGACTGTCCTGCATTTCGGCCAAACGCGCCAAGTGGTTCGCAGACAATCGCCACATCTCCTGTGACTTAAATGCGCGGCGGCTGGATTTCTGCGCAGACGGCGGGGCCGCGCGCCCCACATTCCCGCCCCATTCACTGCCCAGACTGTCATTCCCACAATCAAGGAGGCCACCATGTCTGTTGCACGCGTCAGCGAAATTATCGCTTCTTCGACCAAGAGTTTTGATGATGCGCTCGCACAGGGCGTGGCGCGGGCGTGCGAGACGCTGAAGAACGTCGAAGGGGCGTGGATCAAGGATCAGAAAGTTGTCATCAAAGGCGGCAAGATCGTTGAATACCGCGTGGTTATGAAAGTGACATTTGTTTTGGTGTAGCGCCTGTTTTTTCCAGCTGGATCGTTGAACGCAGCGCCACTTGAGCGGGGATGCCGCGCTTGGTGGCAATTGGTCAGCGTGTGCTTCTGCAAGTTCAGTTGTAATCCGGAATGTCCCGCCGACCATCGCCCGGACATTGGCCGTCGGCGATAATGTCAAACCCGCTGCCCTCCGCGACGCATTCATTGGAGAAAGTGCGGATGACATTGCCTTGGCGCGCGCAGACCGGCGTGTAAATCTGCGGGCAGACGACCGGACCGGGATCGGGTCTTGGCTGGCGGCGGCACTGGCCGTTCTGAATCACCTGATAGCCTTGAGTCTCCGCTTGGCAGGAATTGTCGAATGTCTGAGGCCGGGAGCCGGGGCGCACTGCGCAGACGGGTGCGTAAACATCCGGACAGATTTCCGGTCGCGGCGGCATTCTCCCTCGGCGATGACCCGCAAGCCGCTGGTCCCGGCGACGCATTCATTGGAAAAGGTGCGGCGCTCGCCATTGCGCGCGGCGCAGACCGGCGCATATTCACGGCTGCAGAACTGCGGCCCGGGGCGCGGGTTCGTCGACCACGACGGTGCAGGCGGCGGCGAGCTATGCGAAAAACAGCGCTGCAAGTCTGGCGGCGGCTTGGATGCCGGTCTTCGTGGCATTTTCCATCTGTATGCTCTCCATAGAGGGTCGAAGTTTAGCCGCTGCCAATCTCAGCGCAACAGCGACGCCAAAATATTCTTGATAACAATTTGAACCATTCCGCAGCCTGCGGCGTCTCACTGACATGGGGCGGATGAGCCGTTTCCAAGAAATTCAAAGGAACAGCAACATGTCACTCACCAGCAAAATCTCCCTCTCCTTAATCGCCGCAGCGCTTGCCTTCGGAACCCTGGGCGCGTCCAGCCAGTCCAATGCCGGGGGCCTGTCCAAGAAGGAGGCCGCTATATTGGCGGGAGCCGGCGGCTTCGTGCTCGGCGCCATCATCGGCAGCCAGCATCATCATGGCCACCGCCGCGTCATCTATGTCAACTCATGGGAGTCGCATGTCGCGCGCTGTTACACGCATTACAACACCTACAACGAATACAGCGACACCTACATCAGTTATTCCGGCTACGAGAAGCGCTGCCGCCTCTAGCCTCCGATACCGGCAGGCGGCACAGCGCCCCACTTCCGCCCGCCGTAAACCGGCGTCTCCCTTCGGACAGGGGGACGCCGGAATTTTATCGGTCATCCGAAAATCGCCCCTTTCAAAGGCTATCACGGACAAGTTCATGATTGGGAAACCATGTGGGCGGATAATCAGAGACTTCTTGGAACTGGCGGAAAACGGATTGCGATGACGACAGACTGTGCAGGCAAATATGCATCGGCGCTGCCCCGCCGGACGGTTCTGGTTGGCATGGGCGCTTTCGCGCTGTCCGGCTGCATGGCGGGCGGGCGCGAAATCGCTTTTGACGCCGAAGCTGCGCAGGACATGATGCCGACCGGCACGATCCGCCCGAAAGTTTCCATTGATCCAAATATTCAAAACCCGAACGTCATGTACGCGTCCTTCACGGATGGCGGCTTCGTTCTGCCGGCGATCCCTTTCCTAAAAGTCGATCCGAAGTGGCGGCGCCAGATCGTCGTGGACCCGACGGGCGAGAAGCCGGGGACCATCGTGGTTCACTCGGACGAGCGGCACCTCTATCTGGTGCAGGAAGGCGGCGATGCGATCCGCTATGGCGTCGGCATCGGGCGCGAGGGATTTGCCTGGAAGGGCAGAGCGATGATTAATCACGGCAAGGAATGGCCGGTCTGGACGCCGCCGAAAGAAATGATCGTCCGCAGGCCCGATGTCGCCAAGTGGGCGAACGGTCAGCCCGGCGGCCTCGAAAATCCACTCGGCGCGCGCGCCATGTATATCTACAAGGATGGACGCGACACCGGCTACCGCGTCCACGGTTCGCCCGAATGGAACACAATCGGCCAAGCCATGTCCTCCGGCTGCGTGCGGATGATCAATCAGGACGTGATTGACCTGTACCGAAGGGTGCACAAGGGCTCGCCGATTGTGGTGGTCTAGCGGTTGATCGGCGTCTGCACCATGTTGAGATGCAGATCGTTACCCGCATAGGGATGAGCCTCAACAAACGCCTCATTCAGCTCGACACCCAGACCCGGCTCGTTTGACGGGATCACATGCCCGTCCTGCCATTCGATCTTCTTTTTCAAAAGCGATGCATGGGTTCCGTCAAAGGTCTTGATGGCTTCGAGAATGAGAAAGTTCGGCAGTGTCAGCGAGACCTGGATGTTGGCGGCGGCGATGATGGGTCCGCAATAGCAGTGCGGCGCAATCTGGATATGGCGCGGCTCGGCCATGGCGGCGATTTTTTTCATCTCGAAAATCCCGCCGCAGCGGCCGGCGTTCGGCTGCAGGATTGATGCGGCGCGCTGGTCAATGAGACGGGCAAATTCGACCCGCGTGGTCAGGCGCTCGCCCGCCGCAATCGGTATGGATGTCCTGCGCGCCACCTCAGCCATGGCTTCCACATTGTCTGGCGGCACCGGCTCTTCGAACCATAGCGGATCATAGGGCTCAATCGCTTTCGCCAACCGCATCGCGCCGGATGGGGTGAACTGGCCATGGGTGCCGAACAGGATATCGGCGCGGGTTCCCACTGCGGCGCGCACTGCCTTGACCATTCGCATCGAAAGATCAATGTCCTCAAGACGCGGCTGATGACCGTCAAAGGCGGTGTAGGGGCCGGCAGGATCAAACTTCACCGCATCGAAGCCCTGCTCCACACAGGCAATCGCCGCCTCCGCTGCAAGGTCTGGATCGTTGTAAACGCTCACTTCTTCCTTCGGATAGACGGGGCCGGACTTTGGATAAAGATAAGTGTAAGTGCGCAGGCTCGCATGCACTCTGCCGCCGAGCAGCTTGTGAACCGGCTTGCCCGCCTCCTTGCCGACAATGTCCCAGCAGGCCATCTCAAGCGCCGAGACGCAGCCCATCATCGTGGTGTCGGGGCGCTGGGTGAAGCCGGACGAGTAGGCGCGGCGGAAGAAATTCTCAATGTCATGCGGATCGTGCCCGACCAGATAACGCGCCGCGACATCCTCGATCATCCTTGCGGTCAGATGCGCGCTGAAGGCGGCGTTGTAGGCCTCGCCATAACCCGTGACATTGCCGTCGGTCGTCAGTTTGACGAAGATGAAATACTTGCCGCCGATGCCGGGCGGCGGGTTGCCGAAGACGAAGGTCTTGACGTCGGTGATTTTCATGGGCGCGCATCCCGTATTTTAACAATGATGCTAGCTGCAGGAGAATGAATTGAAAGGCCGTTATGACGACAGCCGGGGCAAGAAATGCGCCGTTTCTTGCCAAACCCGCAAGCGGGGCGTTTATGCCGCCAGCCCAAGAAAGATCAGCAGGGCGCGGCTAAGCCGAACCATGTCCTCGTTGGACAAAATGCCGACACGCCGGCCAAGTTTTGATTTCGGGGCGCTCGATACTTTATCAATCATCAAGTGGCACTGCTTGAGCAAGCCGTTTGTTGAACTTGGCTCAACGGGCAGTCTGGTCAGCGGTGAGGCGAGCAAATTGGTGGTGAAAGCGACGAAAGTCACAGATTCAACGTCACTGAAACGGTCATCATGGACAATGACCACCGGTCGCGGCTTCCCGGCATATTCCGGGCCGCCGGCCATCGTCCATATCTCGCCTCGTCTCAATCGAAATTCAACTCGGAGACGGAATCGATGAACGCCTGATCATCGGCGTCACCCGGGCTGTTGGCAATCAAAAGCGACTGTCGCCTAGCTTCCTTGGCAAACTCCGGGCTGCGTGTGTCCGGAACCCAAATCTGGATCGGCCTGAGCCCCTGCGCCCGCAACCGGGCACGGTGCGCGTTAACCCTTGCCTTGTTGGCAATCTTGCTTTGCGTTGTCGGCATGATGAACCTCCAAGTTACATGTAACTTAGTCCCATCCGCGCCAAACTGCAATTCCTCACTTGCAGCTGCGGCCGCCGCTCCGCCGCTCCTTG
>JANMMM010000092.1:0-11604 GCA_031373225.1 Phyllobacteriaceae bacterium | reverse complement strand
CAAAGGGCTTTCGCATCTCGACATTGACCTGCTTCTCGACCGGGCCGAAGCGGCGGTGCCTGTTTCCCGGCAGGCCGAGAAAAAGCGTCCAACGCTGCGGGGCCGAACTCAGATCAATCTGTTTTTCGAGGCCTCCACCCGCACACAATCCTCATTCGAGCTGGCCGGCAAGCGGCTGGGCGCGGATGTGATGAACATGTCGGTCGGCAATTCCTCGGTCAAAAAAGGCGAGACGCTGATCGACACGGCGATGACGTTGAACGCCATGCATCCGGACATTTTGATCATCCGCCACGGCTCGGCCGGCGCGGCGGCGCTCTTGGCCCAGAAAGTCGCCTGCGCCGTGGTCAACGCCGGCGATGGTTCGCATGAACATCCGACGCAGGCGCTGCTCGATGCGCTGACGATCCGCCGCAAAATGGGCGGGATCACGGGCCTTACGGTGGCGATCTGCGGCGATGTGCTGCATTCACGCGTGGCGCGCTCTAACATCATCCTTCTAAACGCAATGGGCGCAAGAGTGCGCGTCGTGGCCCCGTCAACGCTTCTGCCCTCCGGCATCGCGGACATGAGCGTTGAAGTGCACCGCACGATGGAAGACGGGCTGCGCGGCGCGGACGTGATCATGATGCTGCGCCTGCAGCGCGAGCGCATGGCCGGCTCCTATGTGCCGTCGGTGCGGGAATATTTTCATTTCTTCGGCCTCGACAAGCAGAAGCTTGGCTTGGCCAATGACGGGGCGCTGGTCATGCATCCGGGGCCGATGAACCGGGGCGTTGAAATCGCCTCGGAAGTCGCCGACGGCGCGCAGAGCGTCATTCAGGAGCAGGTGGAGATGGGCGTCGCCGTTCGCATGGCGGTGATGGAAGCGCTGCTCGACCCGCGCCGCAACCAGCCGGACGCGCGCGCATGACAGTCACGCTGTTTCAGAACGCCCGCATCGTCGACCCGTCGCGCGGCATGGACGAGCTTGGCTCGGTGCTGGTCAAGGATGGGCTGGTGGCGGGCGCGGGCGCATCCGCGCACAATCAAGGCGCGCCAGACGGGGCGAAGACGGTCGATTGCGGCGGCAAGCTGATTGTTCCCGGCCTGATTGACGCGCGTGTTTTCATCGGCGAGCCCGGCAACGAATACCGGGAAACTATCGAATCCGCCGGGCTGGCGGCGGCAGCGGGTGGCGTCACCTCCTTGATCATGATGCCGGACACCGATCCTGTGATCGACAGCGTCGCTCTGGTGGAATTTGTCCGGCGCACGGCGCGCGAGACCTGCTGCGTGCGGGTTTATCCTTCCTCCGCCATCACCAAAGGTCTCCTCGGAACAGAAATGACCGAGTTCGGTCTGCTGCGGCAGGCGGGCGCTGTCGCCTTCACCGAGGGGCGCAGGACTATTTCCAACGCGCTCGTCATGCGCCGCGCCATGACCTATGCGCGGGACTTCGAATCGCTGCTCTTCTGCGAAACTGAAGATGCCGATCTTGCAGGGTCCGGCGTGATGAATGAGGGGCTTTACGCCAGCTGGCTGGGGCTTTCCGGCATTCCGCGCGAGGCGGAAGTGATCCCGCTGGAGCGCGACATTCGCTTAGCCGCACTGACCGGCTGCAACTACCACGCCGCGAAAATCTCAACCGGCCTTTCAGCGGCCTGCGTCTCCCGCGCCAAGAATGAAGGCGCGAACGTCAGCGCCGGGGCGGCCATCCACAATCTTTCGCTCAATGAGATCGATGTCGGCGAATACCGCACCTATTTCCGTCTCGCCCCGCCGCTGCGCTCAGAGGACGACCGCGAGGCGGTGATCGACGCGCTGCGCGACGGAACGATTGACATTATCGTCTCTTCGCACGACCCGCAGGATGTGGACACCAAACGTCTGCCCTTCGCCGACGCCGCCGTCGGCGCGATCGGCCTTGAAACATTGCTCGGCGCGGCGCTGCGGCTGCATCATAATGGCGAAGTGCCGCTGATGCGGCTGATCGACGCCGTTTCAACGGCCCCTGCCCGCCTGTTCGGCCTTCCCGGCGGCACGCTGCGGCCCGGCAAGCCCGCCGACCTGACGCTGATCGACCTCGACGCGCCGTGGGTCGTTGACGAGGCCGGGATAAAGTCGCGCTCGAAAAATTCCTGCTTTGAGGGGGCGCGGTTTCAAGGCAGGGTCTTGCAAACGATGGTTGCGGGACGCACTGTGTTTTTCGGCATCTGAGGGGATGGGCCGCAAATGTTTGAATTTTTGGCGATAAGTCTGCCTTTTCTGAGCATTCTGGCGGCGCTTGCATTCGGTTATGCGCTCGGCTCCGTCCCGTTCGGCCTGCTTCTGACACGCGCAGCCGGGCTTGGCGACGTGCGCGCCATTGGCTCGGGAAATATCGGGGCGACCAATGTGCTGCGCACCGGCAACAAGGGGCTGGCCGCCGCCACGCTATTCCTTGACATGCTCAAAGGCACACTGGCTGTCTGGGCGGCGGGGCGGTTTGGCGCGGAGGCGGGCCTGTTTGCCGGGCTTGGCGCGTTTTTCGGCCATATCTATCCGGTCTGGCTGCGCTTCAAGGGCGGCAAGGGCGTCGCGACGTATCTTGGTGTCCTTCTTGGCTTGTCATGGAAGATCGCACTTCTTTTCGCCGCCGTCTGGATCGTCACCGCTTATCTCTTCCGCTACTCCTCACTTTCCGCGCTCACTGCCGCACTCGTGGCGCTCGCCGCGCTGTTCGTCTCCGCGCCTTGGCTCCAGGCATCGGTCTGCGGTCTCATCACTTTGATTGTCTTCATCAAGCACAAGGCGAATATCCAGCGTCTCATTGCCGGGACGGAGTCTAAAATCGGGGCGAAGGGTTGAGTGGGCAGCTGCCGCTTAGTCTGGATGCGCCGCGCGCGCGGCGCGGCGTTGAGCTCTCCGACCGACAGCGGCTGAGCTGGCTGCGGCTGATCCGCAGCGACAATGTCGGGCCGGCGACATTTCGGCAGCTGATTAATGTCTATGGCTCCGCCGAGGCGGCGCTGGAGGCTCTGCCAGAGCTTGCCCGGCGCGGCGGCGCGCGGCAGTCAGTGCGCATTACACCGCTTTCTGAAGCCGAGCGGGAAATTGAAGCGACCTTTCGCCTCGGCGCGCGCCTTGTCGGCATTGGCGAGCCGGATTTTCCGGCGCTTTTGCGCCAAAGCGACAATCCGCCGCCCATGGTGACGATCAAAGGCAGCACTGCGGTGTTTGACCTGCCCGGCGTGTCGATGGTTGGCGCGCGCAACGCCTCGCTTGCCGGAATAAAATTCACCCGCAAAATCGCTTCAGATCTTGGCACAGAAGGCTACGCAATTGTGTCCGGCATGGCGCGCGGCATTGACGCGGCGGCCCATCAGGCATCGCTTGCGACCGGCACGATCGCCGTGCTGGCAGGCGGGCTTGACCACCCTTACCCGCCCGAAAATCTCGAACTTTTTAACTCTATCTCCGAGCGGGGCGGTGCGGTGATCTGCGAAATGCCGATTGGATGGGAGCCGCGGGCCAGGGATTTTCCACGCCGCAACCGGATCATCGCGGCGCTGGGGCTAGGTCTGGTGGTGGTCGAAGCGGCAAAACGGTCTGGCTCGCTGATCAGCGCGCGGTTTGCGGGCGAGCTTGGAAGGCTGGTCTTTGCCGTGCCGGGATCGCCGCTTGATCCGCGTTCGGAAGGAACCAACGGGCTGATCCGCAGCGGCGCGACGCTTATCACCAGCGCGGCGGATGTGATGGAGGCGCTGGCGCCGATGATCGGCAGGCCGCCGATGCAAGAAGGCGTTGAAGAACCGCAGCACGAGGGCGCTCAAGCCATGCCGACCGACGCGGCCCGAGAAAAGGTCGTGGAAGCGCTCGGCCCCACGCCGGTCAGCATTGACGAGGTGATCGCTCACACCGGAGTCAAAACGCAGGAAGTCCTGCTCATCCTGTTGGAGCTGGACCTAGCCGGCCGTCTCGAGCGGCATTCAGGCGGCAGAGTAGCGCTTCTGTTCCTGGACCCGTAGCGGACGGTCGCCCCGCACAATGTCGCTGCATTCGACATATGACATTTCGATAAGGTAGCTCAGCATGTCGCAGCGCTCGGCTTCCGCCATCTGGCGCAGCTGGCCAAGCATGGATTGAATGAATTGCAGCGATTCCGTCCGTCGTATTTGGGCTTGGCTCATTTCAGGCGCTCCCAGGCTCTTTTTTGACACACGTTTTATTAGTGCTATTTATCATGTGTCATAAAACTCAAAATTGCAATATACCTAACACACCCTTAAAGTTGTATTTTAGACAAATGCCGCGCAAAAATGGATGGGCTACTTGACCCAATCTCTTTACCTGTCCATGTGACCTGCGGATTTTGCCCGAATTTCACAGATTTGGAGCCAAGGCTCCCCAAAACACCGGAAAATTGATGGAAGTCGTGATCGTCGAATCGCCTGCCAAGGCGAAAACAATCAACAAATATCTTGGACCGGGCTACAAAGTGTATGCCTCGTTTGGTCATGTGCGTGATTTGCCGCCGAAGGACGGCTCGGTTTTGCCTGACGATGATTTTTCAATGTCGTGGGAAATGGACGGCGCGTCGGCCAAGCGGCTCTCGGAGATTGCAAAATCCGTCAAGGAGTCCGACGGACTGATTCTGGCAACCGACCCTGACCGCGAAGGCGAAGCAATCTCCTGGCATGTGCTGGAAGTTCTGAAGCAGAAGAAGGCGGTTGGCTCCAAGCCTGTGAGCCGCGTTGTGTTCAACGCCATCACCAAGAAGGCCGTGACCGACGCCATGGCCAATCCGCGCCAGATCGACGCGCCGCTGGTGGATGCCTATCTCGCCCGCCGGGCGCTGGACTATCTGGTCGGCTTCACGCTGTCGCCGGTTCTGTGGCGCAAGCTTCCCGGCGCGCGCTCGGCGGGGCGCGTCCAGTCGGTGACGCTGCGGCTGGTCTGCGACCGCGAGGCCGAGATCGAGCGTTTTATCCGCGAGGAATACTGGCAAATCGCCGCGCTCCTCAAGACGCCGCGCAATGACGGCTTTGAGGCTCGGCTTGTGTCGTTCGCCGGGAAAAAGCTTGGGAAGCTTGACATCAAGAACGGCGTGCAGGCTGGCGAGATCAAGGCGATGCTCGACGGCGCGGCCTACCGCGTCGAAAGCGTCGAGGCCAAGCCCGTCAAGCGCAGCCCCGGCCCGCCCTTCACCACCTCCACTTTGCAACAGGCCGCCTCCGGCAAGCTCGGATACTCCGCTACGCGCACGATGCAGATCGCCCAGAAACTCTATGAAGGCGTCGATATCGGCGGCGAGACCGCCGGTCTCATCACCTATATGCGCACCGACGGCGTGCAGATGGCGCCGGAAGCCGTGGACGCGGCGCGCAAGATGATCGGCTCGGACTTCGGGCCACAATATGTGCCGGAAAAGCCGCGTTTTTATACAGCCAAAGCCAAGAACGCCCAGGAAGCGCACGAGGCGATCCGCCCCACCGATTTCTCGCGTCATCCCAAGGAGATGCGTCGGTTTCTTGATGAGGATCAGGCCAAGCTCTACGACATGATCTGGAAGCGCGCGGTGGCGAGCCAGATGCGGAGCGCCGACATTGAGCGCACCACCGCCGAAATCGAGGCGCGCAACGGGTCGCAGGTCGCGGGCCTGCGCGCCGTCGGCTCCGTCACCCGTTTCGACGGCTTCCTCGCCGCCTACACCGACCACCGGGAGGAAGAGGACGAGGACGAGGAAAACCGCAAGCTGCCGCAGCTGAAATCCGGCGAGGCAGTGTCGAAAGAAACCATCACCGCCACGCAGCACTCCACCGAGCCGCCGCCGCGTTACTCTGAAGCCTCGCTCATCAAGAAGATGGAAGAGCTCGGCATCGGCCGCCCGTCCACGTATGCGTCGACGCTGAAAACGCTGGTGGAACGCGACTATGTGAAGGTGGACAAGCGCAAGCTGATTCCGGAAGCCAAAGGCCGGCTGGTCGTCAGTTTCCTCGAAAGCTTTTTCAAGAAATATGTCGAGTATGACTTTACTGCGGACCTCGAAGAAAAGCTCGACGACATTTCCGACGGCAAGCTGGCCTATAAGGACGTGCTGCGCGAGTTCTGGAAGGATTTCTTCGCCAGCGTTGACGGAATCAAGGAACTGCGCGTCACGGAAGTGCTCGAAAAGCTCAATGAAGAGCTCGCCCCTCTCGCCTTTCCGGCCCGCGCCGACGGCGGCGATCCGCGCATCTGCCAGAAGTGCGGCACCGGGCAATTGTCGCTGAAAGTCGGCAAGTTCGGCGCTTTCGTCGGCTGCTCGAACTATCCTGAATGCTCCTTCACCAGACAGCTGACCAGCGAGGGCGGCGAGGAGAACGGCGCGGCGGACGGGCCGAAAGTTCTGGGAACCGATCCGTTCACCAGCGAGGAAATCACTGTGCGCACCGGCCGCTTCGGACCATATATCCAGCGCGGCGACGGCAAGGAGGCCAAGCGCGCCTCGCTGCCCAAAGGCTGGACGGTGGACAACACCGACCATGAAAAAGCGCTGGCGCTCCTGTCCCTGCCGCGCGACATCGGCCAGCATCCTGAGACCGGCAAGATGATCGCCGCCGGCATTGGCAAATACGGCCCGTACATCACGCATGACGGCGTTTACGCCAATATCGAGAGCGCCGAGGACGTGTTCTCCATCGGCCTGAACCGCGCCGTCACCGTCATCGCCGAGAAAATCGCCAAGGGTCCCGGACGCGGCCGGACCGGAACGCCCGCCGCGCTGAAATCTCTCGGCAATCACCCAGCCGATGGCCAGCCGATCACCGTGCGCGACGGCAAATACGGGCCCTATGTGAATCACGGCAAAACCAACGCCACGCTGCCGAAGGGCAAGGACCCGCAGAGCGTGACGCTTGAGGAAGCGGTGGAGTTTATAACCGCCAAGGCCGGCAAAGCGCCGGTGAAAAAGGCTTTTGCAAAGAAGGCTGCGGCCCCCAAGGCTGCTGCGGCAAAGAAAGCTCCGGCCAAGAAGACAGCCGCCAAGAAACCAGCGGCGAAGAAGGCCTAAAGCCATGGCGCGCCGCATCAGCGCGCCATCCGGCGCAAAGCGCCCTCCCCGGCACGGAGAAATTCCCGACCGGGATACGCTGCTCGCCTTTATGAAAGAAAATCCCGATCTCGCCTCAAAAAACGAGATCGCCCGCGCATTCGGCGTGAAAGGCGATGACCGCGTGATCCTCAAAGCCCTGCTGCGCGAAATGGCGGTGGAAGGGACCATCGAGAAAAAGGGCAAACGCCTCGCCACGTCCGGCTCGCTGCCCTCCATCGCCGCCCTCGACATTTTCTCGCGCGACAAGGACGGCGACCTTTTGGCCAAGCCGGTTGAGTGGAATGAAGAGTTCGGCGCGCCGCCCAATGTGCTCCTCCGCGCCAGCCGCAGCGACAAGGGCCCGACGCCAGGTGTCGGCGACCGTATCCTGGCCCGCGTCTTCGCCAACAAGGCCGATGGCCCGCCCTACACGGCGCGGCTGATCAAAAAGCTCGACAAGCGCGCCGGCGCGGTGCTCGGCATATTCCGCGAGCTGCCCTCCGGCGAGTTCCGGCTCGACCCAGTCGAGAAGCGTCAGCCCGAAATGATCATCGCCGCCAGTGACAGAGGCCCGGCCAAGGACGGTGACCTTGTCGAAGCGGAGGTCATCAAGTCGCTGGCCTATGGCTTGCCGAAAGCGAAAGTTCTGTCCGTCGCCGGTTCGCTTTCCAGCGAAAAAGCCGTGTCGATGATCGCGCTGCATATGCACGACATTCCGCACATTTTCCCGTCGCGCGTCATTGAAGAATCGGAATTGGCCAAGCCCGCGTCAATGGATCACCGTGAAGACTGGCGCGCGCTGCCGCTCGTCACCATCGATCCCGCCGACGCCAAGGATCATGACGACGCCGTGCACGGCGCGGACGATGCCGATCCGGCCAATCCCGGCGGCCAGATCGTCACCGTCGCCGTCGCCGATGTGGCGGCCTATATCCGGCCCGGTTCGGCTTTGGACCGCGAGGCGCTCAAGCGCGGCAATTCGGTGTATTTTCCCGACCGCGTCGTGCCGATGCTGCCGGAGAGGATTTCCAATGATCTCTGCTCGCTCAGGGAAAACGAGGACCGGCCGGCGCTTGCAGTGCGCATGACATTCTCGGCCAGCGGAAAGAAGACTAAGCACACATTCCACCGCATCATGATGCGTTCCCACGCCAAACTCTCCTACCAACAGGCGCAGGCGGCAATCGACGGGGCGCCGGATGAGAAGACCGCGCCAATTCGCGAAACCATTCTAAAGCCGCTTTGGATAGCTTATGCAGCCCTGAAGCGTGGCCGCGACGCGCGCGAGCCGCTGGAGCTTGATCTTCCAGAGCGGAAAATTCTTCTGAAAGCCGACGGCACGGTTGACCGCGTTATCATCCCGGAGCGGCTCGACGCGCACAAGCTGATCGAAGAGTGCATGATCCAGGCCAATGTCGCCGCCGCCGAGACGCTGGAGCTGCGCCAGCAGGCTTTGGTCTACCGCGTTCATGACGTGCCCTCGCTCGCCAAGCAGGAATCTCTGCGCGATTTCCTCAAGACGCTGGAAATCTCGCTGTCGCGCGGCGCGGCGATGAAGCCGGGAGATTTCAACGGCATCCTGTCGCGGGTGCGCGGCACCGAAAATGAGGAGCTGGTCAACGAAGTCGTGCTGCGCTCACAGTCGCAGGCCGTCTACGATCCGGTCAACATTGGCCATTTCGGCCTGCATTTGCGCAAATACGCGCATTTCACCTCGCCGATCCGCCGCTATGCCGATCTCATCGTGCACCGCGCTCTTGTGCGGGCGCTGAGCCTTGGCGATGACGGGTTGACAAACGAGGAAGCCGCGCAGCTTCCGGAGACCGCCGCCTATATCTCCACCTGCGAACGCCGCGCCATGGCGGCCGAGCGCGACACGATCGACCGGCTGATCGCGCATCATCTGCACGAGAAGATTGGCGGCACATTCCCCGGCCGCATCACCGGCGTGACGAAATCGGGACTATTTGTCATCCTCCCCGCCTATGGCGCCGACGGGTTCGTGCCTATATCTACCTTGAGAGACGACTATTACCATTTTGACGAAACTTCGCGCGTTCTCGTCGGCGAGCGGTCAGGCGAAGGCTACAGGCTCGGCGACAGCGTCGATGTCAAACTGGTGGAAGTCGCGGTGTTCGCAGGCGCGATGCGCTATGAGATGGTGACCGAGCCGCGCAAACTGCCGGGCGTGTCGCGTTCTTTTCACAAGGCCAAAGGCCTGAAACGCCGCGCAGGCGGCAAACCCGATGGTGGCAGGCGGAAGTTTGGAAAATGAGATGAGCGTTCCCGTGCTGGAATTTCAATCCGCCCCCGCAAATGACCGCCCGCTTGGCCGCTCGATCAAACGCGGGCTGTTGGGCAGATGCCCGAAGTGCGGTGAAGGCAGGCTCTTCCGCAAGTTCATCAAGCCGGTCGATGACTGCGCCGCTTGCGGCGAAGATTACACGCCACAGCGCGCCGATGACCTTCCGGCCTACATCGTCGTCCTGCTCGTCGGACATGTGGTGGTCGCAGGATTTCTGGCGACGGAGCTTTTGCTCGACATTCCCGGCTGGATGCATCTGGCGATTTGGATGCCGTTGACCATTCTCGCCTCACTCGCCTTTCTCCAGCCCGTGAAAGGCGCGGTAATTGGCTTGCAATGGGCGCTGCGGATGCATGGCTTTGGCGGGCAGGAGGATGGCCCTGAAGATGTTCTGCCTCCCTCGGAAGCAAAATACTGAATGACCGACGCGCTTGCGGCCACAAGGCAGAGGCCAGCGCGGCCAAAGCGCTCCGCTTCGCTCATTCTCATTGACCGAAGCGGCGATGAGCCGCGCCTGCTGCTGGGACGGCGCGGCGCCGGCCAGAAGTTCATGCCGGACAAATATGTCTTTCCCGGCGGCAGGACCGACCGGGGCGACCACCGCGCCAAGCTGACAGCCGGGCTTCGAGGTGAGGACCGGGAGCGGATGTTCAAAGCGCTTGGGAAAAGTGCGTCCGCCGCCAACGCATGCGCTATTGCATTCAGCGCTTTGCGCGAGACGCTGGAGGAAACCGGGCTGGCGCTGCGTGCCGACCTGTCTTTGCTGCGGCTCATCGCCCGCGCAGTGACGCCGCCGGTCTATCCGCACCGCTACGACACTCATTTCTTTGCGGCATTCTGCGACGAGGCATTGCAGCCGTCCGCCGGATTGACGGCTTCAGAGGAGCTGCTGGACCTTGGATGGCATTCATTCATTGATGCCAAGCGCCTGGCACTGCCGGACATCACCCGCATCATTCTCGAAGAAACCGAAGCGCGGCTTACGGCGGACCCGCTTCTGGAGACTGATCTTCCGATACCCTTCTTCACCATGCAGCGCGGCAGGATGGTGCGGACGCTCTATTGAGCCGCCTTTGTTCGGCGGCGGGGTTGACTTTCAAACGCTGATACGCGATGTCCGGCCAACTTTCGCCGGGCGGATGCTTGGCGGTCAAATTTTACACACGGGTACGAAAAATGGCCAAAGCCGCCTCGATCAAAATCAAGCTCCTGTCGACCGCCGACACCGGCTTCTTCTATGTCACCAAGAAGAACAGCCGCACGATGACTGAGAAAATGAGCATGAAGAAGTACGACCCGGTCGTGCGCAAGCATGTTGATTTCAAGGAAACCAAGATCAAGTGAGCTTTGCCGCCGCTTGATGCGCGAAGCCGCCTCCGGGCGGCTTTTTTGTTGGCAAAAACGATTTGAAAGTTGGGGTCGGTCGGCGCATTTATTGCGTCAGGACGAGGTGACCTGAGCTAAAAATTCGCCGACCGACAGTCCCCATGACCCAGGAGATGCGGCGGACCTGAGCACCATGGGGGCAAGCTGTCAGTGGCTAAACGCTACGCGCCGCCGACGCTACAGAGAATGTTGCGCAAAATTGAAAACGAATCAACCCCGCATGTAAGCGAAATTGTAAATTACGCTGCGTCAGGCGGCTTTTTGGACGACGCGGTTGCGTCCGGCTGCTTTTGCCTCATAGAGCGCAGTGTCGGCGCGCTTGGCAAGGGCTGCGATTGAATCCGCACGGCCTTGCAGCGTCGCGATGCCGACCGAGACGGTAACTGGAACGGTGCGTCCGTTCGAAAGACTGAATGAATTCTCTGCCACAGCGGCGCGCACCCGCTCCGCCACCTTGGCCGCCAGCTCGGCATCTGTATCGGGCATGGCCACGACAAACTCCTCGCCGCCATAACGGCTGACAAGATCCGCGCCGCGCACCTGGCGGCGCAGCAGGTTGGCGAATTCGCGCAGCACGTGGTCGCCGCCGTCATGGCCGAAGGCGTCGTTGATGGATTTGAACTTGTCGATGTCCGCGATCAGGTAAGACAGCGGCCTGCCGCGCGAGATGGCGCGCTCGAACAGAATGTCGAGATGCGTTTCAAGATAGCGGCGGTTATGCAGACCGGTCAGGCCGTCAGTCACCGCCATTTCGATTGTCTGCACCACGCTCTGGCGCAAGGCGTCGTTAAAACGCTTGCGCCGCACTTGGGTGCGAATGCGGGCGATCAGCTCCTGGGCGTCGACCGGGCGCACAACATAATCATTGACGCCCAGCTCC
>JANMMM010000090.1:0-7478 GCA_031373225.1 Phyllobacteriaceae bacterium | reverse complement strand
CAGAGCGACAGGGGGTAATAGCTGAGCGGGCGGTAATCCGCATTCAGCACCAGCGTTGGCAACCCGTTGGGGGAAACCGCGACGTTCAAGGAATCAGCCCTTCTGTTTCAGCTTCAAGTCCGACGATAGTGTAATTCGCGGATGACAGAGATGTGAAGGGGGAAAATGCGGCTTCACAAAGGCGCGCCGTCGCGGCCTTTCATGTTCGCGTAATAGGCCCAGAACAGCCGCGCCGCGACGCTCCGGTGCGGCGACCAGCGCCCGGCAATGACGGACAAGGGCTTCGGCGCCGGCCGCGCCTCAAGGTTGAAAGCGTGGCGCACGGCGTTCTGCAAAGCGATGTCGCCCGCAGGAAAAATGTCCGGGTGCCCGGCGCAGAACAGGAGGTAGACTTCGGCCGTCCACGGCCCGATGCCGGGCATGGCCGTCATCGCGGCGATGGCTTCAGCAGCGGGGATCTCGCACAGACCTTCAAGGTCGAGTCCGCTGCGGCACGCCTCGGCAACAGCGAAGAATGTTTTCTGCTTCGGACGCGACAGACCCGCGCCGGCAAGTCCGCCCTCCCCGATATCGAGGAGCCGTTCAGGTGTGAACGGATCAATAGCCGCCTTTAGCCGCCCAAATATCGCGTCGGCGCTGGCTTTGGAAATCTGCTGCGAGACAATGATGCCAGCAAGGCTCTCGAACCCGGCAGGATGACGGCGCAGCGGCACCTCGCCTGCGATACCCGCGACAAGCGCCAGCCGAGGTTCGAGAGCGACGAGCGCGTCCAGTGCAAATTTGATGTTATTAAGGTTGTCAATGCGCCGCATGGGCCGCCTTCCGCTTCATCTATCGGAAGCGGAGCAACTTTGCGGCGGCTCGTCAATAGCCGTTTCGGTGCAGCACGTATTTTCCCAGCACCAGCGTTGCCAAAAGTGAAAACGCGCCCGAAAGCCCTCCGCCGACGGTATACCGCATATCCTTCAGCGACATGCCAAAATAGTGCATCACATAGATGCCGCCAACGAACCCAGTGATGATCCAGAACATGTTGCCATAGGCCCCGAAACCTTCGTCGCCCAGAACGCCGTCCATGGCATGGCCAAGAAAAAACCCGAAAATCAGCACCAAAGTGATGACAAAAATCTGCACATCTGTGTCAAGCAGCGACATTTCCGCAATCCTCGGCGCTCAAGCCCTTTGCCAAAACGGCTTTATTTACCCTTTCAAAATAGATGAAAACCTTTACCAACTGTTTCACAATTTTGACGATGTGCGGCGTCAATCGCCCATTTTTCGGAGTTTTGATGCGTGAAAGGCTTTTTCCGGCGCTCTTTGTGCTGCTTTGGGCGACGGGTTTTATCGGCGCGCGCTATGCCATGCCCTGGTGCGAGCCATTCCTGTTTCTGGCGGCGCGCTTCTTCATCGCCTGCGTCATTCTTGCGGTCATCGCTGTCCTGACAAAGGCAAAATGGCCCGACCGCGCGACCGCCGTCCATGCCGCCATCGCCGGCGCGCTGATTCACGGCGTCTACCTCGCCTGCGTTTTCTGGGCGATCCGCAACGGCCTGCCCGCCGGCATGTCGGCGCTGATCGTCGGCATCCAGCCGCTGGTCACCGCCTTGATCGCAGGCCCGCTCCTCAATGAAAGGATCACGCCGCAGCACTGGCTGGGCCTCGCTATCGGGCTGATCGGCATCGCGCTCGTCCTGTCGCCCAAGCTCAATCTGGCCGGAACCGGCGTCAATTCGGCAACGCTGACCGCCTCGTTCGTCTCGGTGC
The DNA here is from genome assembly GCA_031373225.1 of Phyllobacteriaceae bacterium. Lineage (GTDB taxonomy): Bacteria > Pseudomonadota > Alphaproteobacteria > Rhizobiales > Rhizobiaceae > JANOYJ01. The sequence goes on along the minus strand of JANMMM010000090.1, from coordinate 5,714 downwards.
TCGGCATCGCGGCGGGCACGATCTGGCAAAAGCGCTTTGTCACCAGCGCCGATCTGCGCACCTCCACCAGCCTGCAATATCTCGGCGCTACGCTGCTGACCGGGGCGCTGACAATTGCCTTCGAGAAACAGCAATATGCGCTGACTGGCGAACTCGTCTTCGCCATGGTCTGGCTGGTCCTCGTCCTGTCGCTCGGCGCGATTTTCCTTCTGATGATCCTGATCCGCGATGGCGCGGTCTCAAAAGTCGCCTCGCTGTTTTATCTCGTCCCGTCGGTCACGGCGCTGATGGCTTTTCTGCTGTTTGGAGAAACTTTGAACGGTCTGCAGATAGTGGGAATGCTAGTGACCGCGGCCGGCGTGGCGATGGCCACGCGTCAAGGCCTCACCTTTTCCCGCGCGTCCAGATAGCGCCCGATGGCGGCGTTGAGTTCCGCGCCGACAATGAAGATCGAGGCGACAATGTACAGAAACACGAGCGCCACCATGATCGAGGCGAGGCCGGCATAGGTCGAGAAATAATTGGCGAAACGCTCCAGATAGGTGGCAAACATCGCGGCGCTGACAAACCAGGCCAGCATCGTGACGACAATGCCCGGCAGGATGGTCAGGAAGCGCCGCTTGCCGTCCGGCAGCCAGAAATGCACGGACAGGAGTCCAAACACCAGAACACAGAACGCGATCAGAAAGCGCCAGAAGCTGATCGTTCCGAGAAACGGCTCGATGCCCGGCATGAACTTGCGCAGAATGCTGATGGCGAGCGGGGCGAGCACTAGGAGAAAACTGATCGCCAGCATCCCCAGCGCCGCCACCAGAACGAACCCGAAGCTCTGCGCCCGGCGAAAGTACAGCGTGCGCGATTCCGTCACCCGGTACGCCCTGTTCAGCGCCACGCGCAGCGCTTCGATGCCGCTCGAGGCAAAGTAAAAGGCGGCGAAGAACGAAAGCGTCGCCAGCCCGCCATGCGGCACGGTAAGGACGTTCTGCACCTCCGCCGCGATCGGCGCGGCAATCTTTTCGGGCCAAGTGTCGAAGATGAGATGCACAGCCGTGTCGGAAAACGCATCTGCGCCAAGCACGCTTGCAAGTGTCGCCGCAAAGATCAAAAACGGAAACAGCGCCATCAGGCTCGACAGCGCCACATGGCTCGCCATCGCCCAGCCGTCATCGTCATTGTAGTGGCCGAGCGCGTCCGTCAAAATGCGCTTCCCGACGGCAATGACCTTAAGCACGTTCCGCGTTCCAATTGCGCATGAACACCTGATATGGGAAGTCAGATACGTTCTTTTCAACGAGTCCAAGCATGAATCGCACCCGCACCATTTTGATAACTGGCTGTTCTTCCGGCATTGGCGCTTATTGCGCAAGGGCGCTGAAGGCCGATGGCTGGCGTGTTTTCGCCACCGCGCGCAAACCAGAGGATATTGCGGCGCTGAAAGCCGAAGTCATCGAGGCCTTCTATCTCGACTACCGCGAGCCGAAATCCATCGAAGCGCTTGTCGAAGACGTGCTGAAAGTATCCGGCGGCACGCTCGACGCTCTTTTCAACAATGGCGGCTATGCGCAGCCGGGCGCGGTGGAAGACCTGCCGATGGAGGCGCTTCGCGAGCAGTTCGAGACAAACTTCTTCGGCTGGCATGATCTGACACGCCGCATCGTGCCGGTCATGCGCAGGCAGGGTCATGGCCGCATCGTCCATTGCTCGTCCATTCTCGGACTGTTGCCGCAGAAGCTGCGCGGCGCCTACAACGCCTCCAAGCACGCTGTTGAGGGCTTGATGCTGACTCTGCGCATGGAACTTTGGGGCACGGGTATCGATGTGTCCTTGATCGAGCCCGGTGCGATTGAATCGAAAATTGCCCTGACCGCCGCCGCCTACGCCGACAAATACATCGATGTCGAAAACTCCGCGCATCGCATATCCTACGAAAATCGCCTTGCGCTCCTGCGGTCCGGCGGAACCAAAGATGCCACCAAGCTCGGTCCTGACGCCGTCTACGCGGTCTTGAAGCACGCGCTCAATTCCGCTTCGCCCAAGCCGCACTACGTCATCACCCGCCCCGCCAGAATGGGCGTCATTCTCAAGCGCATCCTGCCGTCTAAGCTGCTATACACGCTCTTGGCGAAATCGTCCTGACGCTGGCTTTTCCCGGCTCCGGCCATATATAGGGCGCATAGGAGAAAGCCATGCCCACAATGTTCAATATCCTCGCCCTGATCGCCATGTTGTCTGTCGCCGCCGTCTTGCTGGTCGGACTGCGCAACATGATGAAGGCGGGTGACGCGAATTTTTCCAACAAAATGATGCAGCTGCGGGTTTTCCTGCAGTTCATTGCCATCGTCCTGATTGTCATCGCCGTCTATTTCGGCCGTCCCGCCTGAGCGCCATGGTCAAGTTGAACAAAATTTACACAAAAACCGGCGATGATGGCACGACGGGGCTCGGCAATGGCGAGCGGCGTTGGAAGTTTGACCTTCGGGTCGACGCCTATGGCACTGTCGATGAAGCCAATTCCACTATCGGCATGGCCCGCGTCCACACGGTTGAAAGTCATCCAGCCGTCGATGCCATGCTCGCCCGCATTCAAAATGACCTGTTCGACCTCGGCGCGGACTTGGCGACGCCGGACACCGGCAAGGAACTGGGTTATGAGCCGCTGCGCATCATTGCCAGCCAAGTCGGGAAAATTGAGCGCGACATCGACGCGCTGAACGCCTCCATTCCTCCGCTCAATTCCTTCATCCTGCCCGGTGGCTCGCCCGCCGCCGCCGCGCTGCATCTGGCCCGCACAATTGCCCGCCGGGCCGAGCGCCTGATGGTCGAACTTGGCGCTAAACCGGGTGAAAAAGTCTCGCCGACAGCCATCGAATATATCAACCGGGTCTCTGACTTTCTTTTTGTCGCCGCCCGCGCCTGCAATGACAATGGTGCAAATGACGTGTTATGGGTGCCCGGCGCAAACCGGTAGCCCGCAATGTTCATCCCCCTGCACGACGCCAACGAGCTCCGCCACATCCGCCATTCCTACGTCAATCTGACTATTATCGCGGTAAATGTATTTGTCTTCGTGATCACTGTGACCGGCGCAAACGAGACTTTTTCCAACGCCAGCATTTTCGGCCTTGGGTATATTCCTTCGGTCATCCACGACACGGTGGAGCTGCCACCGGAGCTGGTGCTTGTGCCGGAGAACTTCACCTATCTGACCTACGCCTTCCTTCACGCCGATATATTTCACCTTGGCGGCAACATGATTTTCCTCTGGGTCTTCGGCGACAATGTCGAAGACGCGATGGGGCATGTGAAATATCTGATCTTTTATCTTCTATGCGCGACCGCCGGGGCCTTTTTGCACGGCGTCATTCTGGCAGGTTCGGAAGAGCCGCTGATCGGCGCGTCCGGGGCCATCGCAGGCGTTGTCGTCGCCTATCTGATGCTGCATCCACATGTGAAGCTCTGGGTTCTGGCGCTGATGCGCATCCCGCTGCGCATTCCGGCATGGATTCCCATCGGGCTCTGGGTGATCTTCCAGTTCGTCATGCTGTTCACCCAGACCGAAGACCAGGTTTCCTGGCCCGCGCATGTCGGCGGGATCCTCGCTGGCATCATCCTGACGCCGCTTCTTAAGCGGCGGGACGTCAGGCTGTTCAGCCGGCCGGAGCCCATGGCGGCCGCGCCGGATTTGGTGCTCCATCCTGTCATTCTCCCGCCCGAACCGGAGCCGTCCGTCAAATGGGGACGGCAGTAGCACGGCTTATTGACGTTCACGTCAATCAGGGCTAACCCGCCGCTGCGTCGATGCGTCCAAACAAATGTCGGCTTTTGGCTATCGCTTTCCGGGCTTTGGCGCTATTTCGGCAGGACACGCAAGAATGAGGTTTCAGACATGAAAATACTGGTGCCGGTCAAACGGGTCGTTGACTACAACGTCAAAATCCGCGTCAAGGCGGACGGGTCCGGCGTTGACCTTGCCAATGTCAAAATGTCGATGAACCCGTTCGACGAGATCGCCGTTGAAGAGGCGCTGCGCCTGAAAGAGGCGGGCAAGGCCGAGGAAGTCATCGCCGTCTCCGTCGGTCCGCAGCAGGCGCAGGAGACGCTGCGCACGGCGTTGGCCATGGGTGCCGACCGCGCCATTTTGGTGAAGACCGACGATCCGACCGAACCTCTCGCCGTCGCCAAAATTCTCAAAGCCGTGGCGGAGGCCGAGGGCATCCAGCTTGTCATCTGCGGCAAACAGGCGATTGACGATGACAGCAACCAGACCGGCCAGATGCTCGCGGCGCTGCTCGGCTGGCCGCAGGGCACATTCGCCTCGAAAGTTTCGCCCGAAGGCGGACGCATCTCCGTCACCCGCGAAGTGGACGGCGGATCGCAGACAGTGGACCTGTCGCTGCCCGCCGTGGTGACCACGGACCTGCGCCTCAACACCCCGCGCTACGCCTCGCTGCCCAACATCATGAAGGCCAAGAAAAAGCCGCTCGATGAAAAGTCCCCCGCCGATTACGGCGTCTCCACCGCCCCGCGCCTCAAAGTGCTGACCACTGTCGAGCCCGGCGGCCGCAAGGCGGGCGTCAAGGTCAAGACCGTCGCCGAACTGGTCGACAAGTTGAAAAACGAAGCCGGCGTGCTTTAGAAGGGAATTTTGAACATGGCCATTCTTCTCATTGCAGAGCATGACAATGCCCACCTCTCCGAGCAAACCGCCAAGACGCTGACCGCAGCCCTGCAGATCGGCGGCGACGTGCATGTCCTAGTCGCGGGCAAAGGCGCGAAGGGAGTCGCCGACGCCGCTTCAAAACTCAAAGGCGTTGCCAAAGTGCTGCTTGCCGACGATGCCGGCCTCGAACAGCGCCTCGCGGAACCCTATGCTGCGCTGATCGTCTCGCTGGCGGGCGGCTATGACACGATCATCGCCCCAGCCACCACAGACTGCAAAAACGTCATGCCCCGCGTTGCCGCGCTGCTCGATGTTATGCAGGTTTCCGAGATCATTTCCGTCGAATCCAAAGACACATTCAAGCGCCCGATCTACGCCGGCAACGCCATCCAGACCGTGCAGTCCACCGACAAGACCAAGGTCATCACCGTGCGCACAGCCACATTCGCCGCCACGGAAGAAGGCGGCTCGGCCCAAGTCGAAAGCGTCAAAGCCGCAGCCGATCCCGGCCTCTCCAAATATGCCGGCTCCGCCATCGCCGGCTCCGACCGCCCCGAGCTGACCTCCGCCAAAATCATCATTTCCGGCGGCCGCGCGCTTGGCTCGAACGAGAAATTCATGGCCGTCATGCTGCCCATCGCCGACAAGCTCGGCGCCGCCGTCGGCGCATCCCGCGCGGCTGTGGACGCCGGCTATGCCCCGAACGACTGGCAGGTCGGCCAGACCGGCAAGGTCGTCGCCCCCGATCTCTACATCGCCTGCGGCATTTCCGGCGCGATCCAGCATCTTGCAGGCATGAAAGACTCCAAAGTCATCGTCGCCATCAACAAGGACGAGGACGCGCCGATTTTCCAGGTGGCGGATTACGGCATTGTCGGCGACCTGTTTGAGATATTGCCGGAATTGCAGAAGGCGCTGTAGGTCTTTAGCATCAATGCTGCACTGCAAAATAAACTTGCCGAGCGTCAAATCTGGCGATACGGTTCAGGGCTTGCAAACAAGAGGTAAAGCCCCATGCAGATCAAGACTGTCGCCATTATCGGCTCCGGCCAAA
>JANMMM010000087.1:0-41086 GCA_031373225.1 Phyllobacteriaceae bacterium | reverse complement strand
TTCCCCTCTCCCCTGCGGGGAGAGGACAGGTTTGCGAAGCAAACCAGGTGAGGGAGCGTAAAAAGAACCCGCCGCACTTATGCGCCCGCTCCGCACATCACCGCGCCACGAAATACCGGCTCCCGCCGCCCTCGTCCGCTGTGCGCGCCGCGCCGGTGGCGACCAGCGTCTCCAGCACCTGGCGCACCCGGTCCTTGCGCGCGGGGGAATTGCGGCTGTGGAAGGAAAGTGAGATTTCGTCCGGCGCGGCGGGGGCGGAAGATTTTGCGAGCGCGTCGCGCACGATGCGGATTTGCGCCAATCCGTCGCTTGGCCATTTCGGCTTGGCATCCACGCTGATAACGCCGACATCGGCCTCCAGCTGCTCTTCGCCGCTGGGTTTGGCGACTTTCGCGCCTAATTTGGCAATCTGGTAATCCGGCCGCAGCCAGCGCACATGGCCGCGCTTTTCCTCTTCCTGCCGCTCAAGGTTCTGCGCCACGAGGCGGGTGAGCAGTTCCTCCTCCGCCTGCTCTTGGGTCTCGCTTTTGTGGACGCTCGGCAGCGTCGCGCCGGGCCTGCCGACAAGCCGCGCACCCAAATCCTGCCAGCCATAGGCTTCGAAGACGGCGCGGTCGATATCGTCATGCAATTCCTTCAGGATGGCAATCAGCCCCGCGTCATAAATATCGCGCTCGGCATCGCTGAGCGGCGCGATTTTGGCACTATCTTCCCTTCGCCCCGCCTCTTGCGGGGAGAAGGTGGCGCGAAGCGACGGATGAGGGGCAGCGCCAAAGTCCGAAATGTCTACACCAAGTTTGGCACGCGCACTTTGGGGCACAGTATCCCGGCTCCTGCCGCCCTCGTCCGCCGTCCGCGCCGCGCCGGTGGCGACCATTTGGCAAAGTGTCGCTTCGTCAGCGCTCGGCTTTGGCAATCATTGCATGAATAATGCCGAACGCCTTTTCGGCCATGTCAGGATCGCTGGTTCTCTCATCAATCAGGTCGCGAACAGCCTGCTCGCGGCTGTGCCGATGCTCACGGAATTGAAAGGCGAGTTTTGCGGCGTCGGCTGCCTTTGATGGCATGAACAGAATGTCCGGACCTTCGCCAGCCAAAGCAATCTCCAGCATGAGTGCGGCCTGCTCTGGATGGCGCGCCTTCTCGATTTTCCACTTCCGGCTCTTGCGGTCTTTGTAGCGCAGGCCGGTCGACGCCAAATCATGAATCAGCTCAAACGCCTCACCATCTGGAATCGGGCGGCCCTCCATCGAAATTCCGGCTTGCTCCATCAGGTGAAGGAAACTGTCGTAGCCGCGCAGCAGCGCGGGCTGGCGGTCGGAAATAAATTTGAAGACAGCCGACGCCAATCCATCGGCGGTGACGCGCTGCCGTTTCTTGCTGCGCGCCTTGTTGTCTATCGCCGACTCTTCTTTCTGTCTCTCGCGTTCGAACCGATGGCGCAGATAGTCGTAAATCTCGCCGCGCAGAGCTTTACGTTGAAGTGGGTCTTCATACCCGAGCAGCTCCAGAACCGCGTCGTCAAGCTCGTGACGGTCCGGCTGTTCAAGTTCCGACTGGTTAGAGAACGCGGACAGGTCGGCAATGCCGTTCTTGGTTTTGGATTGAGCAGATTTCTGGCGCAGCCGCTGCGCTGAAAGAAACCCCAATACCGGGCGCGATGCCAGCCTTTTGGCCGCCGCCGAGATGCGCTTTGCAACAGCCTTGGACGCCTTTGTCCAATCCGGCACCAGCATCATTTCCACGTCCACGACTTCAGTCTTAAAATTTCCCTCAACGCCAACGGGACGCCCGAACAGGAACTTGCTCAGGACCACCAGCGAGGAATTCAATACGCCAAATGCAATTTCGGCCTGCTGAGAATCCAATTCAACCGTATAAAGATTACAGTTTGCCAAAAACCCATGCCGGTTTAACGGAGCGACATGCCGGTACTGATGGGACTTTGACCAGAATATTGGAGAAATCACGTTGTTGGTCAGATCGTACCAGCGCCTGCCGTCCTTTCGCTCGCGGGATGCGCACGTCGTGTTGGTATTGTATTTCTGGGCCTCGCCCCACAGCACGTATTTCTCAATGAAAAGCCCCCTTAGATTGGTACCGGAGGGCAGCATCAAGGCAAGGCCACGGGCGTGGCCTTGAGACACAGCATACGCATCGACATCCATGATGCTGTGAATATACGGTTTTAGGTACTCGGCCTCAATTGGGAATACTTCTCCAGTTCCAGCCTTTGCCAACGCAATTTGTCTGCTTGCAACCTTGTTGCGCGGTGCCCCAAAATGCTTTTCAAACTCCGGAGAGTCAGGATACCGTGATAACCCTTCTGTCGAAATGTCTTCCAAATAAAAGAAATCGTCTTTGCCGGACGTGATCCCCCTTGCGGTCTTGGCCAAGTCGGACAATGGAATCCAAGAATATCTCGCATCACGGAGCAAATTGAACCAAACATCCGGCGCTCGAAGTGGAATACCCCATTTCCCTCCGCCATAGACGCTTCGCCCTGTGCGGCGCACCCCGAGCTTCAAGCCTTCTTCGTGCAATTCACCCTGACGACGCAGCCTTATCCGCCAATCGGAGGCGGCAGCGTCTTCGTCGGTTTTAATTATGTCTTGTGCAATCCTCTCAGCGCCGACAAGCATGTCTCTCGAATCTGACGAGCCGACCAAATCGATCAGCTTCTTGCGAATCTGCACAAATCGCACGAAATTGCTGTTCCGCTTCTCAGGATCAGCCTCGCGCTCCAATATCGTCGCAGTCGTCGCGACGCGCGCCCCCTCAAACCAAGGCTCCGCATCACTCTCGATGATCGCGACGATGCGGAAGTTTTCCAGAATCCATTTTTGCAGGGGAAAGCCATACTCCACGTCGAGCCATTGGCTGGATGTGAGAAAGCCAAGCCGTCCGTTGTCTTTCAAGAAAGTCAGCGCATGGCCCCAGAAATACACATGAAGGTCCGAACGCCCGCCTGCAATAAGTTTTGCTTCTGACTTGACCTGCGCCGCGTATCGGTCCTTGAGCGACTTTCCTATGTCCTCCTGACGGACATAAGGCGGATTGGCTATAATGGCGTCGAATTTGCCGGGAGCGACAAGGCTGACTGCCCCTGATTTGGAGGGAATGCTGACAAGGCCGATGTCCGGCGCGGTGTCAAAAAAGTCTGAGCGCGCGACGCGCGGGTAGTTCTCGCTTTCAACCAATTCGCGGCTTGCAAGATTTATCGTCGTCAGGTGAGCGGCAAAATGAGAAACGTCGATGCCGAAAGTGTTGGACAACAGTGTTTCATGTGACGTGTCAGGATCAAGAAATTTGCGTCTCGCGTAGGCGCGCACCAAAAAGGTTCCGCCGCCGCATCCGGGGTCCATCACACGGTCGCTTGCGCTCTTGATGCAAAATGCATTGATAAGATCGACAAGCTCGGGCCGCGTGTAATACTGGCCGAATTTGTGCCGCTCCTCTGGCGATATGAGTTTCTCGAAAATTCGTCCGATGACATCATAATCGAGGCGGGTAAAATCAAACTTCTCCACATGCTCAAGGACGCCGCGCCATCCTTCAATGGCTGCTTCCGTAAGAAAGGGAATTTGAATTCCGTAGTCTGAGGGATCAAATCCGAAAACCGTTTCATAATCCCGGCTGTCCTTGCGCGCGCGGCTGAAGAATGCGCCAAGCGCGTTAATGGCCTCGTCGGCGGTCCGAACCTCCGGCGGAAGCACAATGTCGGGAAGCTTGCCAAAGCGCTTTCTGAGCGCCTCGTAGAATACAATCTTGTTGACCGTCGCGTAGCTCGCGAACTTGGCGGCGCGGTCGATGAGGTCGTCCCTGTCCTCGCTGATTGTCCAGCCCTGCTGGCTCCGCGCCCAATGATCCAGCCGCTGACGAAAAACGTCGTTCGCGTCCCTTTCCCGCAATCCATGGCGCGCTTCTTCGACTGGGCGTTTGAGAAAACTTTCCAAGGCCAGGACGAAGTAGTCATCTTCAGAGGTTAACGGGAGCCGGACATCCGCCTTGAACTGCTCCATGAGCTTCAGGGTAAAGCGCTCAATTCCGTCGCGAATCTTGCGTTCCTGCCGAGGATCAAGCTTTTGAGCTTCGCGGTGGATGTCGGCGATGTCATAAAGGACGTAGCCAAAGTCGCGCAGGCCGGACCCGCCGATATCCCTCCGCCATAGAACCAGCTGGCTTAGGTTCCACGTGAAGAAGAAGTTTACCCCAGCGCGGGCGGCTTTGTCTCTGGCATCTCTTACGACGGATTCGACAAACGGCGAGTGTCCATCGGCCGCCCAAGGCATTTTTGCTTCGCCCGTGACAGCGGGGTTGCCGTCGTGGCCAATGATTGTGATGTCGCGCCGCTTCTGGGAACCGTCCCCTGTCGCCTCAACCCTCGCCTGCTTGAACGGGCTGGCGCTCCCATGGGCTTCGAAAAGATTGTTCATCCAGCCTGCGGCCAGAGACACAATTTCCCATTCCGTGGTTTTGGAAGCGTTCAAGCAATCGACTCATGTGGTTTCAAAGAAGGCGAGTAACACATCGCATTGGCTTTTAATTACAATAGCAATCAAGTGAGCTGCTGAAAATAGATGTCAGGAACGACTTCCGCGCGCCACTAGGTTCCCTGACCCTACCCCAGACTCGCCTCCACATCCTTCATCGTCAGATACATCCGCGCCCTGCCGCTGACAGTGCAGGGCGAAAAGCCCAGCGCCGCGTAAAACGCCGCGCGCCGCGCCGCGTCCGCGTCGTCCACAACGTCCGGCACAATGCATTGGCTGGCCACAAGCTTGGAGGCGGCGAGGCTGCGGCGCAGGGCGTCGGCCAGGAGCATTTTGCCGATGCCCTGGCCCTGAAATGACTGATCGACGCCGAGCATGGCAAGAAGCGTCGCCGGGACTTCGCTGTGCCGCGCGGCGAGCTTTGCGTCCACTGCGCCGCCGAGCTCGGAGGCGTCGATCTGCATGGCTTTCAGGGCATAATAGCCGATGATCTCATCTGTTTGGTCTGCGATCACAAACACAGCGGCGATGTTGGCGGCCTGGTGTTTGCGCGCGGTGAGCTTCAGATAATTGTCGATGCTGGCAACGCCGGAACTGAACTGGACGCGCTTGTGGCGCGCCGGGTCAAACGGCTCAACGCTTTGTGACATTGAGCGTCGGAGGAATTTTCAGAAGCTCCGCCAGCGTTGGTATGTAGCGGCCGGGACGCTCCAGCGCCGCCCGGAACGCCGCGCGGTCTTCGGCGCTGTCAATGCGCATCACTTCATGCTCGCGGATCACCTCGCGGGCGCGGTGCATGGAGGCGGAGATCATGAAATTGGTCAGATCGAGGCCGGAAAGCTCGGCGGCGCGGGAAATCGTCCGGCGAAAATCCGCCTTCGTGCGGATATTGATCCTTGCGTCCTCAGATTTCTCAGGCTTCTTTTGCAGCGGCGAGTTCATGTGACAGCCATACGCCAAATGACGCACACAATCAAGCAGGGTCCTGCTGCGCTTCCTCCCCGCCCCATTCCAGCTTGGTATAATCAAACCCATGCTCAATCGTCGGCTTGACCACCAGAAAATACGGCGACAGGTCAAAATCCCTCGGCGTGAACAGCGAATGGTGCCGGATATGCAAAATCTCGCGGCGGGAATAGTCGGACTTGGCGCTGGTGCGGCCGGGGGCGAGGGTTATTTCGGGCAGGATCGGATAGGAGATTGACTCAAACGCTTCGGCGATAAGGGTTGAGCAGATCGCCCGTGTCGGCTCGCCGGAGCCGAGCGCGATCATCCGGCGGCGCCAGCGCACCGGGACGGGCGGGGTGGGCAGGAAATAGCGCAAGAGGTCGAATATGTTCTTCGTGTCATAGCGCGCGCCGAGGCGGGAGAGCATGAAACTGATCAGCTTTTCGCGGTCGTCCGGCAGCAGCGAGACCGGGCGGCAGATGCGGGTGTTGTAGGTGGCGTATTTTTCCAGCGGCGAGGCGATGCAGCCGTCGCCGAGCACGACTTCGATCAGCTGCGGCCGCGGCGCACCGTCGGATGAGGGCGGCAGCGCGTCGCCGACATAGAGCGCGGCATGGCTCCAAGTGGACTGGGTGAGATATTTGATCGCGCTGGAAAGATGCTGGTTGCCCTCGATCAAAAGAATGTCGCCCGGCTCCAGCACGCGGCGCAAGGTTCTGGGGTCCGACGGCGTGAAGGGCTGATAGCCGGAGGATTCCTCCTGCAGCCGGTGGGCGAGGAATGCGCCAATCTTGTCCAGAAATGTTTCGCCCGCTTCCATGAATTCTCCCTTGCCGCCTATATCTTACGGGCAAGGGAGAAAGGAAAGGGGCGCGCAGAACACGCCCCTGTCACAATTGCGCGTCAGGCGCGCGCGGCCTTGGTGGCGTTCGCCCACCAGACAATGTCGTCCAGCGTGGCTTTGGCGGCAGGCAGAAGGTTCGCCTCGATCTCTTCGATCGGCGCATTGGCGCCAAGCGGGGAGGTCTTGAAGAAATCGCCGCCGCCAATGTGCACGGCATTGCGCGTTGGAACCATTTGCAGCTCGACGGCGATTGTGCGCAGATGCTCGACAGCGCGCGCGCCGCCCAGCGCGCCATAGGCGATGGCGCTCATCGGCTTGTGGCCCCATTCCTTGTAGGCCTGATCCAGCGCGTTTTTCAGAGACGCCGTGACCGAGCGGTTATATTCGGCGGCGACGAAGATATAGCCGTCGAATTCCGCCAGCTTGTTCTGCCACTTCACCGCGTTTGGGTCCTGGCTTGGCATCCACAGGTTCGAGGCCATTTCATTGAAGAAGGGCAGGTTGAAATCGCGCACGTCGAGCAGTTCAACGGTCATGTCATCGTGCGCCTGCGCCTGCTTGAGCATCCAGTGGGCGGGCTTGTCGGCAAAGCGGGTGGGACGGGTCGAGCCGATGATAAGGGCGATGTGGGGTTTCTTCGAGGGCATGAGAGGCTCCGTTTCGGTTGAATTCAGTGCGCCGCATATGGGCCTTGCTCCGCCCTGAGCCAAGGCGGCAGGCGGTTGATGCACTGTTCATGGATAGGGGGCGCGCGCCTCAGCTATGCGCGAAAATATCCTCTTCCTCCCAGCCGGCCAGATCAAGCTTCGCCCGCGTCGGCAGGAATTTGAAACAGGCGTCCGCCATCGCCGTGCGCCCTTCGCGCGCCAGCCGCTTTTCGAGTTCCGCTTTCAGCCTGTGCAGATAGAGAACGTCGGAAGCCGCGTATTCGAGCTGCGCCTGCGTCAGCTTCTCGGCCGCCCAGTCGGAGGACTGCTGCACTTTGGACAGCTGTACGTCGAGCAATTCGGCGCAGATGTCCTTCAGCCCGTGCCGGTCCGTGTAAGTGCGGGTCAGGCGTGAGGCGATCTTGGTGCAGAAGACTGGTTCGGGCATGGCGCCGACATGGTGGAACAGGACAGCAAGGTCGAAGCGGCCGAAATGGAAAATCTTGGTGACTTTCTTGTTTCTAAGGAGCTTCGCCAGATTGGGCGCGGCGACCTTGCCGTTCGCAATCTGCACCACATCCGCCGAGCCGTCTCCCGGCGACAGCTGCACGACGCAGAGCCGGTCGCGGTGGGGTTTCAGGCCGAGCGTCTCCGTGTCGATGGCGACCGCGTCAACATCATAATGGTCAAGATTGGGCAGGTCGCCTCTGTGATAACGGATGCTCATGGCTCAGCCTTTCGAAAATGCATGCAGGATGCGCGCCCAGGACCGCGCGCCTTTTTGGAATGATGTCAGGTCATATTTTTCATTCGGCGAATGTATCTTGTCGTCGCCCAGCCCGAAGCCGATCAAGAGAGAGGGCATGCCAAGCAAGCGCTTGAAATCGCCCACGATAGGGATCGAGCCGCCCATGCCGATCATGGCAGTCGGCTTCGGCCATTCATCGGACAGCGCCGCTTTGGCTTTGTCGATGAAGGGCGAGGAATAAGGCAGCTGCGTCGCCGGCGCGCCGCCATGGTTGATGAAGTCAACCGAGCAATCCGCCGGAACGCGCGCCCGGACAAAGGCGCGGAAGGCGGCGCGGATTTTGTCGGGGTCCTGGGCGTGCACAAGGCGGCAGGAGATTTTCGCCGAGGTCTTGGCGGCGATCACGGTCTTGAAGCCTTCGCCCTGATAGCCGCCGGAAATGCCGTTGACCTCAAAGGTCGGCCGCGCCCAGACAAGCTCAAGAATGGAGCGGCCCTTTTCGCCGGCGGGATGTTTCAGGCCCACCGAGCCGAGGAAGCTCTCGCTTGTCAGTCCCAGCCCATCCCACATTTTCAGAACGTCAAGCGGAGTCTCCTCGACGCCTTCGTAGAAGCCGGGAATGAGAACCTTGCCGTCCGCATCGTGAAAGTCAGCCAGCAAGCGCGAGAGGATATGGATCGGGTTCGCCGCCGCGCCGCCATAATAGCCGGAATGCAGGTCGCGCGCGGCGGCGGTGACGATGATCTCCTCCTCCATCAGCCCGCGCAGGCTGGTCGAAATGGCGGGCGTTTCGCGGTCCCACATATTTGTGTCGCAGACCAACGCCACATCGGCGGTCAGCTCGGCGGCATTGGCGTGGAGAAAGGGCTTCAGCGACGGCGAGCCGGATTCCTCCTCGCCTTCGAACAGAATGGTCACCCGGCACGGCAATTTGCCATGTGCATTCTTATAGGCGCGGCAGGCTTCGACAAAGGTCATCAGCTGCCCCTTGTCGTCCGCCGATCCGCGGCCGAAAATCTCCTGCGATCCATCAGGGCGCGCCTTCAGCCGCGCGTCAAACGGATCGCCGTCCCAAAGGTTCAGCGGGTCAACCGGCTGCACATCATAGTGGCCGTAGAACAGGACATGCGGCCCATCGCCGTCATGATGAGCGACGACCATCGGATGGCCTGACGTGTCACGTACGGAAGCGTCGAAGCCGATGCTCCTGAGGTCATCCACAAGCCATTCCGCCGCCTTGCGGCACTCTCTGGCAAAAGCGGGGTCAGTCGATATCGACTGTATGCGCATCAGCTCAAACAGCCGCTCCAAAGCCGCGTCAGACGAGGCGTCAAGGGCGGCGAGCACCGGCTCTAAGTTCATAGCGTCCCCTTCGAATCACAGACGTGACACTAGAGCGCCGCAGCCCCAAAAAAAAGGCCGCCATGGAGGAGGGGGGTCCATGGCGGCACTGGGGTACTCTCTACCAATTGCGCGGCAGTCCGGAGAGGGGGGTTGGACTGCCGCATGTCCGGTCGGGCGGGGGACGTGCCGTTCCGGACACCGGCTATAAACGCCGATCTGCTCTATTTGGTTCCCCGATTATGGCGATTCAAGGACACCAAAGATTAACGTTTTGTAACGATTGCGTGATGGGCGAAGGCAGGGTTAAATCACCAGCATGAAACAAGGCGATCATCTCTTTCTCGTCGACGGCTCCGGCTATATTTTCCGCGCCTATCACGCTCTGCCGCCTCTGACGCGCAAGTCTGACGGGACGCCCGTTGGGGCTGTGTCGGGATTTTGCAACATGCTGTGGAAGCTGCTCTTGGAAGCGCGCGACACATCCGTGGGGGTGACGCCGACACATTTTGCGGTGATATTCGACTATTCGTCGAAGACCTTCCGCAACGAGATTTACCCGGAATACAAGGCCAACCGCACCGCGCCGCCGGAGGATTTGGTGCCGCAGTTCGGCCTGATCCGGCAGGCGACGGTGGCGTTTGACCTGCCCTGCATCGAGATGAAGGGTTTTGAGGCGGATGATCTGATTGCCACCTACACGAATGAAGCGCTGAAGGCGGGCGGCGATGTGACGATCATTTCCTCCGACAAGGATTTGATGCAGCTCGTCGGCCCGCGCGTCACGCTTTACGACACGATGAAGGACAAGCGCCTCGGCATATCTGATGTCATCGAAAAATGGGGCGTTCCGCCGGAAAAGATGATCGACCTGCAGGCGCTGACCGGCGATTCCACTGACAATGTTCCCGGCGTTCCGGGCATCGGGCCGAAGACGGCGGCGGCGCTGCTTGAGGAATATGGCGATCTCGACACGCTGCTGGCAAGAGCGGGCGAGATCAAACAGGAAAAGCGGCGCGAGGGCATTCTTGCCAATATTGACCTCATTCGTGTGTCAAAGAAGCTGGTGACGCTGAAGCAGGACGTGCCGCTGGAGGTACAGCTCGAGGCGCTGGCGCTCGACAAGCCGAACGGGCCGAAGCTGGTGGCGTTTCTCAAAGCTATGGAATTCACCACGCTCACGCGGCGCGTCGCCGAGGCGACGGGGACGGACGCGTCTTCGGTGGAAGCGGCGAGCGTTGTTGTTGAAGGCGGGCGGGATGCGCATGGGCCGGATGTGGGGAGTGGAGATGGGCTTTCTGACTCTCCCTCACCTGTTTCGCTTCGCGAAACTGTCCTCTCCCCGGGGGGGAGAGGCGAAAACAGCGCATCTGACCTTTCGCCTCTCCCCCAAGGGGAGAGGACAGTCTTGCGCAGCAAGACAGGTGAGGGAGAGTCAACGCCCCAAGCCCTCGCCGCCTCCCGCGCCACTGAGGCCCTCGCAGCCAAAATCGACACGACCGCCTACACCTGCATCCAGGACCTCGAAACCCTGCAGCGCTGGTGCGATGAAGCCGTCGAAACCGGCATCGTCGCCTTCGACACCGAAACCAATTCGCTCAACGTCATGCAGGCCGACATGGTCGGCTTCTCGCTCGCCTTGGCTCCGGGCAAGGCCTGCTATGTGCCGCTTCTGCACCGCAGCGGCAATGGCGACCTGCTCGGCGGCGGGCTGATTGAGGGTCAGATCAAACTCGCCGATGCGCTGCGTATTCTCAAGCCGATGCTCGAACATCCGGCGGTCCTGAAAATCGGCCAGAACGTCAAGTTCGACTGGCACATGTTCAACCTCCTGGGCGTCACAGTCGCGCCTTTCGACGACACAATGCTTATGTCCTACGCGCTCGACGCCGGCGTCACCGGCCAGGGGATGGACGCGCTGTCGGAGGTGTTTCTCGGCCACAAGCCGATCTCCTACAAATCGCTGACGGGCACGGGCAAAGGCAAAGTCACATTCGACCATGTGCCGCTTGCGGAAGCCACGGCTTACGCAGCCGAAGACGCCGATGTCACATTGCGGCTCTGGCGCGTGCTCAAACCGCGCCTTGCCGCTGAAGGCATGACGAGCGTTTACGAGAGGCTGGAGCGGCCTTTGGTCGATGTCATCGCCCGCATGGAGGAGCACGGCGTCGCCATCGACCGGCAGATATTGAGCCGGCTTTCCGGCGAGTTTGCACAAGTCGCGGCGGGGCTTGAGCATGAAGTCTATGAGCTGGCCGGAGAGAAGTTCAATCTTGGCTCGCCGAAGCAATTGGGCGACATTCTGTTCGGCAAAATGTCGCTTCCCGGCGCGAAGAAAACCGCCACCGGCCAATGGTCCACCTCCGCCGATGTGCTGGAGGACTTGGCGGCCGAAGGCCACGCGCTGCCGCGCAAGATTGTCGACTGGCGTCAGCTCACCAAGCTGAAAAGCACCTACACGGACTCGCTGCCCTCCTACGTCAATCCGCGCACCAAGCGGGTGCATACGAGCTTCGCCCTAGCGTCGACAACCACGGGCCGCCTCTCCTCTTCCGACCCCAACATCCAGAACATCCCGGTGCGCACGGCGGAGGGCCGCAAAATCCGCACGGCGTTTATTTCCGAACCCGGCAATCTCCTGATCTCCGCCGACTATTCGCAGATCGAGCTGCGCGTGCTCGCCCATGTCGCCGACATTCCGCAGCTCCGTCAGGCCTTCGCCAACGGGGTGGACATCCACGCGATGACCGCGTCTGAAATGTTCGGCGTCCCCGTCGAAGGCATGCCGTCCGATGTGCGCCGCCGCGCCAAGGCGATCAATTTTGGCATCATTTACGGCATATCGGCCTTTGGATTAGCCAACCAGCTGTCAATTCCCCGCGAAGAGGCCGCCGCCTATATCAAGAAATATTTCGAGCGCTTCCCCGGCATACCCGGCTACATGGACGAGACCAAAGCCTTCTGCCGCGACAAGGGCTATGTGCAGACGATCTTCGGCCGCCGCGCGCATTTCCCTGAAATCAAATCCTCCAACCCGCAGGTCCGCGCCTTCAACGAGCGCGCCTCGATCAACGCGCCAATTCAGGGGTCAGCGGCGGACATTATCCGCCGGGCGATGGTGCGGATGGAAGCGGCTCTGGAAGCGAAGAAGCTCGGCTCGGTGCGGATGCTTTTGCAGGTGCATGACGAACTGGTGTTCGAAGCGCCGGAAGGCGAAATCGAGGCGGCAATTCCGGTGATCAAGGAAGTGATGGAAGGCGCAGCGTTTCCGGCGGTCAATCTCGCTGTGCCGCTGCGGGTTGACGCGCGGGCGGCGAAGAACTGGGACGAGGCGCATTAGAGCTGCGTCCCGCCCCGCAAACCCGTCACGCCGCCTTGCGCGCCGGTTTCCGCCGTGTGTGCCGCGCCGGGACTTTCGGCAGAAAGTGGTAGAGCTCCCGGGTGCTGAGGGGGCGGGCGAACAGGAAACCCTGTGCCTGAGCGATGCCGATTGAACGGATGATCTCAAGCTGACTTTCGGTCTCAATGCCTTCCATGATCACGTCGAGATTGAGCCCGTTTGCCAGATTTGCAATGCTCGAAAGGACAATCCGGTCTTTTTCCGAATCTTCAATTTTCGCAGCCAGTTTCTTGTCCACCTTCAGGCAGTTGAACGGGAACTGCGCGAGATAACTGAGGTTTGAGTATCCCGAGCCGAAATCATCGATGGCTATGCTTATTCCGGCGGACGCCAGTTCGCCGAGGTTGCGCGCGACCGCGCCGGAATCCTCCATCAGCGTGTTTTCAGTCAGTTCGAGGGTGAGTCGGCACAGTGGAAACCCCAGTTCGCCAAGAACGGTCAGAAGCTCTGCTGCGTAGCCCCTGCGGCCCGCTTCGATTGGAGACACGTTGACGGACAGGCGCAGGTCTCTGGCGGCTTCCCCCAATTTTATCAGCTCGCGGCAGGCGGTCTTCAGGATGTGCAGATCGAGCGCCCTTATCAGGCCCTGCCGCTCCGCCAGTTTGATAAAGAGCTCAACGGGAACCTCTCCGAGTTCCGGATGCGACCAGCGCGCAAGCGCCTCCACACCGCGCATTTGGCCTGTCCGCACATCGATCTGGGGATGGAACTTGACGTTGATCTGCCCTTCGGCGATGGCCAAGGCCAGACTCTCGTCAATTTTCGCACTGTAGTCGCGCTGGCCGCGCAGGGACGCCTCAAACTCGCGGCTGCAGCTTCGCCCCGAACGTTTCGCTTCATAGAGTGCAATATCCGCATCGCCGAGCGCGACGCTCGCGTCAGGGTGTCTGCCCCGGTCCAGACTGACCATTCCGACGCTGGCGGAAACATGCGCAATCTGCTGTCCGATAATGAAAGGCTCTTCGACAGACTTAATGACCAGATCGGCAAGCTCACCCAGCTGCATGGCGCGCGGCTGGCCAAGGATGGCGAACTCATCGCCGCCCAGCCGTGCGGCCATGGAGTCGTCTCCCGCAATGTCTTGCAGACGCTTTCCAACTTGACGCAGCAGTTCGTCGCCGACGGGGTGGCCAAGCTTATCATTGACCGCTTTAAACCCATCTAGATCAATCAGCAGCAGATTGCAGCCGTCCGGCGTCTCCAACGCGAGCCGCCGCTCAATCTCGTCGGTCAGAGAACGGCGGTTGGCAAGCCCGGTCAGCGGGTCAGTCAAACCCAGCCGGATGATCTTGTCTTCCCTTTCGCTGATTTTCAGGTTGAAGCGCCGGATTCGAAGCACCTCAGCCATCATCATGAAAAGCGACAGCGCGCCAAACAGCAAGAACGCCAGCTGCAGCATGTCGATGTTGCGCGCAGCTTCCTTTTGATTCACAGCTGTTTCAATCGAATGCTCAAGCCGGAGCTGGTAAGCGGCATTGCCAAAATTACGCATCAGAGGGCTGACGGGCTTAAACAGATTGTCCAGCGCCGCCAGCGCGCCCTTGTCGCCGCGCGCAAGTCCTGCAACCAAGGCGTCGGTTTGGCGCAGTCCGGCTTTGGCCAGCGGAAACAGCTCATATGCGCCGGCCAAGCGCTGCACAATGATATAATCATCCGTGGCGCTCAGCGTGTCCACCCTCGACCAGAGAAGGTCAAAGGCAAATTGGACATCTTGGTGTCTGACTGTTTCGTCGCCTTCGACAAAGCGATGCGCCGCAAGTTCGAAATCCAGCAGTTCTATGAAGAGGCGTGAGGCATCATCAAGGCGCGTCGAATGGTCAAGCTTGGCGTCAACCGTCAGCTTCAGATCGTGCAGATTGCTCCGCGCCGTGAAATACAGCGCGACGAAAACCGCCAATACAAGAATATACCTGATTTTGAGCGACAATTAGTTCGATCCGGAGCCGTTGCCGACCTTAATTGCCTTGATCTGCCAAACGCTGCGCGCCTCAAACTCGGGGCTGTCAAGCTCTTTGAAACTGCTCACGGGATAGATGAGCCATGCCGGGCCGCGCTCGCGGACTGAAATCGGCCTGCCATCGATCTCAAGTCCAATGATGGCGGGGTAGGAATCAATGACTGACCGGGGAACATCAATCGAGTAGCCGTCAAGCGCCTCAATCGCCAAACTGCCGCCCACAAGGTCGTATTTCTTGATAAGGCCGCCTATGGCGATGCCCTTCACCTTGTGCAGGTCTTCGCCTTGGGAGACCAGCTTCGTCTGAATCTCTGTCAGCCCGAACTCGTCGGCAGCTGGACGGGTCATTGCCACGTTGACCATTTCCCCCTTGGAGTTTGTGCCGGACAGCACAAATAGCGCGTCCGCCGCCATGGCAGGCATTGCAGCCAAAAGAGTGAAAATAATGGGCGCGAGAAAGTTTAGTGGACGCATGACAGCCTCTTGTTCTTGGCGTCATCTTCTCATGCAATATCTAAGGAGTCCCTAATTCAGACGCGGATGCCGCAAGACATACGCTTGGCCTCCGATTTTTTGCAAAGGGGTTGCCATAGTGTGAATCATGTGGAGACAATTAAATTCAATCAAGGAAATCCGGAAGATGCCGGTGTTCATCCGCCTCAGTATCAGTGTTGGGACCGCAGGAGACAGCAAGGATGAGGCGCCCCGCCTCAAGGGCAAGGATTCATATGCAGATGATGGATCGCGTCAATCCGCTTCAGCGCTTCCGCCGATAGGGTCACATCGGCGGAATCGAGACATTCCTTCAGCTGCGCCATCGTCGTTGCGCCGATAATGTTGGAAGTCATGAACGGACGGGAATTGACAAAAGCCAGCGCCAGCGTCGCGGGCGACAGGCCAAGCTCCGCCGCGAGTGCAAAATAGGCTTCGTAGGCCACATTCGCCCCCGGAGTCTCATAGAGCTGCAGGCGCTCGAACAACGTCTTGCGCGCACCCTCGGGCCGTGCGCCATTGCGGTATTTGGCGGTCAGATACCCCTGCGCCAGCGGCGAATAGGCGAGCAGCGAGATGTCCTCGCGCTCCGAGACCTCAGCCGCGCCCGCCTCGAAAGTGCGGTTGACCAGAGAGTAGGCGTTTTGCACGGATTGGACGCGCGGAAGGCCCTCTTTCTCCGAAGCGTGGGCAAATTTCATCATGCCCCACGGGCTCTCGTTGGAAAGCCCGATGGCCCGCACTTTGCCCTCTTTGACAAAATCCGCCAGCACGGCGAGCTGCTCTTCAATGCTGGTGTCATCCTCCCGCGTTTCAAACATTTTTGCAAGGTAGGCGGTGGGGATTGAACCCCAGGGCACCGGCCTTTCGGGAAAGTGCAGCTGGTAAAGGTCGATATAATCGGTCTTGAGCCGCTTCAGGCTCTTGTTGACCGCTTCCGTCATCTGCGCCCGGTTGAGGCGGCTCGGTGATTTATCATCGCGGAACCAGGTCATCATCGAGCGTCCGACAACTTTGGTGGCGAGAATGATTTTGTCGCGGTTCCTGCGGGTGGCAAACCACGTCCCGATAATTTCTTCTGTCCGCCCCTGCGTCTCCGGCTTTGGCGGAATGGCGTAAAGCTCCGCCGTGTCGAATAAATTCACGCCGCGCGAAACCGCGTAATCCATCTGCTCGTGGCCTTCGGCTTCGCTGTTCTGCTGGCCCCAGGTCATGGTGCCAAGGCAGATGAGCGACACGTCAATGCCGGAGCGGCCGAGTTTTCTGGTTTGCATGGGAGGAACACTCTGCGGTTTGCTAAGCGGCGAAACTGTAACGCTGGCGCGCCATTTGCAAGTGGCGAGATTGCGCTTGCCGCAACTGCGGCCTAAACCGGCGGGCGTCCGATAGGCTGCGCTGTGACAAAATGATTTCCCAGAAGGCAAAATATGCGCTCCGGGCGCTGGTCGCCATTGCAAAGGCTGAAAGCGGTGTGGCGCTCGTAATCGCCGACATCGCCAAGGACCAGAACATTCCTAAAAAGTTTCTCGAGCAAATATTACTTGACCTGAAGCGGCATGGAGTTCTGGCGAGCCGCCGTGGTAAGGACGGCGGCTACTTAATGCACAAACAGCCCGGCGAGGTCACCTTTGGCGAAGTTCTCCGCATCATTGACGGCCCGATTGCGCCTTTGCCCTGCCTTTCCAAAATTGCCTATCGGCGCTGCGCCGACTGCAAAGATGAAAGCAGCTGCGAAATCCGGAGAGTTTTTGCCGAGGTGGCGCGGGTGTCAAGAAAAGTTCTGGATGGGACCACGCTCAGCGATGCCATCGGAAACGATGTTTTCTTGAATGTGGCTGGTGTGGAATAATAAACTATTGAAAGGCGCAATTATCGTTCCAGACGATGCTTTCATATCACTACCAAGTTAGTAGTGTATTGAGGTGATTGAAAACAGGAGGATTGCATGACCTATTTCAAAAACTCACTTCTGGCCGCCGGCGTGGCGTTTGGCGCATTGCTGATTCCCGTCGTATCGCAAGCCGATACGACAATTCTCAACGTCTCCTACGACCCAACCCGCGAATTCTACAAGGAATTCAACGAGGCGTTCGCCGCAAAATGGCTGGCCGACACTGGCGAAACCGTGACGGTCCAAGCCTCGCATGGCGGCTCCGGCAAGCAGGCGCGCGCTGTGGTGGACGGGCTGGAGGCCGATATTGTGACGCTGGCACTCGAAAGCGATATCAACGCCATCGCGGCGAAAACCGGGAAAATCCCGGCGGACTGGCGCGGCAAGCTGCCGAACAATTCATCGCCTTACACCTCGACGATTATCTTTCTGGTGCGCAAGGGAAATCCGAAGGCCATCGATAATTGGGGTGATCTCATCAAGGACGGCGTCGAAGTCATCACGCCAAACCCGAAAACCTCGGGCGGCGCGCGCTGGAACTATCTGGCAGCCTGGGCTTGGGCGCATGGCGAATATGGCGGCGACGACGCCAAGATCAGGGACTATATCGCCAATCTCTTCAAGCATGTGCCGGTGCTCGACACCGGCGCGCGCGGGTCGACGACCACTTTCGCCCAGCGTGAGCTCGGCGACGTGCTGCTCGCGTGGGAAAACGAAGCCTATTTGGCGCTCGACGAATTCGGCGCTGATTCATTCGATATTGTGGTCCCGCCGCAGTCCATCCTCGCCGAGCCGCCGGTGGCGGTTGTTGAGGGCAATGCCGATGCCAAAGGCACGCGCAAGGTCTCAGAAGCCTATCTGACCTATCTTTATTCGCAGGAAGGGCAAAAGCTGATCCTCAAGCATCACTATAGGCCATCCAAGCCCGAGCTGGTGGACGCCGCCGAGCTTGCCAAGCTGCCGCAATTGAAACTAGTGTCTATTGACGATCCGATTTTTGGAGGATGGGCCAACGCGCAGCCATATCATTTCGATGACGGCGGCATATTCGACCAGATCTATAAACCGGGGCAGTGATGTATGAGTAAATCCTACGCGTCAGCGGGGACTCAGTGGAAAAAGCCAAGTGTTCTGCCCGGATTCGGATTGGCGCTTGGCTTTTCCCTCGTTTATTTAGCGCTCATTGTGTTGATCCCGCTTGCGGGACTGGTGCTGCGCTCGGCGACGCTCGGCTGGGCGGATTTCTGGCTTGTCCTCTCTGACCAACGTGTCATCCACGCCCTCACCGTCTCATTCGGCACCGCCTTCGCCGCCGCGCTCGTCAATGTCGTCTTCGGCGTGATCGTCGCATGGGTTCTGGTGCGCTACAATTTCCCCGGCAAGCGGATTCTCGACGCAGTGGTTGACCTGCCATTTGCGCTGCCCACCGCCGTCGCCGGAATCGCGCTGACCGCGCTGTACGCGCCGAACGGCTGGATCGGGCAGTTCTTCAAACTCTTTGGAGTGAAGATCGCCTTCACACCCATCGGCATCATCATCGCGCTGATTTTCGTTGGCCTGCCCTTCATTGTGCGCACCGTGCAGCCGGTGATGGAG
The DNA here is from genome assembly GCA_031373225.1 of Phyllobacteriaceae bacterium. Lineage (GTDB taxonomy): Bacteria > Pseudomonadota > Alphaproteobacteria > Rhizobiales > Rhizobiaceae > JANOYJ01. The sequence continues at coordinate 22,729 of JANMMM010000087.1, read as the reverse complement.
GAAATAGACCGCGAGGTGGAAGAGGCGTCCGCGACGCTCGGCGCGACGCGCAGGCAGACGATTTACCGCGTGCTGCTGCCGGGACTCGCGCCCGCCATTCTCACCGGCTTCGCCTTGGCGTTTGCGCGCGGCGTCGGTGAATATGGCTCGGTGATTTTCATCGCCGGCAACATTCCCTATGTAACGGAAATCGCGCCGCTGCTGATCGTCATCAAGCTCGAGGAGTTCGACTACGCCGGTGCGACGGCGATTGCGACGATCATGCTGGTGATATCGTTCGCCATGCTGTTCGTCATCAATCTCATCCAGGCCTGGAGCCGAAAGAGGAACGGCAATGGCGCGTGAGCTGAATGAACAGCCGCTGCGCATCCGCCCGCGCCGCGCCACGACGGAAAGCTACCGCTGGCGGCTGATTCTCATCGGCGTAGCAGTCGCCTATCTCGCCTTCTTCCTGATCCTGCCGCTGATCGCCGTCTTCACCGAGGCGATGCGCAAGGGGCCGGGCGAGTTCTTTGCCGCGCTTGCCGATCCGGAAGCCGTCTCCGCCATAAAGCTGACGCTTCTTGTCGCGGCCATCGCCGTGCCGCTCAACCTCGTTTTCGGCCTCGCCGCTTCATGGGCCATCGCCAAATATGAGTTCAAGGGCAAAGCCTTTCTGACCACGCTGATTGATCTGCCTTTTTCGGTGTCGCCGGTCATTTCCGGCCTCGTCTTCGTTCTCCTCTTCAGCTCATCGAGCTTTCTCGGCCCGCTGCTCAAATCATGGGGCGTGCAGGTCATTTTCGCCGTTCCCGGCATTGTCCTCGCCACCATTTTCGTCACCTTTCCGTTCATAGCGCGCGAGCTGATCCCGCTGATGCAGGAGCAGGGCACGGCGGACGAGGAGGCGGCCCTGTCATTGGGCGCGTCCGGCTGGCAGACGTTCCGGCTGGTGACGCTGCCCAACATCAAATGGGGCTTGCTCTACGGCGTGCTGCTGTGCAACGCCCGCGCCATGGGCGAGTTCGGCGCGGTCTCGGTCCTGTCCGGCCATATCCGCGGCCTGACCAACACAATGCCGCTGCACATCGAAATTCTCTACAATGAGTATAATTTCGTCGCCGCCTTCGCCGTCGCAACGCTGCTTGCCGTGCTGGCGCTGGTGACGCTGGCGCTGAAGACCTTGCTTGAAATGCGCTACAGCGACGAGCTGTCGGCGCTGCGCAAACATTAGGAAGCTTGATGGAAGTCCGCGTCAAAAACGTCCGCAAACAGTTTGAGCATTTCCCGGCGCTCAACGATGTGTCGCTCGACATCCAGTCCGGCGAGCTGATCGCGCTGCTCGGCCCTTCCGGCTCCGGCAAAACAACGCTGCTGCGTTTGATTGCGGGTTTGGAGTTTCCGACCGAGGGGGCGATATTCTTCGGCGACGAGGACGCTTCGCGCAAAACGGTGCAGGAGCGCCATGTCGGTTTTGTCTTTCAACACTACGCCCTGTTCCGGCACATGAATGTCGCCGACAATGTCGGCTTTGGCCTGAAAGTCCGCCCCGGCGCGACGCGGCCTTCGAAGAAGGAAATCCGCGCCCGCGCCGTCGAACTGCTCAATCTCGTGCAACTGCCCGGCCTTGAAAACCGCTATCCGAACCAGCTCTCTGGAGGCCAGCGTCAGCGCGTCGCGCTCGCCCGCGCCATGGCGATTGAGCCGAAAGTGCTGCTGCTCGACGAGCCGTTCGGCGCCTTGGACGCGCAGGTGCGGCGCGAGCTGCGCTCATGGCTGCGCGAAATCCACACCAAGACTGGCCATACCACAGTCTTTGTCACGCACGATCAGGAGGAGGCGCTGGAGCTGGCCGACCGCGTCGTCGTCATGAACAAGGGCAGGATCGAGCAAGTTGGCACGCCGGACGAGATTTACGACAAGCCCGGCTCGCCTTTCGTCTTCGGCTTCATCGGCGAATCGTCGAAGCTCCCGGTCACGGTCGGCGGCGGCCAGGTACGCTACCGGGGAGCGCAGATTGAAACCGCGTCCGAGAGCGACCAGCCGGGGGAAGGGACCATGTATTTCCGCCCCTATGACATTGAGCTGGTCGAGGGATCCAGCGCCGCCATCGAAGGCAAAATTCTCGGCCGCCGCCGCACCGCAGGCACGCGCCATATCGAGCTGGAGCTGACCGGCGGCGACCGGATGGAAATTGAGCTCTCGCCGGAGCTTTCAATGCCGCAGGGCGGCACGCTGCTGTTCCGCCCGAAAAAGTCGATAATTTTTCCCAACCCGCCGTCCACAGCTTGACCGAATGGACGCCGGCTCCTAGTTTAGAATAATTCCAAACAAGGACGTGTCTAATGCTCACCCGCTTTTTCGGCCCCTCCCGCCGTTCCTTTGACGATCTTTCCGAGCAGGAAATGCTCGCCTTGGCGATATCGTCCGAAGAGGATGACGGGCGGATTTACCTTGCCTATGCGGATGGTCTGCGCGAGAAGTTTCCGCAGTCGGCTAAAGTGTTTGAGGACATGGCGGAGGAGGAGAGCGGCCACCGGAACCGGCTGATCGCGCTGCACAAGAAGCGCTTCGGCGACGTGATTCCGCTGATCCGGCGCGAGCATGTGCGCGGCTATTTCGAGCGCCGCCCCGACTGGCTGGTGCGTCCGCTCGGCATTGAGAAAGTCCGCGACACGGCGGAGACGATGGAACGGCAGGCGCAGCGCTTCTACATCGAAGCCGCCGCCCGCGCTTCAGACGCTGACACGCGTAAGCTGCTCGGCGATCTGGCGCTGGCCGAGCAGGCGCATGCATCGCTGGCCAAACGGCTCGGCCTGAAGCATGTCACCGACGACGCCAGGACGGAGGAAGCCGCCACCGAGCGCCGCCAGTTCATCCTCACCTACGTGCAGCCGGGCCTCGCCGGCCTGATGGACGGCTCGGTCTCAACCCTCGCCCCGATCTTCGCCACCGCCTTCGCCACGCACGACACGTGGACAACCTTCCTCATCGGCCTGTCGGCATCGGTCGGCGCCGGCATTTCCATGGGCTTCACCGAGGCGGCGCATGACGATGGCAAAATCTCCGGCCGCGGCTCGCCCGTCAAACGCGGCCTCGCCTCCGGCATCATGACCGCCATCGGCGGCCTCGGCCACGCGCTGCCGTATCTCATCCCGCACTTCTGGACCGCGACAACGCTGGCAGGGATTGTCGTGGTGATCGAGCTGTTCGCCATCACCTGGATTCAGAACCGCTACATGGAGACGCCGTGGCTTCGCGCCGCGCTGCAGGTGATCCTCGGCGGCTCGCTGGTGCTGGCGGCGGGAGTTCTTATCGGCAATGCCTAAAGATCAAGGGGCGCGGTGAAGCGCCCCCATGTCATGCTGATCGGCGCGGTGCTCACGGATAGTCGCACTTACCCTGAACTGGCTGGCCTTCGGGGCCGGGCGCTCCGGTTTCTGTCCATGTGCCCTTGCCGTCGCAATAGGCGATAAGCAAGTTGCATGAGGCTGCATTGTTGCAGGTTTCAGTGTGGGCTTTGCTCTGCCCGCCCCCCGAATTGGCGGCAAATGCGCCGGGGCGGGGTTTTGCGGCTGAGGCTTTCAGATTGCCTGCTTCAGCCGCGCCGAAGGCGGACATGGCGGCGAAGGCGGTGAGCGCGGCTGTGACGAAAATCTTTCTCATAATGTTCTCCAATCTGTGTTGCTTGGCGGCGGCGTCTGCTGCCGATGAACATGAGTGGCGTGACGGAGGAGAAAGGTTCACGCGATCTTAGAAAAGTTCTTTGGACGCGCCATCAAGCCCCGCCATTCACGCTTGATTCACGCATTTCATATAAAGTGACCCTCAATCGGAAGGGACATCCGAGCGACAGGGACGTTGAGGACCATGACACTATTCAAGCGGATGCGCGATTTCGCATGGGCGGCGAAGGAATTCGTCGCGCCGAGCTATCACCCGGAACTGCACCAGATGCGCGGCCCCGGCCCGGCCTGTGCGCGCCGGGCGATGCGCTGACGGTCGGCTTTCAGCTGCCCGCCAGCCCATTCTTCATATACTCGGCGAACTCCGCCTCATAATCCTTGTGCCAGCGCGACAGAGCGGGGCGGTTCTCAACGAGATCACCCGCCGCCCACAACATGCGCAGTTCGTCCATGCGCCGCGTCACGCTGTTGTCGGGACATAGAATGTAGAAATCTCCCGCCGACATCGCGTCAATCATGAATTCCGCCACCTGCCCTGGCGTCCATGCGGCGTCGGGCTTTGCCTGCTGCTGAGACATTCCTGTGAAAGTGAAACCGGGAATCAGCAGATGCGCGGAGACCCTGCCGCCCTCAAAATTGCGCAACTCATGCGCCAGTGCCTCGGTAACGACCTTCACGCCGGCCTTTGAAACATTATAGGCCGTTTCGCCGGGCGGGCAGGTGATGCCCTGCTTGGAGCCGGTGTTGACGATGGCGCAGTCCGTGCCTTGGCGCAGCATCGCGGGCGCAAAGGCCTGCACGCCGTTGATGACGCCCCACAAGTTCACCTCCAATATCCGCTGCCACCGGTCAGGCGCGCCGAATATAGTGCCGCCGCTTCCGCCAATGCCGGCATTGTTCATGAGAAACGCCACTTCCCCGAATGCCGCATAGGCGCTGTCCTTCAGCCGTTCGACATCCTGCGCCTTGCTGACATCCGCCGCAACAACGATGACATTTCCGACGGCGAGCGCGGATTTGGAAACCGTTGCCGCCGCCAACTGAAGCGCCGCTCCGTCAATGTCAGAAAGGCAGACCTTCATCCCCAACGCGGCCAGCTTTTCGGCGACCGCAAGCCCGATGCCGCTGGCGGCTCCGGTGATGACTGCGGCGCGGCCGGGGGTGAGTGCAGGATGCAGCGCCATGGCGGATCCTTTAGAAATTTTCCTACCAACAGACAAACCCGCCATCGGCGATAAGATCAAGCCCTGTCACGAACGATGCCGCTTTGCTGGCGAGGAAAACCGCCGGTCCCGCCATCTCCTCCGGCTCCGCCAGCCGTCCCATTGGCGTGTCGGAAGCGAATTTTTCATTCATCCCCGCCACCGCGCCGCGCCTGTTCATCGGCGTCAGCGTGTATCCCGGCGAGATCGCGTTGACCCTGATGCCGTGCACCGCCCATTCGGCGGCAAGGCTCTTCGTCATGTGGATCACCGCCGCCTTGGATGAATTATAGTGCGCCTGTTTCAGGCCCCGGTTGGCGATGGTGCCGGACATCGACGCGATGTTAATGATCGAGCCGCGCCCGCGCGGGATCATCACCTTGGCCTCCGCCTGACAGAAGCGGAACACGCCGGTGACATTGACTTCATACAGATGTTCCCAGTCTTCGACGCTCAGCGTTTCCGCCGCCCCCGCGCCGCCGATCCCCGCATTGTTGACGGCGACGGACAGGGGCCCGAGTTCGCTCCCCGTCCGTTCAATGGCGGATTCTATGTCGGCGGCGTATGTGACATTGCCACTACAGGTGATAGCTCTTCGGCCCACCTTCCGGATTTGCGCCGCTGTGTCTTCAAGCCCGCCTTTGGAATCATGGCCGAAACACGCCACATCCGCGCCCGCTTCCGCAAGCCCGATGGCGATCGCCTGACCAATGCCGCTGCCAGCGCCCGTGACCAATGCAATTTCGCCTGCAAGACTGAACAATTTTGTCATGACGGAACCTCGCCGCCGGACCAGTGCATCGCCCCTCAATGCCGAAATAAAAACGCCCCGGATCGCTGTGGCGACCGGGGCGCAGTGTTGTTGCTATTTCTGAATGCAGGTCGCGACGGTGTCTTTGGTGCATTCGTCAAGGCCGGTGAAAATCGGATCATCCACCTTTTCGCCCTTGACCAGCGCGATCATCGCCGTCGGGGCCTTGTAGCCCATTTCGAACGGGCGCTGACCGACGAGTGCGGTCACAAGCCCTTCACCGGCGATCGCCACCTCATCGCCGATCGTGTCGGCGGCGGAGATGACGAAGTCGTTGCTGGCGATGCGCTCGGCCAGCGGCTTGAACAGGTCGCGGTACGGCTGCGGCGCGCCGAACAGCGGCCAGCCGCCCTCAATGGCGAATGCGTCGAGCTTGGGATTGGCGGCGAGAATGTCGGTCATCGCCTGCACGCCCTTGGCGCCGTCATCATTGGTGAATACCGGGCAGCCCGCGACTTCGGTCCATCCGCCTTCACCGGCAAGCGCCGCAAGGTCTTTTACTCCGCTCAGCGCGTCGCGCGTGCCCTGGGCGCGGCGCAGAATGTTGTCAGCGCCGGGATTGCCCTGGATCGTGCAGACCGTGCCGCCGTTCGGCTTGGCTTTTTTGATATACTCGCCAATCTTGAAGCCCATCAGATAATTGTCGGTGCCAAGATAGGTCTTGCGCAATGCCGAGTCTTCCTTGGCAAGATCGGCATCCAGCGTCATGATTGGTATCGTCGTGTTGGCGGTCTTGATCGTCTGGGCGATCAGCTTGGCGTTCGACGGCGAAATCGCCATGGCGACGGTGTCGGCCTTGCCAAGCATGTCCTGCACAATCTGCGCCTCGCCGGCCTCATCGGACGTTGAGGCAGGGCCGGTGTAGAAACACTCATATTCTGAATCGGCGTTTTCCTTGTTCCACTTCTCGCAGCCCTGATGGATGGCCTCAAAGAACGGATTGTCGAGGCCCTTGACGACAATGACGAGCTGCTTCTTCGCCATCGCCGACCCGGCGCTTAGCGCCAGAACCGCAGCGGTGAGCATGAGTATTTTCTTCATCTTCTCTCTCCCGTTAAACAGACAGGCGCGGGGCGCGCCTGCCGCGAAATACCAGCGCATCTAATAACGCCTATTTTGCCGCGTCAATCGCTATTTATCAGACAATACCGATTTTAATGGAAATAGACGCTTGTTGATTGACGGCGTTGAACGGCTTGGCTAATCCTTGAAAAAGCCTTGGGCGGGAGCGATTGGGTGGCGATTTTCGAACTCAGCAATATTTCCAAAAACTTCGGCGCCATCCAGGCGGTCAACGATGTGTCGCTGTCTTTCGATCCGGGCGAGGTCATTGGCCTGATGGGCGACAATGGCGCGGGCAAATCGACTTTGGTCAAAATGATCGCAGGCAATTTCCGCCCAAGCCATGGCGCGATGCGCATGGAAGGCAGGGAACTTATCCTGCACAAGCCGGTCGAGGCGCGTCAGCACGGCATTGAAATCGTGCATCAGGACTTGGCGCTGTGTGACAATTTGACGGCGGCCGCCAATGTCTTCCTCGGCCGCGAGCTGCGCGCCGGTCCCGGTCCGTTCAAGGTGCTCGACTATGCCGCAATGTACAGGCGCGCCGGGGAGATTTTCGCCGAACTGAAATCCGAAACCCGCCCGCGCGATCTTGTGAAGAAAATGTCCGGCGGCCAGCGTCAGGCCGTCGCCATCGCCCGCACGCGGCTGTCAAACCCGAAGATCGTGCTGATGGACGAGCCGACGGCGGCGATCTCGGTGCGGCAGGTCGCGGAAGTTTTGAACCTCATCCGCCTGCTGCGCGATCAGGGCATCGCCGTCGTGCTGATCAGCCACCGCATGCCGGATGTGTTCACCGTCGCCGACCGCATCGTCGTGCTGCGGCGCGGCAGAAAAGTCGCGGACAAAAGGATCGAAGCGAGTTCGCCTGAAGAAGTCACCGGCCTCATCACCGGCGCCATTGAACATGCTTAAGCAAGGACGGACATGACCATCACTCTCGACAAGACGATTGAGCAGAAGCAGCAGACCTGGCTGGCGGAGAAGCTCGGCAGCCAGACATTCTGGGTATTCATCGCGGTGATACTCGCCTGTCTGTTCCTGTCTTTCGCCACCGATTCATTTGCGACCACCAAGAACCTCTACAACATCACCCGCAACGTCACGTTCGTCGCCATCATCGCGCTTGGCATGACGCTGGTCATCATCACCGGCGGCATCGATCTGTCGGTCGGCTCGGTCCTGTGCCTGTGTTCGATGGTGCTGGGCGTCGTCATGCATGCCGGTTACAGCATCGAAATCGGCATCCTGGCCTCCGTGGCGACGGCATTGATCGTCGGCGCGTTTAACGGAGCGCTGATCGCCTATCTCGGCTTCCCGCCTTTTGTCGTGACGCTCGGCATGCTGTCCATCGGGCGCAGCCTTGCCATGGTCACGTCCGGCAACACGGTGGTTTTCCAGTTCGGCCCGGACCATGACAAGCTTCTGGCTCTGGGCGGCGGGGCGTGGTTTTTCGGCATCGCCAACCCGGTTCTTTACATGATTGTGCTGGCGCTGGTCACCGGCTTCATGCTGCGCTGGACCAAGTTTGGCCGCTATCTTTACGCCATCGGCGGCAATGAACACGCGGCGACGCTGACCGGCGTGCCGGTGCGCAGAATCAAAGTCGCGGTCTATATGTTGTCAGCCCTGTCGGCGGGCATTGCCGGCATCATCCAGACCGGCTGGCTCGGCGCGATCACCACCAACATCGGCACCGGCCTCGAGCTGCAGGTCATCGCCGCAGCTGTTATCGGCGGGGCAAACCTTGCGGGCGGCATCGGCACGGCGATCGGCGCGCTGATCGGCGCGGCGCTGATTGAGATCATCCGCAACAGTCTGGGCCTTCTCGGCATCAATGCCTTCTGGCAGGGCGTCTTCATTGGCGGCGCGATTCTTCTGGCGGTTCTGTTCGACCGGGTGCGCAATTTCCGCCAGAGCGAATAGGCTGGCCAAGGGCGTATAGTAGGGGCCAATGGAAAAGACGAAAACACAGGCTGCCGAGCTTTTTCGCAAAGACGCGCCGCCCGGCGCAGCGCCAGCGCGCGGCAGCCGCCGCATGGGCGGCAGCGTCCATGAATCCATCGCGCAGGAAATCGGCCTCAGGATTGTGCGCGGCGACTATCCGCCCGGCTCCGTGCTGCCCAACGAAGCCGCATGGGCTGCAAGTTTCAAAGTCTCGCGCTCCGCCGTGCGTGAAGCCGTCAAAATGCTGATGGCGAAAAACCTTCTAAGCTCGCGTCCGAAAATCGGCAGCCGCGTCGAGCCGCGCGAGCGCTGGAACCTGTTCGACCGCGATATTCTGAACTGGTATTCGCAGGGGCCGGACCAGCGGGGATTCCTCAAAGCCCTGCACCAGCTGCGCTACATCATTGAGCCGGAGGCGGCGGCGCTGGCGGCGGAACACCGCAGCGCGGAGCAGATGGCCGTTATCAGCGCCGCCTGCGCCGACATGGCGAAGGCGCAGTCGCTGCCGGAACGCACCGAAGCCGACGTGCGCTTCCACCTCGCCATCTTGAAAGGCTCCGGCAATGAGCTTTTGTTCCCGCTCGGCGTGCTGATTGAATCAGCTTTGGACAAGCTTTTCCTATATGTCACCCGCGAGGCCAACGACCTGCATCACGCGCAGAATCTTCACAATGTCATCGAACGCTGCATCCGCAAGCAAAAGCCGCAGGCCGCGCGGCTCGCGGTGCGCAAGCTGATGGACAATACGAGCGCCATCATCGACAGGGGCGGTTCGCGTTAGAGCGTCGGCGGCTCAAATGGAATCGCTTTGCCGGCCGTCGGCTCAAATCCGTCATTCCGGGGCCGCGAAGCGGAACCCGGAATCCAGAGTGGCGAAGATCGAAGTTTCGCACCTGCGCGGACTGATTTCAGGCCCGCCAAACCAACCATTTCAGCTCCCTTGCGAGCATCCCATCTCTGGATTCCGGGTTCCGCTGCGCGGCCCCGGAATGACGGCGAGAGGTAATTCGGTCGCCAAAGTAATCCTATTTTGGCACCCGATGTTCTAGCAGCAAAAACAACCCCGACCGAGACTCAAAGGCCAGTTTCATTCGGGTTTCTGAAGCGAGCAAGTTGTCATAATCTCGCTTCCATTTATTTAGTTCTCTTCCACCGGCATAGCGCTCGTCGTAGTTCCCATCCTTGTTGAAGGGTGGTTCGCTCTGGAGCTTCCGCCCGCTGGCAAGCTTAGAGTCAATCTTCGCCGCTTTTGCCCAAGATTGATATAAGTCGCCATCAGGCAGCTCGGGATTCTGAGTCGGACGAGATAAGTGGTTCGAAGCTGCAGAGTTGGCTTCAGCTACCTTTACAAGAATGTGTCTTCTTTGTCGGCGTATTTTCATCGGGCTGCTCAGTCCCCACCCAACAACTTGCTAAAAGAACTTTACCTTGCTGTACGCAGGCGCTTGGGAACCGCTCATCATGCCTCCAGCCCGTCAAACAAAGCCGTCGACAGATAGCGCTCGGCGAACGAGGGAATGATCACGACGATGTTCTTGCCCTTGTTCTCCGGCCGCAACCCGATCTTCACCGCCGCCGCCAGCGCCGCGCCGGAGGAGATGCCGACCGGCACGCCTTCGAGCCGCGCGACGAGGCGGGCGTTTTCGAATGATTCCTCATTGGTGACCTGCACCACCTCATCGTAAACACTCGTGTCGAGAATGGCCGGGGCGAAGCCCGCGCCGATGCCCTGAATCTTGTGCGGCCCCGGCGCGCCGCCAGACAGGACATGCGAGGCTTCCGGCTCGACGGCGATGATTTTGACACCCGGCTTGCGGGCTTTCAGCACCTGGCCGACGCCGGTGATCGTGCCGCCGGTGCCGATGCCGGCGACAAGAATGTCGATGCCGCCGTCCGTGTCGTTCCAGATTTCCTCCGCCGTGGTCTTGCGGTGGATTTCGGGATTGGCCGGGTTTTCAAACTGCTGCGGCATCACCGCGCCGGGATTTTCCGCCAAAAGCTCGGTGGCGCGGGCGATGGCGCCCTTCATGCCCTTCGGCCCTTCGGTCAGCACCAGCTCCGCGCCCAGAAGCTTCAGCATCTTGCGCCGCTCGACCGACATGGTCTCCGGCATGGTCAGAATGAGCCGGTAGCCCTTCGCCGCCGCCGCAAAAGCCAGCGCGATGCCGGTGTTGCCGGATGTGGGCTCGATCAGAACAGTCTTGCCGGGCGTGATCTTTCCCTGTTTCTCAAGGCTCTCGATCATGGCGACGCCGATCCGGTCCTTCACCGACGCGATCGGGTTGAAAAACTCCAGCTTGGCGAGGAGATTGGCGTCAACGCCCTTTTCCTTGGCAAATTTATCAAGCCGCACAATCGGCGTGTCGCCAATGGTTTCGATGATGGAATTATAGATGCGGCCGCGGCCCGGTTTTCTGGTCTCGCTCATGGTTTTTCTCCCCGAAATTTGACGATAGTCTATACTGGGTGCGCAGAAAAACGAGGGCTATTGAACAGAAATTTCCCCGCGCCGCAGAATTTCATTCCGCCACTGGTCCATTGCCAAGATTGCGGTTCTCAGGCCCGCGCCGCAATCGCCAGCGCCGCGCCGCCGAGGAAGCACGCCGCCGTCCGGCTGATGCGCCTCAACGCCACGGGCGTCTGCAAAAGCGCACGGGTGCGCGTCGCGAGCGCAAGGTATGGCAGAAGAATGATCAGCAGAATTGCCGTGGTCAGAACCAGCAGAACGAGATAATCATTCAGCGTTACAGTGGACAGGTCAATGATCGCCGGTAAGAGCGCCAGATAGAACACCATGACTTTCGGATTGCCGAGCGTCACCATCAAGCCCGACATGAACGACACAAACGGCCCCTCCGCCCGCCGCGCCTCAACCTTTTCAATGCCGACGCCCGCCGTCCAGAACTTGTAAGCCAGAAACGCAAGATAGGCCGCACCGGCGTATTTGAACGCCATGAAGATGATCCCGAACGTCTGCGCGATATAGGCGAGGCCAAGCACGGCTGCGGTCAGATACACCAGATCGCCGAGCGCAATGCCCAGCGCCATCGGCAGCGTGGCGCGGAAGCCGGACCCAAGCCCGCGCGCCACCATGGCGACAATGCCGGGGCCGGGCACCGCGACGGCGAGGGCGAGCGCGGCGGAATAGGTGATGAAGCCGGTGAGTGTCATTACAGTTTGCTCGAAAAATCAGTGAGGTCGTTCATTTCATAAACAGTCCTTTTGGCAAGCCAGACTGGCGGACAATTGATGCCAAAGTGCCAATGGGAATATCATCGCTCAAACTGTGAACCGCCACATCAACGAACATCACCCTGCCATTCACTTCGCCGCGAAATCGGCGGTGGCTGGTTCCATCATGCCGATGCAGCACAAATCCGTGTGCCAGCAATATGTCAATGACGGCTTTTCCAGTGCATTTCAGGCGGGGCACGGCATGTCATAGCCGGCGTAATAATTGCCCTTCCCGCTGTTGGCGCCTGTCATGAGACGCCAGAACAGCAAGACAGCAAGTTTCGTCCGCGTCAGTAAAGGAACCCGCCTGCTCAGCAAACGTTGAGCTGTTTCCGGATCTTCCTTCATGGCGTCTTCGAGGTAGGATTTTGCCATTTTGCTAAGTTTGTCCTGCACGTCGTTAAAGGACTTGCCTTGCACCGCCAAATCAAAATCAACGCAGATCGCCTCCCAGTTGTCATCGCGTCCATGGGCGTAGCAGAGCAGTTTCTGGTTCACTCTTGCTCTCCAATCAGGTAGTTTTCGTGACTGAAATATCGTGTTTTACTGTGTCAGCGTCAATAGCTTCAACGCGCAAGCGGCTCAATCGAAAGGACAGCAGCCCAGATGCCCCCATCCCCCGCCTTTGCCGCCAATCCCGGCCATGTGATCACGCTCACCCCCGAGCCCGTCCGCATCCAAGTCCTGTTCAAAGGCGCGCTGGTCGCCGACACAGTGCGCGCCATCCGGATGCAGGAGGCTTCCTACCCGGCGTGTTTCTATGTGCCCCGCGCCGACTGCAAGATGGAATATTTCCTTGAAACCGACCGCCGGACCAAATGTCCGTTCAAAGGCACTGCCCGCTACTGGACGCTGAAAACCCAGGACTGTGAGGCGCAGAACGCGGTCTGGGGCTATGACGACCCATTCGACCAGATGGCTGCGATTGACCGCCATGTCGCCTTCTATCCCGACAAAGTGGAGATCAGGACCCGCGCGGCCTCTTAACGGTCTGTTGACCTTTCGGGCGCACACTTTTTTCAGGGTTTTGGGGCATGCTGCCTTATCATGGCTGAACGGTTCGACAGACGCGAACAACTCGACAAAGTCATCTGCGATTTTCTGGATCGCGGCGGCCCGGTGGACGGTCTGGACGTTTCGCTCTCCCGCCATGGCGCGGTCGATCTCGACCTTCTCGTCGATTGCCTCAATGAAATGAAACACCGAATGTCGCGCGCCGCGCTGGACGGTCTCCAGCCGCAGTCAAAGCTTGGCTGCGCCGATGACGGCGCGCCCTTGCGGATATTCGCCTGACAGGAAGTCATGAAACCGCGCATCGCCATAACCTACTGCACTCAGTGCCAATGGCTGCTGCGCGCCGCATGGATGGCACAGGAGCTTTTGCAGACATTTGGCGATGATATTGGCGAAGTGGCGCTCATTCCTGGAACCGGCGGGATATTCACCATCGGCGTCGATGGTGAAGTGATCTGGGACCGCAAGGAAAGGCAGAGTTTTCCGGAAGCCAAAGTTCTGAAGCAGCTGGTGCGAGACGTCATCGACCCCGCGCGCGATCTTGGGCACGCCGACCGCAAATAGCCATTTTATCTGCCCTGACCGCCGGAAAACACCGACCAAATCGTTTGTTTCAGGCGGAACAGCGGCGGGTTTTCCATGATTTCAGGCGAAATGTCCCCGCGCGAAGCCCCGGCGCGCAGCACGGCAACCGTCAATTCGCCATCGGTGAAAAACCGGTCGCCTTCTCCGTTGCGCCCCGTCAGCGTCGGGCCAACGCCGGACACCTGATAAAGCCCCGCCACAATCCCCGCCCCGGTGAGCGCTTTGACAAGCGCATCGCGCTGCGCATCCACATCTGCGTCTATGTGGTGGGTGATCTGTCCTGTCAGATGGCTGAGCCCAACGCCCTTGTCAAAAGACACAGCGCCGAGCCAGACAGGCCGCCCCTCCAAGCCCTGCTCCAGCGCCTTCCAGAGCCGGACATGAATGCGCTGTTCCGCGCTGTCGCCGACCGGCATTTCAAATGCCAAATCCTGATGCCGGCCCTGAAAAAACAGGAAGCTGACAGGAGCCGCGTCGTAGGCGCGGTCCAGAACCACGCTGCCGGCGATGGCGAGGTCGTTTTTCAAGCTCAGCGCATCAGCGGGCAGCCAGCCAATTTGCTGAAACGCCGAAGTCACTTCGTTCCGGCTGCCAACCAAGCCAACGTTCAAAGGATCGCCTGGAATATGCTGCGCCGTCTCTGTCTGCATCGAAAAGCCGGCAAGCGCGGGTTCGTGCTCGAAATGTGTCCAAATCAGGGGCAGGACAAAGTAGGCGAAAAGGACAAAAGCCGCGAGCAGAGCCGCGCCGGCTTTTGCCGCCGACAGGAAGATTCTGCGCCTTTCCGGTCTCATCGCTGCTCCGCTGTCCGCCCTTTTTGACATGCCAGCCATGCACATGCAGCACTGCCACAAACTACATGCCAGACCCATCTTACATGTGCGCTATTGATTTGGCGCAAACCAGAAGGAGCAGGTATCATGGGTTTTTTCTCAGGCCTTATCAACGCGCGTCAGCGCGCCGCCGATCGCAGGATCAGGCAGCATCTCGAATTTCTCCATAGCATGAGCCCGCGCGACCGCGCCGATATCGGCCTCAAGGCGGGCGATATCGAGACCGTCGCCCGCCAAATGGCGAACAAGTGATTGAGCCTTCCCGCCGCGCTCGTCTTGCCCTAAAGCGGGCGGCGAACGGCGGGGCGGCTTTGAATGAATCCACATGACGACACGCGGCTGCGGCTTGGCCTCGACACGGGCGGCACTTATACGGACGCCGTGCTGTTCTGCCCGGCTCGCGGCGTTGTCGCCTCGGCCAAAGCGCTGACCACGCGCCATGACTTAAGCATCGGCATTTCGGAAGCGGCAGGCAAAGTTCTCGCCGCAGCAAATGCGGACCCCAAGGACATCGCCCTCGTCTCGATGTCCACGACACTCGCCACCAACGCCTTGGTTGAAGGCCAGGGCGGCCGCGTCGCGCTGATATCAATCGGCTTCCACGAGCGCGACCTGAAGCGCGACGGGCTGGCGGAGGCGCTCGGCAAGGACCCGCTGATCCTGTGCCCCGGCGGCCATGATGCGCATGGCAACGCCGCGCCGCTCGATCTGTCAGCTTTGGAAGCGGCGCTTCCCCAGCTGGCGCAATCCGTCTCCGGCATCGCCATCGCCTCCATGTTCGCCGTCCGCAATCCGGCGCATGAAATCGCCGCGCGCGAACTCATACAATACAGATGCGATCTCCCGGTCACCGTCTCGCACGAGCTTTCCTCCAAACTCGGCGGCCCGCGCCGCGCGCTGACAACGCTGCTCAACGCGCGACTTGTCGACATGATCGGCCGCCTGATCGACGCCACAAAAAGCTTTCTCAACACTGGTGGCATTGAAGCCCCGCTGATGCTTGTGCGCGGCGACGGGGCGCTCGTCTCGGCAGGTTTTGCCGCACGTCGTCCAATTGAGACCATTCTGTCCGGCCCCGCTGCAAGCCTTGTCGGCGCGGGCTACCTGTCTGGCCTTAAAGACGCCATCGTCTCCGATATTGGCGGCACAACAACCGACGTTGCGCTTTTGATAGATGGCCATCCGCGCCTTGACCCCGACGGCGCGACGGTTGGCGGCTTCCGCACCATGGTCGAAGCCGTCGCTATGCGCACGCATGGCCTAGGCGGCGATTCCGAAGTGGCGCTCTCCGAAGGAGGCCTCGAACCAGTTCTGACGCTCGGCCCCCACCGTCTGTTGCCGCTGGCGCTTGCCGCATCGCTGCACCGGGAAGAGGTGCTGAGCGCGCTGGACCGGCAGCTGAAACAGGAAAACCCAAACCGGCTCGACGGAAAATTCGCCCACAGAACCGGCCTGTCCGACCGCTTCTCCGCTGGCCTTTCCGACGGTGAAGCGGCGCTTTACGATAAGCTCACTGCCATCCCCCAGCCGCTCGACCGCGTCCTCACCTCCGCCTCCCAAAGCGCCGCGCTGGCCCGCCTTGTCGCGCGCGGTCTGGTTCTCGTCGCAGGCTTCACCCCGACCGACGCGCAGCATGTGTTGGGCAAACAGTCGAACGGCGACCTGGAGGCGGCGCAGAAGGCCTCCGAGCTTTTCGCCCGCAAACGCGACGGCAGAGGCCGCCCCATCGCCGCCTCCGGCGCGGAGATCGCCGAGCGCGTCATCACCCAGCTCGAGCGCCGCTCCGCCGAACTCGTGCTGGAAACCGCTTTCGCCGAATCCGGCCTCGAAGGCCCGGAAACCGTCGCCCACGCCACAATCCAGTCGGCGCTTGACGGCAGTCATGGCGTCGCCCGTCTCAGCGTCTCGCTCGACCGCCCGGTGATCGGCCTCGGCGCGTCTGCGGGACTGATCTATCCGGCTGTGGGAGCGCTGCTTTCAACACAATCAATCATCCCGCCGCATGCCGATGTCGCCAATGCCGTTGGCGCCGTCGTCGGCGAAGTGCGCGTCACCGTCACCGCCAGCATTGAGGCCCCTCGCGAAGACTGCTTTCGCGTGACGGTGGGCGGGTTGGTGCAGGACTTCGGCGCAGAAAACACCGCCATCGCGTTTGCCCGAACGGAAGCCGAGAAGCTGGCGCTGCTGAGGGCAGAGGAGGCGGGCGCAGAGGACGCGCATGTCGATGCCGCTGTGTCGGTGAACGAGGCCTTCATCGAGGGCCTGCGCAAATTTGTCGATGCCAGCATCACCGCCATCGCCACCGGACGGCCGAGACTGGGAAAACCCTGATGCGTCTTTTCTCCAATTGACCCTTCGGGCCGCCTATGGTGAAACGCGGCAGGTTTTTTGAGAGGTATCCGTCGGATGAGCGCGCGCATTGAAATCGCCGGACTGAAAATCGACAAGGCGCTGCACGAATTCATCGTCAGCGAGGTGATCGGCGGCACGGGCGTGACGGCAGACACATTTTGGTCCGGCCTCGCCGCCATCCTCCAAGACCTCGCCCCGAAAAACGCCGCGCTGCTGAAAAAACGCGATGAGCTGCAGGCTAAGATCGACGCATGGCACATAGCCAAACGCCCGACCGGCTATGCCATGCCTGGATACAAATCTTTCCTGACGGAGATTGGCTACCTGGTCCCCGAACGCCCGGATTTCAAAGTCACCACCGAAAATGTCGATGCCGAGATCGCTTCCATCGCCGGACCGCAACTGGTCGTGCCGGTGATGAACGCCCGCTATGCGCTGAACGCCGCCAACGCCCGCTGGGGTTCACTCTATGACGCGCTGTATGGGACGGACGCGCTTGGCGACCCGCCCAAATCAGGCGGCTTCGATCCGGCGCGCGGCGCGAAAGTCATCGCTTGGGCGCGTGATTTCCTTGACCGCGCCCTGCCGCTTGCGGCGGGCGGCTGGACAAAGGTCAAGAGCTTTGCCGTCCAGAATGGCACCCTTCTCATCACCCTTTTGGACAACTCAGTCACCGGCCTCTCCACCCCCGCACAGTTCGACGGCTACAAGGGCGACGCCGCCGCGCCCCGAGCGCTTATGTTTGTCAACAACGGCCTGCATATCGGCGTGACGATGAACAAGGACCATCCCATCGGATCAACCGACGCCGCCAGCATCGCCGATGTCGTCCTTGAATCCGCCCTCACCACCATCATGGATCTCGAAGATTCCATCGCTGCCGTGGACGCGGCGGACAAGGTCGAGGCCTATCGCAACTGGCTCGGCCTGATGAAGGGTGATCTCACTGAAGAAGTTAAGAAGGGCGACAAAACCTTCACCCGCGCGCTCAATCCGGATTATCCCTACACCGGCGCGGACGGCGCGGAAAAGCTGATGCGCTCGCGCTCGCTGATGCTGGTGCGCAATGTCGGTCATCTGATGACCAACCAGGCGATCCTGCTGCCCGACGGTTCGGAAGTGCCTGAAGGCATTCTGGACGCGATGGTCACGTCGGTGATCGCCCTGCACGACATCGGCCCGGAAGGCCGCCGCCAAAACTCGCGGACCGGCTCCTGCTATTTCGTCAAACCCAAAATGCACGGCCCCGAAGAAGTTGCCTTCGCCGTCGAAATTTTCACCCGTGTTGAAGCCGCTCTCGGCATGGCCAAGAACACGATCAAAATGGGCATCATGGACGAGGAGCGCCGCACGACGGTCAACCTCAAGGAATGCATCCGCGCCGCCTCCGAGCGCATCGCCTTCATCAACACCGGCTTCCTCGACCGCACGGGCGACGAGATGCACACGTCGATGCAGGCCGGGCCGATGGTGCGCAAGGCGGCGATGAAGGTGTCGAAATGGATCGCCGCTTATGAAAACTGGAACGTCGACACCGGCCTTCAGTGCGGCCTCGACGGCCATGCGCAGATCGGCAAGGGCATGTGGGCCATGCCCGACCTGATGGCCGCCATGCTGGAGCACAAAATCGGCCACCCGAAAGCCGGTGCCAACACCGCCTGGGTTCCTTCACCAACGGCAGCGACACTGCACGCCACGCACTACCATATGGTCGATGTCCACGCCGTGCAGGCGCAGCTGAAGTCCCGCCCGAAGGTGAGCCTCGATGATATTCTGACGGTCCCGGTCGCGGAAAACACCAACTGGCCGCCGGAGGAAGTGCTGAACGAACTCGAGAACAATGCGCAGGGAATTCTTGGCTATGTCGTGCGCTGGGTGGACCAGGGCATCGGCTGCTCGAAGGTGCCGGACATCAACAATGTGGCCCTGATGGAAGACCGCGCCACGCTGCGCATCTCCTCCCAGCACATCGCCAACTGGCTGCACCATGGCGTGACGAACGAAGCGCAGGTGCTCGGC
Organism: Phyllobacteriaceae bacterium; assembly: GCA_031373225.1. Lineage (GTDB taxonomy): Bacteria > Pseudomonadota > Alphaproteobacteria > Rhizobiales > Rhizobiaceae > JANOYJ01. The sequence goes on along the minus strand of JANMMM010000087.1, from coordinate 4,005 downwards.
GTATTGGAGCGGATGGCGAAAGTCGTGGACGGGCAGAACGCGGGCGATCCGCTCTACAAGCCCATGGCGCCGGACTTCGGCTCATCCATCGCGTTTCAGGCGGCGTGCGATCTTGTGTTCAAGGGGCTGGCGCAGCCGAACGGCTATACCGAGCCGGTGCTGCACAGGCGGCGGCTGGAGCTCAAGGCGGGCGGGTGAGGCGGCCTCGCCTTATTTGTAATGTGCCCGCCGGTCTCCAAATGCCCGCACGCGCTTGCGCCATGCCCGGTAGCTGCCGGGTTTGAGTTCGCGGCGCATCAGCGCTTTGACCTGATCGGGGGTGAGGCCGTGCTGATCGAGAATCATTCGGAACGCGATATGATCGCTCAGCGCCATTTCAACGATGTCGCTGATTGCCGGCAGCGACAGATCCGCTGCGGTTCTGGTTATTGGTTTCACGCCAGAACTCTTTCAAGAATACGCGGAATCTGCTGCTTCACCTTGAAAAATCCCGCCGTTGCATGTGGCCAGATCAGCGCATCCCAATCGCGCCGCAGCTCGGCAAGCGTGATGCCTTTATCGGCTAAGGAGGGCGCGGCTGCGTGGAGCCAATCGCAGAGCGGTCCCTGCGCGGCATAGGGCGTGATGACTTGCGTTGCGCCTGCGCGGGCTGCCCAGAGCGCCAAATCATCCGGCAGCCCCGCCCGCATTGACATTGCGGCAACGCCCGCGCGGGCGGCGGCGTCCTGCAAAGCGCCCGCTTCAAAGGCCGTCACATTTTCAGACACCGGGCGCGGCGAGCGCAGATGGCTGGCGGCGAGCGTGGCGGAAGCGCGTATGTCGTAAGCGGCAAGATTGAAGTCTTCCAGCCTGCAGTCCTCCTCCGTCAGCAATAGCAAAGAGGGCACGCCAGTCTTGGGCGTATTATCCGGGCGCAGCGCCATGACGGGCGGCAGGCCTTCCGGCTCTTCATCCTCTAAGCCTCGCACATCGCGGGCGAATTCACCCTCATGCGGCTGAAAGCGGTTTGCGGTGAAAGTTGTTATGTTCCAGGCCTTGGCCTCGTACGGTTTTCCCCGTGTGTGCAGCCCCGCCACCCAGCGCCAGCCGAGCGTGTTGGAAGCCGGGTCCCCATCCAGCAGATGCCGGTAAAAGAAGTCAGCGCCTATCCGCCAAGGCAGGTTGAGCGTGAATATCCAAATGGAGGCGAACCACATGCGGGCGTGATTGTGCACATATCCCGTCGTCAAGAGCTCCTCAGCCCATGTGTCAAAACACGCAATGCCCGTCTCGCCCGCTTCAGCCGCCGCCACGGCTTTGCGCAGACGCCGGTTTTGCTCCAATACTGCCAGATCGCTGGCAAGGCCTTCGGCGTAGCTGGCCCAGACCTGCGGACGGCGCTCCAGCCACCCTTTGAAATAACCTCGCCAAAACACTTCCTCGACAAACTTTTCCGCACCGTTAAAACCATGCGCGCGAACCGCCTCGGCTGCCAGTTCTTCTTCCAGGACCAGGCGCCTGCGCACATAGGGCGAGAGCGTTGAGACAGCGCTGTGCCTTCCCGCACCATGATCAAAATTCCGGCTTTTCGTGTAGCGCTGGCCCATAGCCGGAACGAAACGCTCCAAAAGCGCCAGTCCGTGGGCGCGGGTGGGGTTTTGTGCCGGTAACATGAGCTGGCTTTATGTTGTGATGTCTTTCGGGAGAAATGCCGCGCAGAGGCGCAAAGTCAACGTTTGGAGAGCCAATGGCCTCTCAGGCGGCGGGGTGTTGCGATGAAGTCTGGGTCGTCGGACTTGTCCCAACGACCCAGACTTTACCCCGCCACCCCCAGAATCCATTGCCGAAACGCAGCTGCGTGAGCGCCATTCTGCCGGGCGTCATCCGACATCAGATGAAACCCTTCGTCCACCGGCACCGCCAAATCAAACGGCGCAACCAGCCGTCCGCTTTTCAGCTCCGGCCCGACCATCGATGTCCTGCCAAGCGCCACCCCCGCCCCTTGCGCGGCAAGCCCGAAGGCCATAAGGGACGCGTCGCATTGCAGGCTGGGGTTCGCGGGGGCTTCTCGCACGCCCGCCTTCTTCAGCCATAGCGCCCAGCCTTCTTTGTAACCCAGCACATGGATAAGCCTGTGTCTGACTAGGTCGACAGGCGTGTTCAAATGTCCGCCTTCAAGCAGCTCCGGACTGCACACTGGCCGCAGCGCCTCGCGGGTCAACCGTTCAGACTGCACGCCCGGCCAATTGCCATCGCCATAGCGGATATCCAAATCAATCGCGCCGCTCCCGCCGCCCTCATTCCAGACGCTTGAAATCAGCCGCAGCGCTATGTCCGGATGCCTCGCCATGAAATCCGGCAGCCTCGGCGCAAGCCAGTTAACCGCGAAACCTACCGCGCAGCGAATGGTGAGCACATCGCTGCGGCGCGGGCCGAAGACTTCGCTGGCGCCCGCCGAGAGCCTCTCGAATGCGTGCTGCACTTTCGGCAGGAAAGCTTCGCCCGCTTTGGTCAGGCCAAGGCTGCGCGGGAAGCGGTGGAACAGCGGCTCGCCGAGCTTCAGCTCCAGGAGTTTGATTTGCTTGGAAACGGCGGCTTGGCTGAGCGCCAGCTCCTGCGCGGCAGAGGTGAAACTGAGATGCCGGGCGGAGACTTCGAAGGCGCGCAGCCAGGGCAGCGGCGGCAGATCATGCATGATTGATCCATAACTTTTGTGGGGTCATTGGGTGAATAATCATCATTTGACCCAATTGTCACCCGGCGGCACTGACAGCGCTTTCCGGGAGGCCCTGATGTTTTCTATCTACCCATCCGCGCGCCTGCGCCCGTCGCCCTTTTTCGAGGCGACGGTGGCCGAGGGGGTCACCTCGTTCACCACCTACAACAACATGCTGATGCCGACCGGCTTTGGCAAACCGGAGGAAGAATATTGGCGCATCATCCAAGGCGTATCGATGTGGGACGTCGCGGTCGAGCGGCAGGTTCAGCTGAAGGGTCCGGATGCGGCGCGGCTGGCGCAGATCCTGTGCACACGCGATCTCACCAAGTGCGTCGAAGGCCAGGGCAAATATGTCGCCCTGTGCAACCATGCGGGAACGTTGATCAACGACCCGATTGTCTTGAAGCGCGCCGGCGACCTGTTCTGGCTGTCGATTGCCGACTCGAACATCCTGTTTTGGGCGCGGGCGATTTGCGCCGAGCGCGGGCTGAATGTCGAGATCACCGAACCCGATGTCTCGCCGCTCGCGGTGCAGGGGCCGAAAGCGGAGGACGTTGTCGCTTCAATCTTCGGCGATTGGGTGCGGGCGCTGAAATATTTCTGGTTCAAGGAGACCGCGGTCAACGGCATCCCTGTGGCCGTGGCGCGCTCAGGCTGGTCGAAGCAGGGCGGGTTTGAAATCTACCTGATGGACGGCGCGTGCGGCACAGAGCTTTGGAACATAGTCAAGGAAGCGGGCAAAGCCTGGGACATCGGCCCCGGCAATCCGAATGTCCACGAGCGCATCGAGAGCGGCCTCATCTCCTATGGCGGCGACACGGATGATTTCACCAACCCCTTCGAAGTGCGCATGGGCAAGTATGTCGACCTCAATGTGCCGGACGACACGGTCGGCATTCAGGCGCTGCGGCGGATTAAAGCCGAGGGCGTCAAGCGGCATCAGCTCGGCGTCATTTTGGACAATGAGGCCGCCGCAGGTCCGTCCTTCGTCTGGTTTGACATTCTGGCAGGCGGCGCGAAGATCGGGTCGATGACCAACATCATTTGGTCCCACCGGATGAAGAGAAACATCGGCTTCGCGCTGGTGTCAGCTGCGGCCAAGGCGGGGGACCGGGTGACTGTCATGCGCGATGGTAAGGCGGAACCGGCGACGCTCGCCGAGCTGCCGTTTCTTTGAGATAAACTATTGAACCTCGGCGCTGCCCCTCATCCGCCCCGTCGGGGCACCGTCTCCCCGTGAGAACGGGGAGAAGGGAAGTGGCAGCGCAGGCGGTTATCCCCTTCTCCCCGCCACTTGCGGGGAGAAG
>JANMMM010000077.1:0-6715 GCA_031373225.1 Phyllobacteriaceae bacterium | reverse complement strand
CCGCCAGTTTCGCCGTCGCCATCGCGCCAATGCCGGCGCTTGCGGGGCTGCTCGCGGCGGCGAGCCACATGGCGCGGCAGATCAGGACGCTGGATATTGACGATCCGGACCAGTGTTTAAAACTGTTCAAGTCGAATTCGATTGTCGGGCTGCTGATATTTCTGGGGCTGGCGTTTGGCGGGCTTTGGGTGTGGGTGAAGCCGCTGGTTTGAAAACTCAATCGACCTCAGCCCCATTCGTAGTGGGGCAACTTGATCGTCCGTGAGCCTTCATTAAGCATCTGATTACTCGACTGTGGTTCGCACTCGCCCGTCCACCGACATTATTCGCGCCATTACCTTGGGTGGAACCTTTTCTGCGATATAGCTGCGAGCAAGGTCAATATTGTCGAATGCCGGTTTCTCGTCTCGCCAAACCAGCGAGATGTTGTCGCGTATCTGTACCTTGTAATAGACATGACGACGCCATTGGCGTGTAGGTCGCCATGCGGTGTCATCGTTCATGGAACCTTACCCCAGAGTCCCGAAATTTCTGCTGGAACTCGCTAATATTGATGATGCCTAGGATATCGTTTGCCTTGCGCAGGAGTGATGACTTGGCGACATGATCACTACGGAGTTCTTGAATCTCATACTCTCGGAACCAAGCATATTCGTATTGTGGGTTCAACTCTCGTGCGCGGCGAGTATAATCGAGTGCAGCTGTTGGCTGATTAAGTTCGAGCAAGGTCGTCGCAATGTTGGTCAAAGTCTCTACGCCCGGTTTAACCAGTGCCTCGCACGTGCGAAATGCCTCCAATGATTGCCTTAGTATCTCCTCTCTATTAATTACGCCAGCCGGACCTTGGCACTTGGCCCGATTGAGCGCGAGATTGCCTTTTGCGTTGTTGATGAGCCAGCTCAACTGGATACCAAAAACTCCCTCGCTGTCGAAATTATTTGATTTGAGTTGTTTCTCCGCCTCACTAATAAGAGTGTCCGCATCCCTTTGCCATGCGGCGAGTTCAACCTGCTTCTTTGCCAGCTCGACAGTGTTCCAACCGTCAAGTCTCAGAGGCCCTTCAACGCCGATAGTGTTCCAAAAAATAAAGTAATGCGCCCTCGCGTTCGCACTTGCGGCCAAAGCGAACGCCTTGACTGCTATTTTTTCTTCGGTCAGACTCCCTTGGTTCATCGCGGCAATGCCTGCGACGACGCGATCAAATCCCTCAGTTGCCTCCACGACGGCCCTTGCCTTGTAGCGACGCAAATGGCTGACTGCCAAATTGTAGGAGGCCTGCAGTTGGATATGAGTGGCTTGAGCAGTGACCGGGGCCGGGCCGACAATCTCCTCGAACAATCGTTGCGCGCGATCATGATCTTCAAGAAGTTCAAATGTAATCCCCTGATAAAGGATCGGCGTAAGATCGCCTTGTGATAAGCTGCGCGCTGACTCAAAGGACTCAGCTGCTTGCCGCAGTGCTGTCACGTCATTCTGCTCTGAATAGGCGTTCAGTTTCTCAATGCCCGCTCGCAAGCGCAACTGCATGGCGACACTCCCGTCAGTCGCGCCGTCTGCTATCAAATAGCTCGTTTTCAGGGCCAATGCCGTTGCCATCTTCTCAATCTCCTGCATAGCATCCGCGTCGCTCGTCCAAACTGCAACACCTGTAGCGGTGCGGATGTGTGAGTTTGCGTCGCATGCTTCAATGGTGACAATAGCAGATTTTTCATGCGATGTTATAGCTAACGACAAAGTTCGGCGAGGACTGTGGCAATATCTCATAAGAATGGAGAGCACGCGGCTCATCCAGCTGAGCGATATGCCTTGGAAATTCGGCGCACCCTCGAAAATATCTTCGCTTGGCATCAGCCCGACCCCAATCACCATTGACTTTGGCAGTGGCAATCCAGACTGAATTAGGAGGTTCGCATTTGCGTCAGCCCTTGTTGGCCCGTTCTTGAGGGCAATACGCCAAGCATTCACGATAGAATGATCGGCTCCCTCAGCAATTCTATAAATGCGCCAAGTTGGCCTAAACCATTTACGCTTGGCCGCAGACAGCAGGCGGAAAAAACCGACAATAACTGCGCCTACGACAAAAAGTGCAGCCGCAACAGCGGTCCAAAAAACGAAATTAACGCCGCTTTCTTTGAACCTGTCCCAAGCCTCATCGATCATCTTCGGTTTGGGAACAGCCTCGCGAGTTCTCTCAATTTGCACCGACATCGCGGCGGCACAAACTACGGTATCTGCTTTTACTAGCATAGGTGCCAATACGGCGTGGGCGCGATCAAATTGCTTAGCCTCCAAAAGCATGGAAGCAGCGGCGAAAACTGGGCCGAGGCAAGGCGGCAGCGAAGATGGCTTGGTGTGAGCAAGGCCCATGTTGCAAAAGAGGAAAGCGATGTTCGCCGCTATCCGAAAGCAAATTCCCATCACTTCGAATCCGTTCAAACAAAAGCACGTTCGACAAGAGTGTCAATGACACTTTTGAGCCTTGCCCGGCGAAAGATGCTCGACTCAACAAGCAGTCTCCGGCAATGGCGCTCAATTCGTTCGACCCAAGCACAATCGAATAGTAGTCTTTCAGGAACGGGAAAACGGCGCACGTCGCCAATTCGAATGCGGTTGAAACTTTCCTTAAAGAAACCGTCACATGTCGTTCGGACAAATCGCGCGGCGGCGTTAGAGTTCAGTATAGCACATAGCGCCAGAGGACTGACATTATCAGGTAGTGCTATACAGAAAAGCCCGTAGCGCGGCGCTGCTCCTGCAGGTGCCGGACTTGCAACCAGCGCGCCATTGCGGCTGCATATTTCGCGCAAAAAAATTCTAGACTTCAAAAGCTGCTGCGCATGTCCGCATTCAAAAGCAAGATGGGGGCCCAAAAGTATGAACTCACTAGGCGACCGGCAATGAAATGGTTGCACGTCGCGCCCACGGAGAACTGGCGTTGCGCCTTGCTCCGCCGTCGTAAAAGTGAACGGTTGTCGGGCAACGACTTGAGTTGACTGTGGAGGCCTTCCTTTGCCGTGGCAGTATGGCGCGATTCCACTTGTCACCTTTGCAAAATCTTGCAGTGCCACAATCGCCGATTTCGGCTCGAACCTTTCTCCAAGAGTGACGCAACTGAGCCAAGGCCGTCCTTCGCCAGTTGATAAAGCTTCCCTCGGCATGATCGTTATCTTGGGCAGCTCCGACGCGCGATTAAGCTGACCGAGCGGAAAGTTGAAAACGGTCGCCAGTTTGGTTGAGTGTATTCCGCCTCTCTTACGCCCAAGGACCACTACAACTCGGACCGTCGCGCGAGGGAAGCAGTGCTTGGGAAGCGTTGCAACACAGTCGATCTCGCAGTCAGCGCCGAGTCTTACTCGTAGGGAACGCGCCGTAGGCGCACTAATGGCCTGTCCCGGCAAGATCAGCCCAAATGGTGCGCCAGGACGTAGTAGTTTGAGTCCGAGTTCCACGAAGTGGCAAAATGGGTCTGCATTGCCGGGAAAACGCTGGACACCATTCTTTTGGCGCTCTCCCCACGGAGGATTATTCACAAGCGCGTCTATTGGCCCGAGTTTACGCATCAAAGCAAGGGAATCGCCGAGACAAAGCTCGGGCTTCAACAGAGCTGCGGGAAAAAGCGCAGACCCGCGATCAAACATACGCTGTGAAGCGCCGACCGCTGCGGGAGATTTGTCGATCCCGATCAACCGAATCCCCTCCCGATTGTGGAACAGACGAGCACATTCGAGAAGGAGCGGCGCTCCTTCGATTGTGGGATCGAGTATGACTCGTTCCCAAGCCGAACGAGGCAAGTGTGCATGGACGTATGCCGCGATCACGCGCGCTATGGCAGGCGGCGTTGGATAAGACGCGTAGGCTGTTCTCCGTCGCCTTAGATTCTTAATCTCCGGCGTCCTATTCGATGCAATATCGGACGTCAGATGCACAACCATCGAGATGCACGCACTAATCGAGCGCAAGTCCCGCAGCCAAGAAGCAGGGCAATGTTCGTCGATTGGCAGGCCGTCCACAAAATCCGTCACTGCGTCAGGCCAAGCTTTTAACTTGGACAATTCCGCAACTGTTATGACATTTGCCGCAAATCCGTGGCGCAAAAACGTGTTAGGCCATCGTTCAAGCGGCGAACAGAATTCGACTGGATACCAAGGAGATGCAACTTGGTCCGCATCCGCAGCGCGGCCCGCACAAACAATTGTGGACTGATCGCTAGAGGTTACATGTAGTTCGACATCTCTCGACGCCTGCTGCATCGAATTGAAGACATGACCATTTGAAAGGCTGTTCAACCTTTGATCTACCTCATTGTATCAGTAACACTGTGCTACATTTGTCAAGCAAAGTCATCACAAATGTTCGAACAACGTCAGAGGTGGATAAGCTCAAACGCCTTTACGCAGTCTCCATCCACTTGCATGTGACGCACGCCCGCGCAATTAACGTGAGAACATCCCTACTCAAACGATATCATCTCGTCGCCATTGACCACAACGCGCAGCCCCAGATCCCCCGTCTTGCGCCGCGCCAGAAAGCGCGGGCGGCGCTCGGCGACGTTGGACGGGTGGCGGCGGGGTTTGACGGGCTGGGCTTTCACCTGGCCGATGCTCTCCTCCAGTGGGCGGGCGATGCCGTCGGCTTCGACCAGCATCATAGGCAGGCCGAAGGCTTCCGACCAGGCGCGCCAGTCGGCGGCGATGTCGTCGAAATCATCGGCGACCAGCAGCGGCACGGACAATTGCGGGTCATTGTGCATGAGTTCGAGCGTCACGGTGACCTCGCCCTCGGCATCTTCAATCGCCCGCGCCGTCACGCCTTTGAACGCTTTCGGCGGCAGCGCGATGGACATCGGGAGATGGCTGTTGGGCAGGACGCGCCTAATGACCGCGCCGCGCTCGTCAATGGTGAAAGACACGTCGCCGTCGGCGTCGCGGGTCGCATAGGTCACCGCCTGCGGGAGGCGGAACGGATCGAGCCGCATGTTGCGGCCAGCCCAAACGGGCTTGCGTGCCTGGTTCATGTCTTCGTTTCCCTGTCACTCTTGAGAGCCGGTTTTCCGGTCTTCTCCTCGGGCCGTTTGTTGCTGGCCTCGTTGCAGTGACAATAGGGGCGGACCTCCTCGAACCGGCTTAAATAGTTCGGTTAAATTTTCACTGCTTTTGCAAGTGGTTAGCGGAATGCGACCTTCCGGAGGGTTGCGAAAGGTCTTGGCAAGGTCAATGAAGATCGGCCGGGACTTAAATTAATTTTCCGGGATTCATGATGCCATTCGGGTCAAATACGCCCTTGATCCGGCGCATCAGATCGAGCGCCAAGGGCTGCTTGTAGCGAGTCAGCTCGGCCTTTTTCAGCTGTCCGATGCCATGTTCGGCGGAAATCGAGCCAGAAAATTCATGAACGATGTTATGGACAAGCGCGTTGACCTCATCCCAGCGGGCGAGAAAAGCGGCTTTGTCCGCGCCGATTGGCTGGGAAATATTGTAGTGCAGGTTGCCGTCGCCCATATGGCCGAAAGTGACGAGGCGCGCGCCGGGGATGAGTGTTTGGACCGCCCTGCCCGCTTTGTGAATAAACTCGGGAATTTTCGCCACCGGCACGGAAATGTCGTGCTTGATCGAACCGCCCTCCGGCTTCTGGGCGTGAGAGAGGTTTTCCCGCAGGCTCCAGAACTCGCCCTGCTCGCGCAGATTTGAAGCAATAGCGGCGTCGAGGATGAAGCCATTTTCCAAAGCCTTTTCCAACAGAACCCGCATCGATTCCTCAGCGTCCTCGGAAGACCGGTGCGAGGAATATTCGAGCAGCACATACCAGGGCGAGCCCACGGACAGCGGCTCGCGCGCCCCCCCGGCATGGCGCAGGGCGAACTCCATGCCGATGCGCGCCACAAGTTCGATGCTGGTCAGATCACCCGCCGCGCGGGCGGCGTGGAAAAGCTGCAGGGCTTTTTCCGGGCTTTCGACGCCCACCCAAGCGACGGACTTACCCTTGGGCGCGGGATAAAGCTTCAGGACAGCTGCGGTGATGATGCCGAGCGTGCCTTCCGCGCCGATGAAGAGATTGCGCAGGTCATAGCCGGCATTGTCCTTTTTCAATCGCGACAGGCCGTTCAGCACATCTCCTCCCGGCAGAACCACTTCCAGCCCAAGGCACAGGTCCCGCATATTGCCATAAGCCAGAACCTGCGTGCCGCCGGCGTTGGAAGAGAGGTTGCCGCCGATTTGGCAGGTTCCGGCCGAGCCGAGCCAGAGCGGGAACAGGCGGCCATGCTCCTGAGCAATCTTTGAAAGCGTATCGAGGATGACGCCCGCCTCGGCGATGATGCACTCGCCCTCGGCGTCAATCTCGCGGATCCGGTTCATGCGCGACAGGGAGACAATGACCTGCCCGCCGCTGGCGTCGGGAACCTGTCCGCCGACAAGACCGGTATTGCCGCCTTGGGGCACGATGGGGGTTCGGGTTTCATTTGCCAGTTTCAGGATGGCGGAGACTTCGGCGGTTGAGCCGGGCTTGAGGACAAGGGGGGATTTGCCGTGGAAGAGGTCGCGCTGTTCAGTGAGGTGCGGGGCGATGTCGTGCGGGGTGGTCAGCGCGTGCTGCACGCCGGTGATTGCGGCGAATTGGGCGATGAGGGCGGGTGAGAGCATGGGCGGGCCTGCAAGAGATTGGATAGGTCCGAGCGAGCCGCCCCCCTCTGCCTGTCGGCATCTCCCCCGCAAGGGGG
>JANMMM010000222.1:0-16004 GCA_031373225.1 Phyllobacteriaceae bacterium | reverse complement strand
GCGCGAGTGTGAGAAAGGCAGCCGTCAGAAGCGGGACGCAGGCGCGCCGCACGCTTCCGCCAAATCTGCTCCTTCGCCGCATCCGGCTTCCTTCCGGGGATCAAAAGCTGCACAAGCGGCGATGTTGCCAGCGCCGCCGAGACCGCATCATAGTCCGCGATTGTGGCGGCGGAAACAGCGATTTTGAAAGCGCCCGCCGCGCTGGGGCCGTCAATGATTTTTGCGCCAGACGCGTTCAGCAGGGCTTCCATGTCCGCCAGATTTGCATCGGGCTTGAAAGTGATGAGAACAAAGGCAGACTTGTCCGACTCGCCGCTGCCCGCGATCTCGTTGTCATTGGCAGGCTGGCGACCGGGAATTCCAGTGGTGACGACAACAAGCGCAAACGCGGCGGCAGCGGCGGCACCGGCCCAGACCAGCGGCGCAGGCACGGCAAATGTCCTGCCCAACCAGGCGCTGAGGCGCGACACCGGCGAAACCGGAGGCCCGGCCTCTTTTTCCAGCGCGTCGGAAAAGCGCTTGAAAGCGTTGGCATTCGGGCGGATGGCCTCATTGTCAGCCGTGATGAGTTCAAGCTCGCTCTCGGCCTCAAACAGCGCGGCCTCCGCATCCGGATCATTGGCCAGCCAGTCTTCGACTAGGGCCAAATCCGCGCCGGACAGCGTGCCGTTCAGATAGAAGGGCAGCAAAGTTTCAATCTCGTCGCGGCGGGTCATTTTCGCTTCCTCGCTCATGGCCAGCCCCTGTCATGTCCGGCAGCTTTCAGCGATTCGCCGAGTTTGGAGCGGGCGTAGAACATGCGGGTCTTCACCGTCGCCACCGGTATGGCAAGAATTTCGCCAATCTCCGTGACGGTGCGGCCATGGTAATAAGCAAGATTGATGACGGCCTTGTGCTCGGCGGAGAGTCCGTCAACGCATTGGCGCAGCGCCGCCGCCTTGTCGAGTTTCATGGAAACAACCTCAGGCGTGTCGCCCTGGTCCTCCAGCCGCTCGGCCTGCAAATCGTCCAGTTCGTCCTCCCTGCGTTTGCGGCGGGCTGAGAGAATCTTGAACCGGGCGATGCCGAGCAGCCAGGTGGAGACTTCCGATCGGAACTCGAAGGAGCCGGCCTTGCGCCAGACCTCCAGAAAAACTTCATTTGCGATATCATCAGCCATATTTTCCGAACCTGTCTGGCGCGCCGCAAACCGGTAGACCCGGGCATGATGGCGCATGAACAGCAGGCGCACCGCCGCGCGGTCGCCGGAGGCGATGCGCTTCATCAGGTCATTATCTGACACCGTGCCAGACGCAGAGCTCATGCCGTTCCTTCTGTCATTAGCCGCGCTGGGCGGCGAAAAGGTTCAAAACAAAATCGAGCCTAACGGATTGGCGCTGGCGAGGGAATGCCGCAATTGGCATTCCGCAGGGGAAATCATTTGCCCCCGCAAGGCGCTGCAACTACAAGGGAATCGGGATAAGACCGCTTTGTATCAGCGGGTTGCGGGGCAATCTGAGGGTGGAACAGAAACAATCGACGGCGCGCAGCGCCGCATCGGGGAGGAAAATTTGTGGACTTTGAGCTTTTGCGCCGCTGTCGGGTTGAGACGCATCCATGCTGATTGAACGCGTGGATCAGCTGGCGGTTCTGCAAGACGCCCTTACCGGCGCTGCCGCCGGGCATGGGCGCATTGTGATCCTGTCCGGCGAGGCGGGTGTCGGCAAGACCTCTCTCTTGCGTGCGTTCGCCGAAAAACCGCCCGCAGAGGCAAAGTTCTGCTGGGGCGGCTGCGAAGCTCTGTTCACGCCGCGCCCGCTCGGGCCGCTGCAGGACATGGCGCAGATGATCGGCTCTGAAATCGCCGAACTTCTCGATCAGGCGGCGGCGCAGGACCGGATTTTTCCTGCGCTGCTCCGCGTGCTGCAGAAATCGCGCCATTGCCACGCGCTGATCTTCGAAGATGTGCATTGGGCAGACAGGGCGACGCTCGACCTCATCAAATATCTCGGCCGCCGCGTGGCGCTCCTGCGCGCAGTGATCGTGCTGTCTGTGCGCAGCGACGAGCTTGGCGCGGATCACCCGCTGGCGCAGGTGCTTGGCGACCTGCCGTCGGCGCAGACCAGCCGCATCGCGCTGAAGCCGCTGTCGCCGCAGGGCGTGCGGCAATTGGCGGAAGCGGCGGGCAGCCCGTTGCAAGGGCTGTTTGAAGTCACGTCGGGCAATCCGTTTTTTGTGACCGAGCTTCTGGCTGGCGGCGCGGAGGGCGGCGGCATTCCTGTTTCCGTGCGCGACGCAGTCTGGTCGCGCCTGTCCCGGCTGGCCGCTCCGGAGCGCGCGCTTCTGGAAGTCATGAGCATTATGCCGGGCTCGATCGAGCCCGAGCTTGTCAGCCGCCTCATCAGCGGCGGCGCGGACGCGGCGATGGATTCGTGCGTGGCAAAGGGTCTTCTGGTGCGCGATGCGGCGGGGCTGCTTCTGTTCCGCCACGAGCTGGCGCGCAAGGCGACACTTGAGCGGCTGAGCCAGTCGCAGCAGCGGGCGCTGCATGCAAGGGTGGACGAGGCTCTGGCCGGCGCCGGGGATGCGAAGCTGGCGCAGCGCGTGCACCATGCCGACGGATCCGGCAATGCGGCGCGCGTCATTGAGATTGCGCCCGCGGCGGCGGCGCAGGCGGCCAAAATGGGCGCGCATCTGCAGGCGGCGGCGCATTTGGCGACGGGGCTGAAACATGTCGCCGCCGCCACTTTCGAGCAGGCGGCGCAGCTCTATGAGGACTGGGCCTACGAAGCGGCGCTGTCGACACAGATTGACGACAGCATCATTGCCGCGCGCCAGAAGGCGGCAAATCTGTGGCGGCAGCTGGAGCGGCCGGACAAGGTTGGACTGAACCTGCGCGGCCTGTCCCGGCTGCACTGGTACCGGGGAGAATCGCAGCTGGCGAAGGAGTTTATCGATCAAGCGGCAGATGTGCTTGAGGCGCTGCCGCCCGGTCCCGAGCTTGCCATGACCTACAGCGCCCGCTCGCAGTCGCACATGCTGAATGACCGGATGGAGGAGGCCATCCATTGGGGCAAGCGGGCCATTGCGCTGGCTGAAGAGCTCGGCGAGACCGAGACGCGCGTGCACGCTCTCAACAATGTCGGCAGCGCGCTGATGTTTTCCGGTCAGAGCGGCGGAGAGGCCTATCTGGAGGAAAGCTTGGCGCTCGCGCTTGAGTATGGATTTCATGAACAGGCGGCGCGGGCTTACACGAATTATGCGGAGGCCTCGGTCCTGTTCAAGCAGTTCGAGCGCGCCGAACGGCTTCTGGCGGAAGGCATCGCGTTCGACACGGCGCATGATCTTGACGCTTGGACGCATTATCTCGTCGGCCGACAGGCGCTGCTGCGCATGGAGCAGGGCCGGCTGCGCGAGGCTGAAACCATCGCGGACGGCGTCATGGGGCTGGAGCGGCAGACGCTGTTGATGAAGCTGCCAGCGCTGACTGTCCTGGGGACAGTGCGCGCCCGGCTTGGCGAGGCGAACGCGGATGCGCTTTTGGCGCGCGCGCTGAAAGACGCGCTGGCGACGGGCGAGCCGCAATACGTAACTCTGGTCCGGTTTGGGCTGATCGAGGCGTCGTGGCTGTCGGAGGATACGGAAGCCTTCCGCGCCGAGCTAGCTGAAATGGCGAAAATGGATCTTGCCAAGTTTGACCCTTGGGAGATCGGCGACTTCGCGTCCTGGTGGGAACGGGCGGGCATTGACGAAACGTTTCCGCTGCCCGACCCGCAGCCCGCGCCGCCGCGCCTGGCAGAGCTGCGGGGAGATTATGCGGGCGCGGCCGCCGCATGGCAGCAGCTCGGCGTGCCTTACAAGGCTGCGCTGTCGCTGATGCTGGACCCGGCGGGCGGCGACGGCGAGAGCCTTGCGCGGGCGGTGGCGCTGCTTGAGGAAATTGAGGCAAAGCCGGCGGCGGGCATAGCGCGCAGATGGGCGAAGGAGCTCGGCTTTGAGGGCATGATGCCGAAGGCAAAGCGCGGGCCTTATTCAGCTTCGCGCGGTCATCCGCTCGGGCTGACGCAGCGCGAAATTGAAGTGCTTGAATTGATCGCGCAGGGCTGCGGCAATCAGGAAATCGCCAAGCGCCTTTTCCGCTCGCCGCGCACGGTTGAGCACCACGTCTCCTCGCTCTTGGCCAAGTTGAACGCGACCGGGCGCATGGATGCGGTCTTGAGGGTGCGCAGCGAGCCCTGGCTTCTTTCCGGAAGCGCTTAAGCAGCCGTTGGATTTTTCTCTTATTTTCCAGACAATTGCAAAAAATAGGTGGACCCAAGCTGAAAAATGGGTGGCTGCACCGAGGCTGACGCCGCGGCATTCCTGTAGGTGATTCTCATCGCACCCGAATTGCGGGGGCCAAGATGAGGTCAGGATCATGTCAGTCACTCAAGCAAACAATCTCCGTCAGCACGTGTCTATGAGCTCAGGCGAAATGACCATGTTCGCGTCCCGCCTGCTTCAATTCACCGGCGCGGGTTCAAGCGCCGCCGTGCAGATTGGGCGCGGTTATTGCAGCTCTCCTGAGATTTTCGCGATACGCGGGACCCATTCACGATGGCCTCACGCAGCGTCACCCAGAATTGCAAACAGCAGATTAAATTTCTCTCAGGATGAAAATCATGAACCGGACGAATGACTTCAAGGGTTTCAACATGCTGGCCGACGATGACAGCGACATGATCAGCTTTGTCTCCGGCAGCCTGTCGGGCGGTTTCGGCTTTGCCGACGACCAGAATGAGTTCAGCGCGCCAAAAAATGAAGCGGAGGCGCAGAAGAAATCCGAGCTGCAGTCGCTGCTCCTGATGGCGAGCCTGATGCTGGGCGGACGCGGAGCCGCAAGCGGCGCATGAACCTTCGCGCCCGCCGCTGCGACTGACCTTGACGGACCGCATTGTGCGGGGCCGGAAAGGAGCATTCCATGGCACTTGAGCAAAGCCAGGCGGCTGCCGGCGGCCGGATTTGGGAAACCAGATTCCGGACGCGGCGCCGCCAGCCCGCGCCGCCAGCCGGGCCGCGCGGCGACGTTTCATCCGCATTGACGCCATCCGGTGTCAGGCGTAACGTTAACGCCAGATGGGGCCGCCAAACTGATCTTTTCAAGGAGTTCGCTGCGGGTGTTTCGCCCAGCGACGGGCGGGTTACGGCAGACAGAGCTTCTCGAAAATCCTCCGAGGCTGAGCACATGTCGTCACGTCTTTCGTCTTCCACCGCTTATCCGATGATTGCCCGCTGCGCCAACCGGCTCCGTTCATTGGGCCGCGTTGCATTTGCGGGGTCCCTGCTTGCCGGTTCGCTGTTTGCAGGCGCTGCGGCGGCGCAGGAGAGCCAGGTCATCCGGCAGGGATCAATGGCGGTCACCGGCTTTTCCAAGACAATTATTCCCGGCATCGAGGAAGGGCTGCCTCCGGGTGTTGACCCCATCGACGAGACGATGATTGATCTTGAGGGCAAAACCCTCAGGATTTTCGACGTTTCAAACCTCGGCGGACCGGCCAGCGGCCAATTGGTCAATCTGCCGCTGCCGTTCGAAGTGCCGGCGCGCCAGATCGGGCAAGTGTTCGGCCTCGCCTATGATGACGGCATCCGCACTGATATGACGGATATCGTCCCCAATCTCTATGCAGCGGCGACCTCGCTGCACGGCATTCAGATCGTCATCCCCGATGAGGACGCGGACGGGCGGCCCGAGCGGCAGCGCGGCGGCACGGCAAACGCCGGCTTCATGGACGGCCAGTTCGGCCTTGATCTTGGCGGCATTCCCGGCTCAATTTACAAGATTGACGGGCTGACCGGCGTGGTGACAAAGTTCGCCGATATCGAAGGCAACAGCGGGCCCGGGCTTGGCAACATCAAGTTCGACAAGTCGCACCGCCAGTTCTTTGTCTCAGATCTCGACAGCGGACTTGTTCACCGCATTTCCGCCGACGGCGCCTTGATCGACACGTTTGTCCATGGCGTTGCGGGACGTCCGGCCCATGGGCTTGCCGCAGTCGCCGATGACGGCTCGGTCATGGACATCAAGGGCGGCGCGTTCGATTCCGAAGACCCTGACACATGGGGCTTCACGCAGGACGAGCGCCGCGTCTGGGGTGTCGCGGTGCATGGCGGGCGGCTCTACTACGCTGTCGGCAATGCTTCCGAGATTTGGTCGGTCGGCATCGCCCGAGACGGCGCGTTTGACGCCGCCGCGCGCTGGGAGCTGACGGTTAAGGCCGGGAAGGACTATCCGGTCACCGACATCGCTTTCGATGCGCGCGGTTACATGTATCTGTCGCAGCGCGGCGAAATCGAGAACCGCTACGACTATTCGCGCTTCGCCAATTCCGGCAAGGGCGAGGTGATCCGCTACTGGCGCGAAAGCCCGGATGATCCGGCGACGGAAAGCATCTGGGTGGAAAGCCCACAGGAATACGCCGTCGGCTTCCCACCGGAAAACCGGCAGGCGGCGGGCGGACTGGACCTGCAATATGGTTATGATCAAAACGGCGTGATGGATTTCAACGCTTGCTCGGAAACGCTGGTGAAGACGGGCGACGACCTGCGCAACAATGAGGCGCTTGCCGACCAGCTCGCGCTTGGCGGGCCTTTGGTCGTTCACGGCGTGCAGCTGACGCATCAGGCGCTGGTCAAACCGGCCAATGTGCCGCCGTTCGGGTCCTGGTTTGTGGATTTCGATAGTCTATATGAAGACCCGGACGTGAAGGGTCATGTCGGTGATGTCGAAGTCTGGCATCCTTGCGCAGGACTGGCCGGCTGGTATGAGCCGCTGCCTTATCCCGGATCGTTCCCCGATCCTTATTGGCCGCCGGATTATCCGCCGACCAAAGAGCCGCCCTGCATCGACATATCAGACGCGCAGTATTTCTGCACGCCTGCCGGTCTTGAGGTTGATCTGTATGTGGACGACGTCACCGGGCTTGGCGGCGATTCGCTGAAGTCGGATTCGCTCGCCCCGGGCATCAGCGTTTCGCCGCAGATGCAGACGCGGCCGAGTGCCGCCGCGCCGTTCACGCTTGGCCTTTCCGGCGTTGTGCCGGGCGACAAGGTCAAGCTCGGCCTGTGCTTCTACAAGGACGCTGACGCTGCCAAGGGCGGGTATTTCCCGTGCTGCAAGGTCAATGTCGATATTCAGACTCCACTCGCTTCGTGCGCGCCTTGAGGAGGGGAAAATGAAAAAACTTTCACTTTTCCACTCACCTCTCAACGCACCACGCAACGTCATGGAGACTGTCATGAAACCCCTTGAATGGATGAAACGTCCGGGACGGTGGCTGATGGCCGCCGCGATGGCGATGGGACTGGCGCAGGTGCCGGCGTTTGCCGCAGAGCCGCCCGCGTCAATTCCTGAAGTGCTTAAACTGGAAAGGAAGCCCGGCGGCCCGACAATTGGCGCGCCGAAGATTTTCTTCAGCAAGGTCGGCGGCCAGATCGACTGCGATTATGTGACCTACGAGCTGCGCTTCGGCATTGAGCTGAAATATGACGGCCCGCTGCCGCCGGATGCGGTGGAGGCGCTGAAGAAACTGAAGTTCGACCTGAAGGACCAGCTTCCCTCGGGTCTCAGCATCGTCGGCGCAAGCGTGGCGGGCGATCTGACGAGTGCAGGCGGCGGCGCGGCGAGCGTTGTCATCAGCACGACAACGACGGCCAATGACACGGCTTCCATCGCCGACTTTCGGCTCTCTCCCGCTGATCTTGACGGCGACGGCGGCGCGGACATGCGGATTTTCCGCGTCAAGATCAAAGCCAAGATCGACCATGCGGCTTTTCCCGCCGCAACCTTGGTGGACAATCAGGCGACCTTGACGGCGACGCGGCCAATCGGCGCGCCGGTTCAGATGATGTCGCACGATCCGGCGCTGCCGGATGACGGCGATTTCCTCACCGGCCAGAAGACCCGCATTTCGATTGACGTGACCAAATGCGATCCTCCGGGCGGCGGCGACAAGCCCGAGGAAGCCTGCTTCAAGATTGAAACCGGCACAGTGGACTGTGACAAGAATGGCGCCGGCGCGTTCATCTATCACATGAATGTCGGCGCGGACATGGCGGGCAAGGTCATCGAGCTCACCACGGCCAACCCGGGCGTGATGATCGCTCCCGCAGCGCAGATAGTGCCCGCAGGCGGCGGCGTGCTCAACTGGACCATCACCGGCGCGATGCCGGGCGATGTTGTGCATCTCATCGTCATCGGCACTGAAACCTTTGCCGGGCCGAACGAAGGCTGGGGCATCTGCTGCACCCAGACGATTGACATCGTCATTCCCAAAGACCTCGAATGCCCGAGAAAGCAGCCGGATATCAAGGTTGAGAAGCGGGCGGAAGTTGGGTTCTGCACGAAGGACGGCGGCTGCAAGTTCACCATCCGCGTCTCCAACGTCGGCGATGCGCCTTACAACGGGTCTATCGTTCTCAATGAAGTGACGCTGCCGTTCAATGCCACAATAGACGGCGGGCCGAATGCGCCATGGGCATGCGCGCCTTTGACCAGCCCGATGCTGTGCAAGCATCCGGTGACGACACTTAATCCCGGCCAGTTTGTTGACCTTAAACTGAGCTTCAAGCCGGGACCGGCCTGGAACGCGCGCTATATCGAAAACTGCGCCAAGTACAACTACACCGAAAGCGGCAAGCCTTTGTTTGGCAGCCAGTTGAACGACAGGGCCTGCGCAAAGATCGACCTGTGCGATCCGAAAGGCCCGTATGAACAGAATAAGGAATGCCAGCCGCCGGACAACCGCAGGGCCGACCTGCAATTGCGCAAGATCGCCCGCGAGTTCTGCACGGCGGATGGATTGTGCACCTATGGCGTTCTCGTGACCAATGTCGGTCCCGTCACGCATAACGGGCCGCTGACGGTGGTTGACCAGTTCCCGGGCAACGAGCCGACGTCGGTGACGTTTGCGCCAACCCCGCCATGGAACTGTGCCTCAATCGGCGCAAACCAGTTCCAATGCGACCATCCGGGCATTGTTCTTGTCCCAGGAGCCACAACCCTGATCATTGTCAGGGCAGTCGTTCCGACCGACCTGCGTGATCCGAATATTGAGAACTGCGCGGAGGTGAAAGCCATTGAGACAGAGACCAATCTCGCCAACAACAAGGCGTGCGCAACCGCCAAGCTGCGCCAGCCGGACGGAAAGCCCGCGCTGCGGATCACCAAGGTCTGCAAGCCGGCCGCAGCCGGAGGCGCTGTCTCCTGCCGCATCACCGTCAACTCGGTTGGAACATCCGCTCCCGTTGGTCCCGTCTTTGTCAATGACGCGGCGACGATCATCGGCAGCGGCGCGGCGGCCAATATCCTGACCGTCGCTCCCGACGGCGCGGAATGGGCCTGCACGCCGGTTCCCGCCGCCAATGTGTCGTGCCAGATTCCCGGCGCGGTCATGGTTCCGGGCGCGAGCCGCCACTTCGACGTGACGGTGCAGGTCAGCCCCAACGAGCGGTTCAAGAACTGCGCTGTCGGCACTGTCAACCCGACTTTGGGCGGACGCCTCACCGAGCCGTTCGGCGAGGCCTGCGATGAAGGCGGCACGGACATTTCCGTGACCAAGACCGGCGATGCGCAGTGCACCGTCGCAGAGCCCTGCGCGTTCACCGTGACCATCACCAACAATGGCGACCAGGACTTCTCCGGGCCGCTGCAGATTGGCGACGCGGTGGAGCTTGAAGGCGTCGGGCGTCTGGAGGTCGTTGCCATCCAGTCGATCGAGCCGCCGTTCGGCTGCGCTCCTGAACCAGCCGCGCTGCCATTCGGCTGCACGGCCAATGTCAGCATCCCGGCGGGCGCAAGCCAGCCGCATGTGGTGACCATCGTGATCCCGGACAATGACTCGCTTGCAAAGGTCGGGCCAAACGGCTTGAGCGGACGCAACTGCGTCGGCGTCACCGGCGACAAGGTGCAGATAGGCACGGCAGGCGGGGCCGCAGGCCGCGTCCTTGGCGGTGACCGGCCTGGACCATTTGCCTGCCATCCGTTCACGCTGGTAAAGGCGCAGGACGAGAAGCAGTGCTCCGAAGGCTTCGTCAAGAACGCCGACGGACGCTGTGTCTGCCCTGAAGGCCAGACCTTCAGCCAGGGACGCGGGCGCTGTGTCGGCGATGTCGCCGATCCGGTGGAGCCGGTTGAGCCTGACGAGCCGGTTGTCGATCAGCCAAAGGTCTGCAAGCTGCTTCCGGGCATGATCCGCACCAAGAACGGCAATTGCATCTGCCCGCGCGGCACCGAGCTTCGGCAAGGCGCCTGCAAGCGTCCTGTCGTTGAACAATGCACACTGCTGCCTGGCCAGATACGGACTACGGACAACCGCTGCATCTGCCCGCGTGGAACAACTCTGAAAGACGGCGCGTGCAAGCGTCCAATCGTCGAACGGTGCGAGCTCCTGCCCGGCCAGATCCGGACGAAGAACGGCAATTGCATCTGCCCCCGCAACACCGAGCTGAAAAACGGACGCTGCCAGAACATAGTGCGCCAATGCACGCTGCTTCCCGGACAGATACGCACCAAAGACGGCAAGTGCATCTGCCCGCGCGGCACGGTTTTGGGACGCAAGGGCTGTGTGAAGATTGACCGGCCGACCATCTGTCCGCGCGGCACAAAGCTGATCGACGGCGAATGCCTGCGTCCGATTGACGACGGGCCGACGATCCGCAAATGCCCGGCTGGCACAATTGGCATCTATCCGGTTTGTGTGATGCGGTAAGTCATCGTGCCGCAGCGCTGCCCGCGCGGCACGACCGGCAGATATCCGAACTGCTACAAGCCGGACGGGGGGCAGGACGGACCAATACTCAATCTGCGCAACAACCTGAGACTGGGGAATCAAGACGTTCCGCAATAGGGTCAGAGTAAACAAGAAATGGAGCCCCGCCAGAAACGGCGGGGCTTCGCTTTTTCAGCAAGGCGAAAAGTCTCTTGCGCGCACAAAAGGCCGATTGACAGGCCGCCTGTTCGCCGCCCTAATCAGCGGACGCAATAATGGCATGGATGACGGAAAATGGCACACGAGGGCCTTGAAGGAACTTTGCGGCTGAACGAGCAGGACAATGTGATTGTGCTGACAAAATTCTTCGGCGCTGGAACGAGGCCTGCCGGTTCTGGAGCGCCGCTGGAAAAGCTCGTGCCGTCCGGCCACAAGATCGCGGTCAAGGACATCGCCGAGGGCCAGCCGGTGCTGAAGTTTGGCCAGATCATCGGCTATGCGAGCCGCAACATCAAAACCGGCGAGCAGGTCCATACACACAATTGCGCCATGGGCGCGCATGACCAGAATTACCGGATCGGAGAGGACTTCCGGCCGATTGACTTTGTTCCGGAAAATGAGCGTCTGAGCTTCGACGGCTACCGCCGCTCCGACGGGCAGGCGGGGACGCGCAATTTCATTGCGCTGTGCGCCACGGTGAACTGCTCGGCGACGGTGGTGCGGCGCATCGCGGATCATTTCAACCGCACCGGCATTCTGGACGAATATCCAAATGTCGACGGCGTTATCGCGCTGGCGCATGGCACGGGCTGCGGAATGGCGGCGGAGGGCGAAGGCTATGAGGCGTTGCAGCGCGTGCTCTGGGGCCACGCGACGCATCCCAATGTCGGCGCGGCGATCTTCATCGGCCTTGGCTGCGAGGTGATGCAGATCGGGCGGATGAAGGCGATGTTCGGCTCGTCCGGTGAAGAGCGTTTCCACGGCCTGACCATTCAGGAGACGGGCGGCACCCGCAAGACCGTCGAGGCGGGGATCGAGGCGATCAAAAAGCTGCTGCCCTCGGTTAATGATGTAAAGCGCGAGCCGATCCAGCTGAGCGAGCTGACGGTTGGTCTGCAATGCGGCGGCTCGGACGGCTTTTCCGGCATCACCGCCAATCCGGCGCTGGGCGCTGCCACCGACCTTCTGGTGAAGCAGGGCGGCACGGCGCTTCTGTCCGAGACGCCGGAAATTTATGGCGCGGAGCAATTGCTGGTGCGGCGCGCGGCGTCGAAGGAGGTCGGTGAAAAGCTGATCGCGCGCATCCGCTGGTGGGAGAATTACACGTCGGTCAATGGCGGCTCGATGGACAATAATCCATCACCCGGCAACAAGGCGGGCGGACTGACGACCATCCTTGAAAAGTCGCTCGGCGCTGCGGCGAAGGGTGGCACGCTGGCGCTGTCGGACGTGCTGCTCTATGCCGAGAAGGTCAAAGAGCACGGTTTCGTCTTTATGGATTCACCTGGCTATGACCCGGTGTCCGCCACTGGACAGATTGCGTCTGGCGCGCAGCTTGTCGTCTTCACCACCGGGCGCGGCTCGGCCTTCGGCTCCAAGCCCGCGCCGACGATCAAGCTGGCGACTAACTCGGCCATGTACAAGATGCTCGACGAGGACATGGACATTAACTGCGGCGACATAATCGACGGCGTTTCGATTGAGGACAAGGGCCGCGAGATACTCGCAATGATGATTGAGGTGGCGTCGGGGCGGAAGAGCAAGAGCGAGGCGCTGGGGCTTGGCGACAATGAATTTGTGCCGTGGCAGATCGGGGCGGTGATGTGAGCCATGCTCAGGCACGTTGACCCGCTGCTGTCCGCCGAGCTGCTGTTCGTGTTGAAATCAATGGGCCATGGCGACGACCTTCTGATCTGCGACCGCAATCATCCGGCGGCGTCGATTGCCAAACACACGACATATGGAAAGGTCGTCCCGATGCCGGGAGCGGATTTGCCCGCTTTGTCCAAAGCCCTTCTGCGCCATTTCCCGCTCGACACATTTGTCGATGCGCCAATTGCGCGGATGGAAGTGGTTGGCGATCCGGAAAAGCTTGTGCAGGCGCATCTCGACATGCAGGCGGCAGCCGACACGGCGGAGGGGAAGCCTGTGCAAATCAGGGCTTTGGAACGGTTCGCCTTCTACGAGGCGGCGCGGCAGAGTTTCGCCGTCGTGCAGACCAGCGATCCCGGGCCGTATGGGTGTTTTTTGTTGAAGATGGGGGTGATTTGACAGGTCGTTCCCGCCTCGCGCTCCGCTCCCCGGCAGGAGAATGGCACGAAAAACACGGAGCGGCCGGACGCCGCGCTTGAGACTCTCCCTCACCTGTCTTGCTGCGCAAGACTGTCCTCTCCCCGTGGGGGAGAGGGGAAAGCGGGCGGCGCTTCTTCGCCTCTCCCCCACGGGGAGAGGACAGCTTCGCGGAGCGAAGCAGGTGAGGGAGTGTATGAAGGATTCAAGGATGGCGGGTGGGGTTGCGCGGCACTGGTTCGCTCTCCAGTTCCGGCGCGCGTTACGATAGCCGGTAAAACCGCGCCGCCGTCCCGCCGAACACGTCCCCGCGCTCCGCCTCGCTCAGCCCCGAACAAAGCGCGTGCGCTGCCGCCAGCCAGGCTTCATATTCCCCCCGCAAACGGCATACCGGCCAGTCCGATCCCCACATGACGCGATCGGTACCGAATGCCGAGAGAACCTGGTTCGCATAGGGCGCAAGATCCTGAGCGGACCAGCCCGCGCTGGCTTCCGTGACCAGCCCCGACAGCTTGCAATACGCCCCCGTCTCTCCGGCTATCCGCGCCATGCCGTGCGACCAGAATGCCAGCTCGCTGCGGCTTGTGTCATGGTTCCTGATCTGCGGCTTCATGCAATGGTCGATCACCGCGCGCATTCTCGGAAAGCGTTTGAGGATGGTCAGAAAGTTGGCGAGGTGGCGGGAGAAGCCGAGCGCGTCGAAGGTCAGGTCGAGATCGGCCAGCGCGGCGAAACCCCACTGCACATCGTTGCGCAGCATCCAGTCCGTGTCTTCAATGTCTTGTATCATCGGGCGCACGCCGGCGAACTTTGGATGGTTTCTCAGGCGCTCCAGATGTTTCAAATGCGCCTGATTCTCGAAATCAATCCAGCCGACGACCGCGCCGACGGATGGAGTGGCATCGGCGATTCCGAGCATATATTCGGTTTCCTCGACAGTGGGAGCCGCCTGAACCAGCACGGTTTTCCCGATCCCAGCCGCCGCCAGCGCGGGCTGCAAATCCTGCGGCGCATAGGGCCGGGAAAGTATCGGGTCGTCCTTCGGCATCCAGCCATAGTCGCCCCGGGCTGGCTGCCAATAATGCTGATGCCCGTCGATCAGAAGCGTCATGGCGTCGGCGCGTCCCGCCGCATCAGGCCTTCGGATTTTAGGTCGGCCCAAAGCGCCGGAGGAATAGAGGTGTCGAGGAAACCGCGGTTGCCCCTGACCTCATCCGCGCTCTGCCCGCCGGGAATGACGGAGACCACCGAGGGATGGAACAGGGGAAACTGCAAGGCCGCTTCAATCATCGGAACGCTGTGGCGTTCACAGACTTGATTGATGCGCGCCACCTTGTCGATGACGGATTGCGGCGCGTTCGAATAGTTGAACTGCGCGCCTTCTTTGACGCCGGTGGCGAGAATGCCGGAATTGTAAGGCCCGCCCAGCACGATGCCGATGCCGCGTTTCTCGCAGAGCGGCAGGAAGGAGATCAGCGATTCCTGCTCCAGCAGCGTGTAGCGGCCGGCCAGAAGGAACAGGTCGAAATCGCCGCGCTGTGTCAGCGTCTGACAAACTTCCCATTCATTGATGCCGCCGCCGATGGCTTTCACCACGCCCTGATCGCGCAGCTTTAACATCGCGTCGTAGCCGCCTGTCGTGAAGAACTCCTCAATGCGCGCGTCGGACGCGGCCTTGGTGCCATGAGTGTAGATGCAAAGGTCATGGACGTAGAGGACATCGACGCGGTCGAGACCAAGGCGCTCCAGCGAGAATTCCAGCGAGCGCATGATTCCGTCATGGGAATAGTCATAGACTTGGCAGCGCGACGGCGTGTCGAAGAATTTGCCGATGCCGGTGCGCTGGTCCGGCGGACAGACCTGCAGCATCCTTCCAACCTTGGTGGAGATCACGTATTCTCCGCGCGGTTTGCCACGCAGAAAGTGATTGAGCCGGGTTTCGGACAGGCCGAGGCCATAAAGCGGTGACGTGTCGAAGTACCGGCAGCCGCTGTCCCAGGCGGCGTTCAGCGCATCCTGCGCGGCCAGTTCGGAGATGGCGCGGTAGAGATTGCCAATGGGGGCCGAACCGAAGCCCAGCTCGGTGAAGTCAAGTCCGCCATTGCCGAGCCGGTCATAATTTCTGGTCTTCATTCCGCGCGTCCATTTTCACACGAGGCCATTACAGAGGAGGCGCGGGCAAAGCGCAAGAGAAATGGCGCGGCGCTTCAAACATGTCGCTCTGCAAGATTTCGTGAAGTGGCATCGCTTCCCAAGTCCGGTAAGAGGCGGGCGGGAACAAATACCTTAACCGTCAGAAAAAGAACGGGAAAATGACATGAGCGAACTTTACAAACCGGTCCTTGATGAAATCGGCGCGGTGATGGGCAAGATAAGCGACAGCGAGATGAACGCACTGTGCCGGCTGATCGAAGGGGCGGGGCGCGTGGTCGTTTACGGCTGCGGGCGCGAGGCTTTGCAGATCAAAGGGTTCGCCATGCGGCTTTATCATCTGGGGCTGAACGCCGGAGTGGCGGGCGAGATGACTGCGCCTCCGGTCGGCGCAGGCGATGTGTTTCTGGCAACTTCCGGTCCTGGCGAATTGTCAACAGTTCTGGCGCTGATGGGCGAGGCGAAGAAGGCCGGCGCGCACTGCGCCATCATTACCGCCGAGCCGAAGGGCAGCGCGGCGCTGGCAGCCGACAGCGTGCTGGTCATTCCCGCGCAGACCATGGCATCGGACCAAGCTGGTTCGCATTCTTCCGCAATGCCGATGGGTTCGGTGTTCGAGGGCGCGCTGTTTGTGCTGTTTGAAATCATGGTGCAGCGCATCCAGGCGCTGTCCGGCGCGAAAAGCGAGGACATGCGGGCTCAGCACACGAATCTTGAGTGACTAGAGCGGTAGACGCTCAAATGGGAACAATTCAGCTGCCGCCGCCTTAGCGTCGTCAATCCGGGGCCGGGGGGGGGGGCGCCGCAACAAGAGGGAGAAAGAAAAAAAATTATGAAAGG
>JANMMM010000044.1:0-14019 GCA_031373225.1 Phyllobacteriaceae bacterium | reverse complement strand
GCGCTCGACCCCGAACGCCGCGTCGAAATTGTGGTGAATGTTCAGGGCGACTTGCCGACAATTGACCCTGCCATCATCCGCCAATCCATCGCGCCGCTTGAAAATGCCGGGACCGACATTGCCACACTGGCGGCAGAAATTGTCCGCGCGGATGAAAAGAGCAATGAAAACGTCGTCAAAGTGGTCGGATCACTCATTGGAGAAAGCCGGCTTCGCGCGCTGTATTTCACCCGCGCCACAGCGCCCTGGGGACAGGGGCCGCTGTATCATCATATCGGCCTCTACGCTTACCGCCGCGCCACGCTTGAGCGCTTTGTCACTCTTGGTCCCTCGCCGTTGGAACAGCGCCAGCGGCTTGAACAGCTGCGCGCGCTGGAGGCGGGGATGCGCATTGACGTGGAGATTGTGAAGACCGTGCCGCTTGGGGTAGACACGCCGCACGATCTGGAGCGCGCCCGCGCAATTGTGGCTGGAATGAACGAATGACCCGCGAAAAAACCAACAAAATAGCCTTTCAGGGCGAGCTCGGCGCCAATTCCGACGCCGCCTGCCGCCAGATGTTTCCCGACATGCAGACGCTGCCCTCGCCAACATTCGAAGACGCGTTCAATGCGGTCGAGACCGGCAAGGCGGATCTCGCCATGATCCCGATCGAAAACACCATTGTCGGCCGCATCGCCGACATTCACCATCTCTTGCCCGAGTCCAAGCTGCACATTGTCGGCGAACATTTCCTGCCGATCCATTTTCAACTGATGATGAAAAAAGGCGGAAAAATAGGCGACATCAAGTCGGTGCACAGCCAGATTCCGGCGCTCGGCCAATGCCGGACCATTGTGCGCAAACACCGCTGGAAACCGGTGGTCGCCGGTGACACTGCAGGCGCGGCTCGCCTTGTCTCGGAATCACCCGATAAGACCATGTCCGCCCTCGCGCCGAGGCTGGCGGCGGAGCTTTACGGCCTCGATATCGTCGCCGAAAACGTCCAGGACACCGACAACAATGTGACCCGCTTCGTCGTTTTGTCGCGCGAAAAGCGCTGGGCCGCGCGGGAGAATCCCGATGATATCATGATGACGACCTTTATCTTCAACGTCCGAAACGTTCCCGCCGCGCTCTACAAGGCCATGGGCGGATTTGCCACCAACAGCGTCAACATGACCAAGCTGGAGAGCTACCAGCTCGGCGGCGCCTTCACCGCCACGCAGTTTTATGCCGACATCGAGGGCCACCCGGAAGACAAGAATGTTGCGCTGGCGCTGGAGGAGCTGCGGTTCTTCACCAAGGAAGTGCGGATACTGGGAGTGTATAAGCAGAACGGGTTGCGCGGGGCGCAAGGCTAAACTTCCAATTCAAGTCCGGGCTATTGACCGGATTTTCGGCAACAAGTCAGGTATTTGCCGCCATTGCCCCGGCAAGGGCACAATGGCTTTCACGCTCATCTCACGCAACGTCAAATAGACAAAAGCTCAACAGCCGCTGCCGGCGCCGCCATGGCGCCGGACGGCGGGGTGTGAGGGCTGGAATTATGAGCGGGCGGGGCACATCAGAATTGCGCAGCTTGATGAAGCGTTGGCATTGCTCCGGCGCTGTTTGGCGTCGAAGCGCAAATGCATTCAGTTTAAGTCATGCGCTATACATCCGGCATGGGGTGTTAAAGCGTGAAAGATTTTTCCCGTTGCAAGCAAGGGAAATAGAACTATGACTTATGTCCCATCACATTCGGAATTCACTCTAGCAGAGAAATCCTTTACGGAGCGGGGCCTGTCAATGCTGACGGTTAATCTTTTCGGACCCATGCGGGTGCTTGCGCCTGACGGCTCCGATTTGACTCCGCCGAGTCAAAAATCCCGCGCGCTGATTGCAATTCTTTTGCGCTCTGATGGAGCAAGGCGCTCGCGGGTATGGCTCGCCGCGCATCTGTGGAGCGAAAGCGCCCGCGAACAGGCGCAGGCGAGCCTTCGGCAGACATTGCGCGAAATCCGCAGGTCGTTCGGACCATGGGCGGACGCCGCGCTTATTGCCGACAAATTTGTTGTCGGGCTCAACATTGAAAATATCCGCGCTGGCGATCTTGAAACCGCGCATGGAGAGGATTCAGATTTCCTCGAGGGCATAGACGTCAAAGACCCGGAGTTTGAGGAATGGCTGACGCTTGAGCGGAGCCGTTTTGACAGCGCCGCGCTGGTTCCCGCCCGCGCCGAGCCACACAATGATGTCCCGGTAAAGCCAATACAGATTGGACTGCGCATTGACCCGCCGCGCGCGCTTTCGCAGAACCGCGAATCCGAGGAGCTGGCGAACCGGGTTCTGTCGCGCTGCGCCTCAAATCTCATGGAAGAGGGCTATGGCAGCGTGCGCGACGCGCGGCACAATCTGGGCGGCCACACATCCGTCAGGGATGTGAATTTCCCTCTGTGTCTGCGCGCCGCCGCCACCTGGTCAAGAGGCAGGGCGCGTGTCGCGCTGGCTCTGATCGACCTGACCTCGGAGACCGTGCTGTGGACGCAGGAATGCGAGGGCGACTGGAATGCCCTCATGTCGCAGCGCGACCCCGAACTCATCTCCCTAATCCTGCGCTGCGTCGAAAGGGTGTGGAGCGAGACCGAGCGCAAGATGAATGCGCTGAAGCAGGAGGATGACGGGCCGGAGCAGCTGCGCTCGGCCATCCAGGACATGTTTGAGCTTGGCGCGCAGGATTTGGACCATGCCGCGCTGGAGCTGCGGAAGCTCTTGCCGGGTAAATTTGGCGCCATCGCCGGCGCCTGGCTTGCGTTCCTGTCGACCTTCCGCGTCGGCCAGCGGTTTGTCCGTGATGACGGGCCGCTGCATGAAGAGGCGCGCTTCCTCATCACCCGCGCCTTGGAGCGCGATCCGGACAATGCGCTGATCAAGGCGCTGGCCGGCCATGTCCATTCCTACCTTTTGGGCAACCAGATGAAGGCGGTCGAGCTGTTCGAGCAGTCGCTGCGGATTAATCCGACGCGGGCGCTTGCCTGGGACCTCTACTCGGTGCTGCACGCCTATATGGGCTTGCCGGACGCCGGACTGAAGGCGGCGCAGTTCGGTCGCCATCTCGGCGCGCAGAGCCCCTACCGTTACTATTTCGACACGTCCTGCCTCATCGCTGCCAGCATGGCCGGCCAGCACGAACTTGCCATCGAATACGGAGAATCCGTCCTGCGCGAACGCCCGGAATTCAATTCCGTGCTGCGCTTCCTCACCTCCAGCTACGGCCATATGGGCGAGAAAGAAAAGGCCAGAGCCGCGCGCCAGCGGCTGCTGGCGGTCGAGCCGAAATTCTCGGTCCAGTCGCTGCGCGACGCCGGCTATCCCGGCCTCGACACGCCGTCGGGACGCTATTTCATTCAAGGCCTGAAGAAGGCGGGGATAAAGGAGAACGAGTCATGACGGGGAATTTAGGTGTCAACGCCGGCGCCTTCGCGCGCTCGGCGACGGTTCTGAACAAGAACAAGAATAAGAACAAAAACAAAAACAAGAATAAGAATAAGAATAAGAACAAAAACAAGTCGTTCAACGATGCCGGATCGCAATCGGCTTTTGGACTTTCGCCGTACCGCGAAATCCTGCGGCTGCATTACGAAGGCAACAGGGTTGACAAGAATTTCGTCGCAAATGAGAGCGGCGGTTATTTCAAATGGCAGATTCTGCCGATCAATCCGCCTCCAGGACCGAAAAAGACAATGGAAGAGGCAGAGAGGCTTCTGGACAAACAACGCGATCCCCTCAGAAAGGAGAAACGCGAGGCAATAGAACGGCAGGACACAATGGATCTGTCCGACTTCACCCGCCCGCTCGGGATCGAGGACGTTGTCGGCTACGACGAGACGATGGCGCTGTTTTCGACGGTGCTCCAGATTACGGAATATGTGGGTCTGCAGTACAAGGACATGTTCGGCCGCCAGCGCCCAAATATGGTGCAGCCAATGCTCCGCCCGCTGCTGCCGGTTCCGCCTCACCTTTCCTACCCGTCAAACCATTCGTTCCAGTGCCATTCGATCGCGCTCGTCTTTGAACGCTATTTTCCACAGCACCCGGCGACGGAGGAGTTGCACCGTATTGCAGCGGAGGTCGCTGAAAACCGCGAATGGGCGGGTCTTCATTTTGCGTCAGACACGGAGGCAGGACAGCGGCTGGCTGAGCTGTTTCTGCCCTATCTTGTCGACGCCTGTGCCGAACAAATGCGCGCCGCTTTGGCGGAATGGATCTAAGGAGAGAAGAGATGAGTGACGCTCGCGGAGATCTGAAAAAGCCGATTAGGTTTGATGCTTATTGGCATCTGCAGGCAATTGGCCTGTTGAAGCCTTCCGACGGCGGACTGCCAAAGCCGCCAACTCAAAAGCGCGCCGATTCGGACATTTTGGTGACTGTGGCCGCCACATATAAGGGTTTGGTGGCTATCATTGATACAGGTGTCAGCCTGCACCCCTATCTGACCGGCAGATTGGAGCCAAATTCGGGGCAGACAGCCGGCGTCGGCAAAAGCCCATCTGATCAACAGTATGGTTATGACTTGACTGCCGCGCCGTCACTTCTCGTGGACGATGGCGAAAGGGCGAAAATACGGGAAACTGAATTAAGCGATGAATGGTTGAAGGAATGGCTTGTGTTTCCCGAGAGCGGCGACAAAGAGCCATGGCAAGAAGCGGTGATCGAAATCGTCACTGAAAATATTGGAAGGGCGGCGTTCAACGCCGGCGCCCCTGCCGCGTCGAACCAGAAATTTTCCGCGCATGGCACATCCTGCGCCGGACTTGTCGCGGCCTCAAGCTCGCACTTTGTGCCTTCAGAGGATAGCGGCAAAAGCAGCCCGGACGATCTGCCTTATTATCGCGGTGTTGACCCGGACAGCGACGTCTTGTCCGTCACGACGTCCTTTTCGCCTCGCCCGGATCTTTTGATACTTGCCTTTCTCTTGGCGGCTAGCAAGGGCGCTGACGTTATCCTGTTTCCACGTGGTCTGCCGAGGGAAATCCTTTTCGAGCCAGACCAGTTTTACATCGAAAATGCAGGAAGACTGAGCGGAGAGGAATTGCGCCTGGCTCGGGAGCAAAAGGTGCTGCCATGGAAGGCGCTCAAGCAGACGATTCTTGCTGTCTCGCAAAAGATTCCGGTCGTCTGCGCAGCCGGGAATGAGAGCGAAAGCAGTCCGATTGCGCCCGCCTGCTTTGCTGCGCCCGACAATGGCATCATCGCCGTGGCCGCCATGAACTATTATGGCAGCCGTTCTTCCTACAGCAATTACGGCGAAGGCATCACAATCGCCGCACCCAGCGACGATGCAGAAATATTCAATAGGGACCAAGCGCGGCTTGACAAGACCGACAGGTTCTTTGTGGACCACCCGTATCAGTTCTACGTCAACAAAAAACT
The DNA here is from genome assembly GCA_031373225.1 of Phyllobacteriaceae bacterium. Taxonomy (GTDB): domain Bacteria; phylum Pseudomonadota; class Alphaproteobacteria; order Rhizobiales; family Rhizobiaceae; genus JANOYJ01. Next base: position 8,625 of record JANMMM010000044.1, on the reverse strand, counting down.
GGCAACATCAGAGGTTCCCTTTGCCAAGGCAGGCATTCGCGCAATTGATGTCCCTGGGCCCTTTGGTTTTTCTGACACGAACTCGAACGGCGATGCCGGGCTCTTCACCGAGCCGGAGAGCTTCTTCACCGAGTTTGGCGGCACATCCGCCGCAGCTGCCATTGTCGCGGGCGTTGCCGTACTGATGCAGCGCAAGGCGAAGTCAAAAGGGGGACGGAAGACTGGCCCGGAGATTCGGAAGCTGCTCTGCGATACGGCGCGTAAGAGAGCTTTTCCGCATTTGAAGAACATTGCCGGCCTGCCAGACTTGGGCGAGGACTGGGTAGACGGTATTCCATTGAGTTTCGAGCAGAAGTTTGGCGCCGGCCTGGTTGCGGCGGACGAGGCCGTTAAGGCCGTTTTGCCTTGAAAAGGGGCATCGCCAGTGGGTAGACCTGAGTAATCTCTCCCCTCAAACCATCGGCAGCGCCGTCGCCAGCCATGCGGGTATGGCGGCGGCGCGCTCTGGTGCGGTCTTTAGCAAAAACAGGCGCGACTGCGCCCATTTGAGGTCCTTCTCGATACGGTGGAGGTTTCCGGGAAGCGGCTGGTAAAAACTCTCGCCGCGCTCCAGCGTCAGCTTCGCGGCATAGGCGATTTCGCGGTCGATGGCCGCGACGATGGCGCCAAGGCGCCGCCGCGCGCTTGAGCCGGGAGGGGCATTGAACCTTGCTTCTTCGAATGCGGGGCGGGCGGTTAAGTGGCAGGAGAGGGCTTCCCTGTTGTTCATTCCGCCTAACCTCCTACATGCACTGTCTGCGCTGCCGATTGTGCCAGCGCAATTTCCCCTAGGGGACAGTGACACAGCCAGCGTGAAAACGGCGTGAGCCGCCAGAAAGTCATAACTTGCGGAATTTATGGAGATTTTGCCGGTTTCGGGTCAGAATGTGCTGGTTCAGCCCGCCAAAGCCGGTCGTGTGCTGACGGTCATGTCATCGCTGGGTAAAAACCGGGATTTGTGGCGCAGGTTTATGGATTTTCTGCCCACTGCCGGATCAAATAATGCGCAATCGACCCTTCCGGCGGCACTTGCCAGCCGTCGGCATGCCCGCCGTCCAGCATCGCCCGCACCTCCGGGCGCGTGAACCAGCCGCCGCTCTCCAGCTCGTCCTTTTCCAGAACAATGTCCGAATTCATCGCCTGCGCCACGCATCCGATCATCAGCGAATGCGGGAAGGGCCAGGGCTGGCTGGCGATGTAGTTCACCGCGCCGGTGCGTATGCCCGCCTCCTCCAGCGTCTCGCGCCGCACCGCTTCCTCAATCGTCTCTCCCGGCTCGATGAAACCGGCGAGGCACGAGACCATGTGTTCCGGGAACCGCGCGCTGCGGGCCAGAAGACATGTCTCGCCATGCGTGACCAGCATGATCGTCACCGGATCGGTGCGCGGGAAATGCTCTTTGCCGCAGCTGGTGCAGACCCTTTTGTAGCCGGCCGACTCGCTGCTGGCCGCCGCGCCGCACGCGCCGCAGAAGCGGCAGGAGGCGTTCCATGACAGAAGCGACGAGGCTTGCGCGATTTCGCCGAGCACGGGCCCGGGAACCAGATTTCCGGCAAACAGCGGCCTGATGTCCGATGCGTCGAAAGGAACGGGCAGCCTGTCGGGCGCGAGCGGCACGGGCACGGCGATATGCGGCGCATCGCCGAGAAAACCGAGCAGCACGGCCGAGGAAAAGTCCGGGTTCAACTGCTCAATCCGCTTCAATGAAAAATGGCATTCAACCGCATCCTCCGACAGTCTTTCGATGACGGGCTTGCCTTCCGACATGCAGATAAAGCGGGCGTCCGGATTAGAAATGGCCCCGGCGAGCGAATCTGCGCCGCGCTTCTCGGCCAGACGCCATAAAGGGTTGCCGCTGAAGGCAATAGAGGGGACGGGATGCGGCATGGGATTTGACCAAATGGTTTAAAAACGAATCAATCTGGCCGCACACTACAAAATAAGCGGGCCAAACTCATCCCGGATTTTTGCAATCATGCCATCTGATTCGCCGTAGGGTTGCCGGACGCCAAAGCCCCAGACCGGCCCCGGCCAGTTCGGATCGCCCGCGCTGCGCGCCACGACATGCACATGCAGCTGGCGCACAATGTTGCCGATGGCGGCGGTGTTGATTTTATCGCAGCCCGTCGCGCGTTTCAGCGCCGCTCCGGCGATCATCATCTCCTGCGCCAACTGCCGCTGCTGCTTTTTTGGAAGGTCATGCATCTCGCTCACGCCGGGCATCATCGGCACAAGAACAAGCCAAGGCCAGCGCGCATCATTCATCAGCCGCAAGCGGCAGATGCCGGTCACGCCGACTTCCAGCGTGTCATTCTCCAGCCGCTCATCAAGTGGAAACAGGGTCATGCGCCAGCTTTCCATTGCTCCTTGCCTGCAGCGCGAAATGCGCCATCACGGCGGCGAACACAATGGCGCCACCGAGGAGAGTGGCGTTCTGCGGCGTCTCGGCGAAAAACATAAAGACCCAGACGGGCGACAGCGGCGCGTCGAGCGCGCCGATCAGCGCCGTCTCCGTCGGCGGCAGAAGCCGCGAGCCATAGGCGAACAGGATGAAGCCGGCGGCCATGGAGAGAATGCCGAAGGCGGCGAGGATGAAAAGTTCAAAGACAGGCGGAATGCCGGGGGCGCTGAAAGGAAGCGAGATCATGGCGCTGAAAAAGGTCGAGACGCAGGCGGCGGCGAGCAAGTCGATATGGGTCTGTTTGCGCGCCAGCACCATCAGCACCGCCATGGCGAACGTCATGCCGAACGCCAGCAAGTCGCCGGAAATATGCCCTTCGCCCGCGCCAAAACCGACCATCACCGCAACGCCGGTCAGCGCAAAGAAGCTCGACGCAAGCGCGGTGCGCGACGGCGTCTCGCGCATCACCAGCAAGCCCAGCCCGCCCGCGACAAACGGGATCACCGCGTAAATCACCGCCACGTGCGCGACGCTCGTCAGCCGGAACGAGGCGATATACATCTGCATCGCCGCTGTGCCGATGCCAGCGTAAAGATAGCCCCACCGGTCCATCCGCGCCAGCCGCCCGAACACGCCGGACCCCTCCTCAAACACCATATAGGCGAAAAACCCCAGCGACCCGAATATCCCGCGCCACAGCAGCATGGTCGGCGTGTCGACTGAAATGATCCGCGTGAACAGCCCCGCCGTGCTCCAGACGAGGGCGGAGAGGGTGACGAGGAGGATGCCGAGGCGGTAGGCGCGGTGGGGGGGCATGGGGGGATTTCTAGCGCGGAATGGCGCGGGGGCATAGCGGCTTTGCGACGCGATGAATGACTGCTGCCACTAACCGACAGAGGGGGGCGGTTTGATTTTCGGGTGGAGGTGAGCGGCGCCAGACTACTATGTCTGAATTGCGTTAGATTGCGGACGGGATGCCCCGACGTTGAATGGTCAGATATGGGCCAGGAGCCGTCGTTGGCATCTTCCATGATAATTACCTCAATCGGTCAGAGAGTGGACTATCGGCTCTGGATGCCTCGACACGGATAGCTGACATCCTATCTACTTTGGCTGAAATCTTGGTTTGGCTTAGGCAAACACTCATCGGCTGACTCGCGGTCGGTTCCTCCCCCCGGGGCGACGTCCGCCGTCAACAAAATAAGTGAAACCAACAATCTGCGAATTTGGAAAGGGAAATCAGGTCATTCCTCAGAGTTTCCGAATGAGATCAGAACCTGAGGCGCTTCGGTTAACGCGACTAGCTTCACCCCATTTAATGGGCGGACTGTCGCGCGATTGGCCGGATCAAATATCAACCGCACCTCGTCCTTATAGTCATCTTCGAGGCCGCTGACCAAAGCCAGAATGAAGTCGTTGCCGCGTTCCTTGGCGCGCTCGTATTCGGCGTTGGACATCTCGATTGAACCCTGCGGCGCACGACCGGTCGCTTTCATTTCGACGAAGATCTTCCAGTCAATCACGCCATCGGCCCCCACGCCATGCCGGCTGCGAAAATCAACCAGCAGTTCCTCCGCCGAGGTCTCCAACGCCTGCGTCAGCAACTCCCAGCCGCGTTGTTCTAGATCGCGATCGGTGTAGGCCGCCGGCGCAGTGCGCGATCCGAGATCGGACGGCCTTTTCGGAGGCGGCGCGAAGTGCAGCTTCGGCCTTGCTGGTGGTGGCACCGGCTTCGGATCGCTGCCCGGCACCACCGTGGCGCCTAAAATGGGACCAACGTTGCTCTTGAGTGTTCGGGGCTTCAAAGCGGGGCCTTTCCCACCGGGTGTGCTCACCGATAGTTTCTTTTTCGGGGCGGCGTTGATCTTGCCAGCGCGTTCTTCCATCGCCTCGGCGTGTTCCTCGTCTGACGCGAGGCGAATGGCTTCGGCTGCGGTCTCGCGCGCTTCCTGCCAGGCCACCACCCATTCGGCCTCGATGCTGCGGCGCAAGGCATGAGGGAACAACGACGCGACCGCGTGGCCACCGTATTCGCGCTTGGGCAGGGCCTCGTCCCAGACATGCAATTCGAGCGGATCGCGCACGATCAACGCCTGAAGCTGGATCGGAATTTTCAACGCCGACAATTCCTCGTCCCTCGCCTGAACCGCAATCGGGCCGGAGTGAATGAACAAAGCAATCTCCCGAAGCGCGTCCCAACTGATCGCGATGCGCTGGCGCACCTCTGGATCGTTACGCGCAAGTTCATCGGAGAGATTATCGACCGCCTGCCGGAAGTGTGCGCGCATGCCATCACCACGATCCTGGGCTGTCTCACGATCATCTGCGACGACCAAGGTGGGGGCGCTCCGCGTCACCCCTGTGAAAGCCGCGAACGATGCCAGCTCGCGAAGGTCGCATGGCGGTGTCCAAAATTTCTTGAAGGGCAACGCCTTCGCCAATTGCGTTCTAAGTGCGGTTTCCTCGACCAGGAAAATGGGCCGCTCAGACTCCCAATGATCGCCGCAATACAATGGTAGGTTCTTTGCACGCTGGCGGTGCCGCCGCTCTGCAGTAGCCAGCATGGGCTCCATATGGCGATATACGTCGATTAGGCATGACGTGACCCGGACGTCATACGCTTGCCCCGCCAGCGACTTCAGAAACGTAAGGCAGTCGTCGAGCGTAGGCTCGCGCACATCTAAGACCGACCAGAGGCGCGCGCTGAGGGATCCAACCGGTACGAAGCGCGAGCGGTCATGAAAGATATCCTTGCCGCGCATCAGCTCGTTTGGCCTTCGCCAAACATTGCCGCCGACGTGGATAAGCCCCTGGTTCTCTGTGAAAGCCTTGCGTAAATCCTGGGCGGTCATGTCGCCGATGCGGGTGTTCCACGCGACCTCGCGGGGCACGTATTTCGCGATGTTGCGATAGATCGCCATGACCTGCGCGTCTTCGATGGCATCGACCCCATCGCGCGTCTCGTGCAGCAGTTTGACGAGATCGCTGATTCGCACAGAGGTGACCAACCCAAGTGTCGTCGCGAAGTCCGCGCTAAAATCCCGTAGATCGATGTCGGACGCGAAGGCGGCGCTGGAGTAGAGCGTTTGCGTATCTTGAGTCTTCACCACAGCTTCATTCGGCGTCACCAACGCACCTTTGCCGATCACGACCCACGGCGTCTCACGCAATTGGATCAGCCATTGCGCAGTGACTGGTGCCCTTGGATAAACGTAGACACGCGCCTCGTGCTGGGAGGCCACCATCTTGCGATTGGCGTAAGACCGCTCCCAGGCGCGCGCCATCGCCTTGAACAAAGCGGGGCTTCTCTCGCGTAGCTCCTTCTTGGAGACCTTGGGAAATGCGGCCAGAACGCGTTCGAGATCGGGACTGATCCAATCGGCCGGCACTTGCTCGGCCTGCGCCGCGCGAAGCTCTCGGGTCCGTGTTGTGCCGCCCCAACGGATCAACCCGGTTTGCTTCAATCGTGGCGCGTTCTCCACGCCGAGTAGGGTGAAGAACTTGCGCGGGCCTCGCGAGATGGTTCCATCGGCGCGCTTACGCTGCGCGCGGGTGGCACCCGTCTTAAGTTTCTCATCGTACCCAGCGGAGATCCATTGAATGCCCGGTATGTTCCCGGCCGCATTGGGCCAATTGGGGAAATCGCTGTCCAACGTCTTGCACAGATAGGCTTCCGTCGGACGCACCTTCTGCCGGTGCATCTTGCCACTCTTATAAGCAAAACCATCCACCATCAACGCAGCGCCCACAGCATGGCCGATCTCATCCGCGCGGCGGTCGCTCAGCTCATCGAAGCGATTGCGAAGCTCACGCAAGTCCGCGTCCTCGATCTCTAGCGGCGCGGTCGCGAATCGCTCAGCGAAGGCCGCGAGTTCGGTCGACGCGTCGACACTTTTCCGGAACGCCGCGTGTTCATCGAGCCACTTAATCGCGAGATCGCCATCCTCCTCGATACCGTACGCGGGATGCAGGCGATCCAGAAGGTTCCAGCGTAGAGAAAACAATGAAAACTCTCCGCCAAGAACGAGCGGCTTGGCCGTAGCGCCTTCAGGCTTGCACACCACGGCGCGGCCTTCATCAGTCAGCCAGAACGGCACATCGAATAGCTCCTCATCGGGGTGGATCTCCACCAACACTCGCGCGGCTTTCGCCCACCAACTTGGTCCCTTCGGTTGAAACTGCGATTGCCTGAAGCCCTTAAGCAACTCCGTAGTGCCAACAGTGGTGCAGACTCCGATTTCATCGAGCGCTGCGCGCCACCTGCCGCCTATATCGCGAAAATCGCGCGGCAGCGCCCAAGATCCTTCGGCCATCGCTTGGATATCAGCGTCGGTCAGAAGGTCGCTAAGATCGGCGTCTTCATAGGCAATGTCCGACAAGGCGACGGGCGCGCCGCCTATCGGGATCGCCGCATGCTCGCCAAGCCAATCGCGCGCGCTCTCGAATGAGTTCGCAAAGCCACCCCGCAGCCAACGGTCTCCCTCGTTGCCTATATACTCGGAAGCGAGCGGCACGAAGCGCCAGGCGTCCTTAGGCGACGCCAGCATCCGGCCATGCGCGATCTCACCAAGAACATCGCCGCATCGCTCGATCAGCCAGTTGTTCCACTTGCTTTCGATCAAGGCTTCGCGCGTGGTGCTGGGGTCGAATTGCGCGTCGAGCGAAAATGACAGGCCCACTGTGACGCGTGTCTTGAAGCCGATATAGAGACTTCCCGGACCGGCGGCGCTCGGCATGGCAATAGAAATTCGCGTCTCCTCGGCGCGTACCTTGTGTGCTGGATGCAGGTGGCCAGGCACCGGCAAGGTCGCGCACCACACGGTCCACGTAGCCGCAGTGCTCTGGACATCACGTCTCGATAGCGCGGTGATGGAGGCACAGCCGCCAGCCAAGGCGATGTTTTCCCACACGCCGAAGCTCAGAGTGCGGCCGACGAGGGTCGCGCCAGTCAAATCACACCAGCGGAAACTCGAGACCCAAGTCAGGAAGATTAGGCCGTCGTCCTCCCACTCCGAGAACCAGGCTTTCAGCCCCTCCTCGCTGAAATCTGGTTTCAGGCGTAGGGCGATCATCGTCTCGTTCGTGGGATCGTAGAAGCCCGGCAGCAGTCCTTCCGCTGGCACGACTTGGACCGAAAGCTGATCCCCAGAAAAATGATATGGCGCCGAATGGATCGCGAGATCATCCGCGATGCGCTTGAGCGTCTTCAGGCCAATGCCAAACCGTCCACGCTGATCGGTTCTGCTAGTCTTGGTGGTCACGAACGGCAGCGCCATGCCCAGCACGTGTTGGCAGGCAACCGGCTGGCCATTGTGCACGATCAACAGCTCGCGGCCAGCATCCGTGTCTCGAAAGGCGAAGCGTACTTCCGAGGCGCGTAAATCATCCGCGTTTTGGATCACTTCCGTGAGCCCCTGAAACGGCTCGACGTTCAAATCCTCGGCGGCGGCGGCCGCGCCGCGCATCATTTTTTTCAAGGCACCGGGCGATGATGCCAACGCACTCGCCAATCCCTTGATCACGGCATTGGCGAACTCAGGAGTACGCGGATCGGTCAGATCATCGACACCCGGCTGATCGTCCCAGATCATACGCGCTGCGCGAGCACCAGGGTCGGCGTCACTATCGGCTGCAATCGGAGATGGAAGAACTACAAATTGGTTCATATCTCAAAGCGTCCCTGACAAAAGTTGACGTTCAAAGATTAGCGAAAGAAAAGCAACTGTGTGAGTGTTGGGGGCTATGTTCAGGCCCTATAACGATGGCGACTGGAGTGATATTGTGCGGCATGGCCTAGCCATTTGGAAGTTCGCTTTTGGGATGCGCTTGTTGGCAATATCGCGACGGAAACTGGGAGCGCAAACCGGCCATTCCGCAATCCTGAAGTTAACGGCCATGTTGGGTCTGATTCAGATTCGAATCCCGCTTCTTGCATGTCCTGCCTTCCGCCAAAGCGCGGAAATTCAAACCGCCCCGCCAACCCCCTTGCATTTCCCCCGCCAATCCCCGATATGACCCCCGGGAGGTTGGTGGCGGACGGGCCGCTCGCCAACCGGGTCAGGTCCGGAAGGAAGCAGCCCCAACGAGCCAGGCACGGGTCGCCGTGCCAGCCTCCCGCCTTTTCTTTTTGCTGTCAGCATTTCTCCGCCCCGCATTGACTCATGCGGCGCGGGGCGTGATTAGAC
>JANMMM010000014.1:0-2803 GCA_031373225.1 Phyllobacteriaceae bacterium | reverse complement strand
TTCTACAGGGCCCGGGTGGTCGCCAAGCCCGTTTACGACCCAGACGGCCAGCGCATGAGGGTCTAACGGAAGCGTCACTTGATCTTTACCCCCCGAAAGCCCAAATTTAGCTTATGAGCACCACCTCCCTCATTGATCCCTTTGGCAGGCATGTCAGCTATTTGCGCGTGTCAGTGACGGATCGTTGCGATTTCCGCTGTGTTTATTGCATGGCGGAGGACATGACGTTTTTGCCCAAGCGAGACCTGCTTTCGCTGGAAGAGTTGGACCGGGTGTGCACGGCCTTTATTGAAAAGGGCGTGCGTAAAATCCGGCTGACCGGTGGCGAGCCGCTGGTGCGCAAGGGCATCATGACGCTGGTTGAAAGCATGGGGCGGCATTTGCGCTCCGGTGCATTGGAAGAACTGACGCTCACCACCAATGGCAGCCAGCTTGCGAAATACGCAAACGAGCTCGCGGGCCATCGTGTGCGCCGCATCAATGTCTCAGTCGATACGCTCGACCACGCCAAGTTCAAGCAGATCACCCGCTGGGGCGATCTTGCCAAGGTCAAAGAGGGCATCCGTGCCGCGCAAGCCGCTGGTCTCGCAATCAAGATCAATGCTGTCGCCCTCAAAGGCGTGAATGAACAGGAAATTCCGGAGATGATCCGTTGGGCCCACGGCGAAGGCATGGACCTGACGCTGATCGAAACCATGCCGCTCGGCGATATTGATGGTGATCGCACGGATCAATACCTGCCGCTCTCGGTCGTACGGTCGCAGTTGATGGACCAGTTCACGCTGGAAGACATTCCCTACAAGACCGGTGGACCAGCGCGTTATGTAGAGGTGAAGGAAACGGGCGGACGCCTGGGCTTCATCACGCCCCTCACCCATAATTTCTGCGAAAGCTGTAACCGCGTACGCTTGACCTGCACGGGTACACTCTACATGTGCCTCGGCCAGGAAGATGCCGCTGACCTGCGCGCGCCGCTTCGCGCCTCGGAAGGCAATGATCTCCTGAACGCCGCCATCGATGAAGCGATTACACGCAAGCCCAAGGGCCATGATTTCATCATTGACCGCCGCCACAACAAGCCCGCCGTCTCGCGCCACATGAGTGTGACGGGTGGGTAAGCCCCTTCAAATTGACCGTCGCAGCATGGCTTCAAGTGATTCATGACCATGCCCGTGGGGCGCGATGGGCCGAACATCTTCTTCGCCGATATCATAGCGGATTTTGGCGTTGAGTTCGGGGGCCTTCGCCGTCCGGCCGATTAGCAAGCCGTACCACAAAATATCGATGATTGCGCCAAAAGCAATTTGAAGTCTTGATGAAGCACTTGCGGTTTTTATTTGATATTTTTGCATTTTAAGTCTCCTGTTTCCGATTATTTGAAAATGCACGAAGACCCCAGAAAAGGGAAACGAGTTGCGCAAATCCGGCAAATGAGCAAAGCTCATGGGCATGGGACTGCCCTTGGGACTTGATATCGACGTGCTGCGCAGCTTCGTCATCATTGCCGAGGAGAAGAGTTTTACACGCGCCGCCGAACGGGTCGGGCGCACCCAGTCTGCAATCTCGCTCCAAATGCAGCGGCTTGAGTCAATACTCGGCCAGACTGTCCTGCTGCGTGGCAAGGGTGGCAGCGTCGAACTCAACAAGCAGGGACAATATTTTCTCGGGCGTGCACGTGAGTTGTTGAACCTGAATGATGAAATCGTGAAGTCGCTGCGCGCGGCACCGGTTCATGGCATCGTGCGGCTCGGCATTGCTGAAGAACTTGGGCCGCGTTACCTGCCATCAATTCTGGAGAGGTTTTCGCAAGTCGCTCCAGACGTTGAAGTGCAGGTATCCAGCGCTGGTTCCTGCGTGCTGGCGCCGCAGCTCAAGAACGGGCAAGTTGACTTGGCTCTGCTCGAGGCAGGGCAAGAGCCCAGACAGTGGCCCGCAGTTGAAATCTGGCGTAGCCCCCTGAAATGGATCACATCGGATATCCACAAGCAGCATCTGCGCGATCCGTTGCCTTTGTCCCTCTCGCCCAGCGACTGCCCCTGGCGGCCACCGTGGCTTACGGAGTGTCTGTGGCGCGGAATGGCAATCCGGGCGCTTGAGCATAGCGGCAGAAAATACCGCATTGTTTCGACCTCGGGAACAACGGCAGGACAACTGGCCGCCGTGCTGGCGGGACTTGCCATAACGGGCTCATTGGCATCTGACAGGCTTCCCGAAGGTTTGCGTGCGGTGCGGGCCGACGAGGGCTTGCCCGAATTGCCGGAAACCAGTTTTCTCATGCTGAAAGCGCGAGAAGCACACCAACCCGTGACCGACATGCTGGCGGCAGAAATACAGGATATCTTTGGCCTTTCCCCCTGAGGGAGAAGGCATGTTGATTTAGCGGTGCTGCCTGCCGTTCGCGTACTTTGCGACACAAAGCAATAGCGGCTACATCATCCTTTGCATGCCTCGTCCCCAGAATCATACGCTTCGCGCTGGACTTTACATGGTTATCGCCATGGCGTGTTTTATCCTCAACGACACGTGCATTAAAACCATCGGCACTTCGCTGCCGCTTGGCGAAATAATCAGCATTCGCGGGGTTCTTTCGGTCCTGTTTATTGCCATGATCTGCGTCCAGCAGGGTGTGCTGGGCAGTGTGCCTTTGCTGTTCACTGGCAATGTGATGGTGCGTTCGCTTCTTGATGTGGCTGGAACCTTCATGTTTCTCACGGCCCTGATGCACATGCCCATTGCAAATCTCACGGCCATTTTGCAAAGCGTGCCGCTGGCGGTGGTTTTGGTATCCGTGATCTTTCTCAAG
>JANMMM010000382.1:0-9744 GCA_031373225.1 Phyllobacteriaceae bacterium | reverse complement strand
CCGCTCTTTCCCCTCTCCCCCCCGGGGAGAGGACAGCTTCGCGGAGCGAAGCAGGTGAGGGAGAGTCAGAAATGCGGGATAGAATTTTTGCTCCAGAAAAATACTTTCGTTCAATATCAACATCTTATCATTTTCCCACATTGATAAACACGATTTTTATCCCTGCCCCTCAAACCTCCCGCATAATACACGCGCTGCCCTCATGGGACCGGATGATCACCGGCATTCGGGAGGGCAGGCGGCCTATGGCAGCCAAGGGCAGCGGTGCTCTTGGCGGGCGGAGTTCCCTTAGCCATGTCCCTCCTGGCCCCGCCGACGCCTCGGCGAAGTGGGCGCCAGCCCGGGCAAAAAGCCGTGACAGGGCGTGTGGCGAGCCACACCCGCATATAGGTTAGTTCCATTCGGCAGGACCATGCGCCCTGTACGTCCCTTGGAATTTCAATGTCCAGACCGGAAACGGGGCGTGGAAACGGAGGAGGCTGTGCGCGAAGCATGATGCAGAACGTGCTACGCCGCCCCGTCCAAAATAGCCGGCATTTCCTCCATCACCCGCGCCGCCGGGAAACAGGCGGTGACTTCGGTGCCGACCCGCAGCTTCGATTTCAGCTCGAACGTGCCCTGGTGCATGGACATCAGCGCCTGGACGATGGGCAGGCCAAGGCCCGTGCCCTGTTCGGCGCTTTTGATGGCGATGGAGCCTTGGCCGAAGGCGGAGAGGACGATGGGGATTTCGTCTTCGGGAATGCCGGGGCCGTTGTCTATGACGGACAAATACTGGCCGCCGCCTGCCGTCCAGCCGATCTTCAAGCGGATTTCGCCGCCGGTGGGGGTGAATTTTATAGCGTTGGACAGGAGATTGAGCATGATCTGGCGGACAGACTTCTCCTCGGCCCAGAGCGCGGGCAGGTCCGGCTCGATCTGCGAGAGGATTTTGATGTCCTTGCCCTTGGCGCGCAGCTGCAGCATGTGGGTGCAGTCGTCGGCGACATGGGCGAGCTTCACCGCCTCTTCGATCAGTTCATGCTTGCCGGCCTCGATGCGCGACAGGTCGAGGATTTCGTTGATGAGGTTCAACAGATGATGGCCGGAGCCGTGAATGTCGCTGGCATAATCGCGGTAGGTCTGGTTCGGCAGCGGCCCGAGCACCTCGTTGGCCATCACTTCGGAAAAGCCGAGAATGGCGTTCAGCGGCGTGCGCAGCTCGTGGCTCATGGTGGCGAGGAAGCGGGATTTGGCAAGGTTGGAATCCTCCGCCCGCCGCCGCGCTTCGTCGGACATGGATTTGGCGGTCTCCAACGCGGCGATCAAACCATCCTTCTCCGACTGGAAGGCCAGCGCCGAGCGGGCGGAGGCGTTAAGATAGGAGGAAACCACCGAGAAAAAGCCGATGCCGGCGATCAGCACGCCCACCATTGTCGCCTGCACCGGATCATTCATCTTGGCGGAAAAGAAAGTGTAGCTCGCCACTGGCAGGGTGAAGGCGGCGAGCACCGCGCCGCGCAGCGCGGCGGAGACGATGGCGGTGGCGGCCATGGCGAGCAGGATGACCACCGCCTGAATGACGCTGATTTGCTGTATTCCGCAGGCGTCGCAGCTCATCTGGGCGAAATAGGCCCAGGCAAGGCCTGTCAGTCCATGGGCGGCGAGAAGGCGCTTCGACCAGACGGCGGGATTAACTTCCTCAGGCTCAAGCCGGTCCACATGGCGCGCCACAAGACCGAGCGCGACATAGGCCGTTGCCGACAGGACGGCCCAGAGCAGCGCTGGCGAACCAAGGCCGGCAAGCATGCCGAGCGCGGCGACGACCATGACCAGCAAAGGAATGGCCGGAGCGCCGGCGACAATGGCGTGGGCGTGCATCTGCAAAAGATCAGCGGTGAAATCGATCGTGCCGCTCTGTTCGGCGAGCCGGTCGCGGGTGCGCTGCACGGCGCGCGACACATCGGTCATGCGGCGCTTCTGACGGCGCTCGACGACATTCTTGTCAAAATTAGCTGATCGCCCGGCCATCATGATAAACGCGGCCACACCCTGGATTGAACGCTTGGAAACAGATTTTCATCCTATGCAGGATTGGTTAATTAAACCTTCTGAACCGGGCTGCCGAAAGTGGAGGCAGGGCATATGAGCATGCGGCGGGGGCGCTCGCGCCTGACCGACTGGGCGCTGACGCTGGCCTTCTTCGCGGCGCTGACCGCCATCATCCTGCGGTTTGATGCGGTTGAGAGCCGGCAGAGCGGGCGGCCGGTAATCATTGATGGCGACAGTCTGGTGCTGGCAGGCGTGCGCATCCGGCTGAAAGGCATTGACGCGCCGGAGATCGGGCAGAGCTGCACGGGAAAAAACGGCGCTTTTGAATGCGGGAGGGAGGCGAGCATTCAGCTTCGCAAGATTGTTGGAGCCAGCCAGATTTCATGCCAAGGCTGGCAATATGACAAATATCAGCGTCTCTTGGCGGAATGCAAAGCCGGCCTCAAGAATCTGAACCGCGAGATGGCAGCAAGCGGCTGGGCTATCGCCTATGGCGGCTTTGCGGAGGAGGAGGCGGCGGCGCGCAAGGCGAAATTGGGATTGTGGGCCGGAACGTTTGACCGGCCGCAGGATTGGCGCAAGATGAAGGGCGCAGCTGTTGAGGCTGAGCATGATTTCTGGCAGGCGGCGTGGCATGGCGCGCTGCGGCTGGCGGGCATCGAATGAGGAGAGAGCAATGAAACTGTTCGACGGCGGGCGCGCGCCCAATCCGCGCCGGGTGCGGGTGTTTCTGGCGGAGAAGGGCATTGCCGTGCCGCTGGTCCCGGTTGATATGGGCGCGATGGGGCACAAGGGCGAAGAAATGACGGCGCGCAATCCCCTGCAGCGGCTGCCGGTGCTGGAGCTGGACGATGGAACAATCCTGACCGAATCCATCGCCATCTGCCGCTATTTCGAGGCGCTGCATCCGGAGCCGCCTCTGTTTGGAAAAGGGGCGCTGGAAATCGCCATGATTGAAATGTGGCAGCGGCGCATGGAACTCAATCTTCTGGCTTCCGTCGCCGCCGTATTCCGGCATACGCATCCGGCCATGCTGGAATGGGAAGTGCCGCAGGTGAAGGAATGGGGCGAGGCCAACCGGACCAAGACGCTGGAATTCCTCGCCATTCTCGACAAGGATCTGGCGGGGCGGGAGTTTGCGGCAGGAGATGCATATTCAGTCGCTGACATTACCGGATTGGTCGCAATTGATTTCATGAAGCCCGCCAAGCTGCAGGTGCCGGAGGAGATGACAAACGTCCGCCGCTGGCACGCGGCGCTTGCAGCGAGGCCGAGCGCGCAGGCTTGACCCGCGGGAAATTTCGGGGACATTTTACTTAAGTCAGTCGATGGGCACTTCCCAAGACAAGTGGGCGCTTACTGAATTAAGTAAACTGTCCCCGAAATTTCCCGCAAGTCAAGCCCGCGCGAAGGGCTGGGCGCGACGACAAAATATTGGAAGACGGTTTCGCATTTTTCACTATCTTGGAACATCATTCTTGATTTGAGCATTATTTTCCGCCATTCATGGAAAAAACATCCAAGGATTCCCCATGGACCGGCTCGACAAGAAAATTCTAAGGCTCCTCCAGGAAGATTCAACGCTGGCCGTCGCCGACATTGCCAAGAAGGTCGGCCTGTCAACGACGCCGTGCTGGCGGCGGATTCAGAAATTTGAGGAGGAGGGCGTCGTGCGCCGCCGCGTCGCGCTGCTTGACCCTGTCAAGATCAACGCCAAGGTCACCGTCTTCGTCTCGATCCGCACCAACACCCATTCCATTGAATGGCTGAAGCGTTTTTCGGAAGTCATCCAGGAGTTTCCGGAGGTCGTCGAATTCTACCGGATGAGCGGCGACGTCGACTATCTGCTGCGTGTCGTCGTGCCCGACATCGCCGCCTATGACGCGTTCTACAAGCGGATGATCGCCAAGATCGAGATCCGCGACGTGTCCTCGGCTTTCGCGATGGAGCAGATCAAATACACGACTGAGATGCCGCTGGATTATATGGTGCTGGAGAAGGAAAGCGCGGCCAATTAAGCGCTTATCATTCTCTTGTTCGTGAACCGATCACAAGAAAATTACTCCTGCGGGTGTCGTGGCTGGACTATTGACCGCATCGCGCGTTCTTACCTGTCAACCGTGTTCGGGTGCATTCGCACGACCATAGTTCATTGAACGTGTGCGGCACCTTTGCCAGCAATGGTGCCAGCGAGAAATTGCTTGGTGGCGTCTGTGACTTTCAATTGCTGCCTTATAGCACTCGGACCCTCTTCTGATTGGTGCCAAGCGCCAAATGGCCACCTATATCGCGCATTGGCGAATCTGTTAGAGTGAGTCGCAGAAGGAGATGCACGGCGCAGATGAAGAAAGAGGTCGAACGGAAGGCGATCAATCCGCGAAACAAAGGCTATACGCAGAATGCGAGTTTGGCGGGGGCTGACGTCATTTTGACAACAAGTGAGTACGATGACGGTCAACTGGGCGGAATACAAATACGAATGCCCAAATCGGAGGCAGACTGGGCTGGTTTGCTCTCATGTTTTTCAAACTCAGTTTCGTTGGGGTTGCAGTTTGGAGTTCCGTTGGAATCATACGTCGAGCAAAACTTGTTTTTGAGGTTTAATCCGTCTGGGGAAGTAATTGGAAACGACGCGATCTCTCACGCTAGTTCTATTGTAGACTATGTGTTTAGAGAATTGGCCATCACTTACTTGGGAAGAAAAGATCTATCTCACGCAATCGTTGAAGGGCCTCGTAACAGGAGTGATTATTCAATAGAAAGTGATGGATCCATCAGTGATGTTTCCTTTCATGTTGCAGTTTCTGTTGATGCGATCAATTCTATTATTGATGATTTGCGACATCACATGCCAAATGAATTTGACAAGAACGGAATTTATTTAAATCAGATAGAAAAATTGAAGGAAATCAGCGAGAGACTTTCTAAAATTTCCTTACAATTAAAAGAACCAAACTCAAAATTAAAAGATATTCGACCCGGTGATATCCAGATTTTTAAAGTATCTGTGAAAAATTGGTTGGAAAATAACTCCGATCTTATTGACTCTTCAAAGAGGCTTAGCCTTGCCTCCATTTTTCTCGGAATTTTTTCGGCATTTGGAGTCAACATGACAATTGCGACTCCGGCGATATTGGCAATTTTTGGCGGTGCAAAGATGATTGAGATTCTGAAGAATACTGCAAAAATGGGTAGTTCAGATTAGGGTTGTTTTATGGTTTCAAGCGAGAGGCCGTCGACTCAACGAATGGCGATCTCAGAGAGATGATCTCCAAGATCGAAGTACGCGATGTGTCCTCGGCCTTTGCGATGGAGCAGATCAAATACACAACCGAGATGCCGCTGGATTATATAGTGCTGGAGAAGGAAAGCGCGGCGTCGAATTGATGGATGCGGGGGCTTCAGCCCCGCCGCTTCGCCCGGTCCTCCGTGCGGCGCAGAATCGCCGCGCTGGTCTTGTCGGCGCTCAGCTCTTTGAATGCCGCGCGCCCGATGCGCCGGGCGGACGCGCTTTCGGAATCAGTCAGTTTGCTGGAGAGCGAAATAGCGGCTTCATTCAGCTCCATTGAGCGTTTGCCGATGGACCGCAGGGCCCAGCTCACCGCTTTCCAGACAAAATTGCGACCGTCAGACGCGTATTGTTCCATGATGGGGAAGAAGCCCAGGAAAGTCGCGTCCGGTTCCGTCTTTCGATGAACCGAAGCCCATGCCATCATGGCGAAGGACGTGCGGCGCACAAACTCGCGCCCGTCTGCGGCAAACTCAAATATGAGCCTGTGCCAGTCGTCGCTGTCGACAAACAGGTCCAACACGCCGTCGACAATGTCCCATGAGTCAAACTGCGCGGCCCAATTGCGCGCGTGCTCAGCGCTGAACAGCTTCGGATCGGCCGTCACCGACGCGATGAACCGCGCCTCCATGATCCCGCTGTCCCACAATTCAAAGGCCCGGCCATGGTTTCGCTTGATGGTCTTTGCGATCTGCCGCTGAACGCCGTGCGAAATGCCAAGCGCATGGTCGATCTTGATGCCGTAGCGCTTCATGCCTTGGCGGTTTTCCTCCGAGGCAAGGCTGCGCAAATGTTCGAGAATTTCCGCCGCCGTGGAGCTGGGGCCAAGGCTGCTCACCGCTCAGCTCCGCTCCAGCCGCGCCATCAGCGAGGACGTGTCCCAGCGCCCGCCGCCCATGGCCTGCACGTCGCCATAAAACTGATCGACCAGCGCCGCGACCGGCAGTTTCGCGCCGTTGCGCCGCGCCTCCTCCAGGCAGATGCCAAGGTCCTTGCGCATCCAGTCGATGGCGAAGCCGAAGTCGAACTTGCCAATGTTCATGGACTTGTGCCGGTTCTCCATCTGCCAAGAGCCTGCGGCGCCCTTGGAAATCACCTCGACGACTTTCTCAATATCAAGCCCGGCGCGCTTGGCGAAATGCATGCCTTCGGCAAGTCCTTGCACAAGTCCGGCAATGCAAATTTGATTGACCATCTTGGTCAGCTGGCCCGCGCCAGCCGGTCCCATCAGGCCGGTCATGCGGGCGTAGGAATCGATGACGGGCTTAGCTGTGTCATAGACAGCCGGTTCGCCGCCGATCATCACCGTGAGCGCGCCGTTTTCGGCCCCCGCCTGACCGCCGGAGACCGGGGCGTCGAGGAAATGTATGCTTTTCCCGGCGGCGATGGCGGCGAGCTCGCGGGCAACTTCCGCGGATGCCGTCGTGTGGTCGACGAAAACGCTCCCCGCTCTCATCCCGGCAAACGCGCCATTCTCGCCGAGCGTGACGGCGCGCAGGTCGTCGTCATTGCCGACGCAGGCGAAGACAAAGTCTTTGTCCCGCGCCGCCTCCGCCGGGGTTGCGGCGATGGCCCCGCCATGCTGCGCCGCCCATTTCTCCGCCTTGGCCGCCGTGCGGTTATAGACCGTCACCTCATGACCGCCCTTGTTTTTCAAGTGCCCGGCCATCGGATAGCCCATGACGCCCAATCCGAGGAAGGCTGCTTTGGCCATGTTTGGTCTCCATGTCTGCAAGGCGCAAGCCATGCCATTTCATTCAGGGCGGCGCAATCAAGTGTTGGCAAAACAGAGTCAAAACAGAGGCTTGGAAAAAACCGCTGAGTATCGGATTCAATCACCTGCGGGACGCCTCAGCACGTTTCGCAAATCCGGTGCTCCAGCTCATATTTCCGAAACTCTTCCTTCAAATAATCAATGAAAATCCGCACCTTCTGCGGCACAAAACGGCGGCTTGGATAAACGGCGTAGAGCGGCACTTCGCCCATGTCATAGTCCGGCAAAAGCCGGACGAGCGAGGTCTGGCTTGGTGAATTTTCAAACCACCAGACCGGGCCGCTCGAAATGCCGACGCCGGCGCTGACGGCTTCGCACAGCGCGTCCAGATTGTTGATGCTGATGCGCGGCTTCAAGCTGACAGACTGGTTGGCGCCATCCTTGGAAAACTCCCATTGGCGCTTGGCGACCGCGCCGGTGAACCGGACGATCCGATGGCTGGCCAAGTCTTCGGGCGTCTGCGGCGTGCCATATTTTTCGACATAGGCGCGCGAGGCGAACAGCCAGACCGGCTTGTGGCCGATCAGCTGGGCAATCACCGTTTCGTCCTCGACCTCGCCGACATGAATGCGCAGGTCAATGCCCTGCTCAACCAGATTGGGCCAGGAGTCATGCAGAAGAAGCTCAATGTCCAGGTCCGGAAAATTTTCGAGGATAGCGGTGAGGCGCGGCACCACCGCCATGCGCCCAAACCCGGTCTGGCAGGAAAGCCGCATCAGGCCGCTGGCCTTACTTTTGACGCGCTGCACGCGCTCCAGCGCAAAGTCGGTGGCAGCCACCGCGTGGCGGGCATGGCCGAGCAGCTCGCGGCCCTCGTCGGTCAGCGTGATCGAGCGCGTCGAGCGGTGCAGCAGCCGCGCGCCCAGATGCTCCTCCAGCGCCGAAAGCTGCTTGGAGACTGCGGGCTGGCCTATGCCGAGCTGCTTGGCGGTCAGCGAAAAGCTCTCGGTTTCGGCGACGCGCACGAAGACGCGGAAGGCGCTGTCCATATCCATGTTCATTCCAATTCAGAATAAGTCATATGAAAAATCTGCCTATTATCTTATGCAAGGATTGAAATCATATCAAGGAGGCCGGGACGAAAGTTCGCGGCGGTCTAGGGAGGCGCTCCCAATGTGTCCCCAAACGAAGGAATGAGTTCAATGAAAAAGTCCATTATCGCCGCCATCGCCCTGCTTTCCCTGTCAGGCGCGGCGCTCGCCGATTCTTTTGACATTAACAGCATGCCGCTCAGCAGCATCAAGCCCGCGCTGGACAATGGCGCGACCGGCTCGGTCGCCGCGAAAAAGGTTTTCAGCCGTCAGATCGTCCGTGACGGCGCGGGCGTGACGCAGTATTACACGCTCGCCAAGGATGGATCGAAAGTCGTGCTGTCGGAAGAGGCGAACTGACTGCATTCTTCACCGGCTCTGTAAACCGGAGCCGGTGACCGCCTACCTTATCAAATGCCGCGTCAGCCGCCGCTCCATCGCGTCCCAGATATTTCGCAGCGTCTCCACCATGGCGAAGTAGATGACCGCCGCCCAGATATACATCTGGAAGTCATAGCCCCTTGAAAAGGCGCGGCGGGTCTCTCCCATCAGATCATAGACGGTGATGAGCGACAGAACCGCCGAGCCTTTCAGCATCAGGATCAGCTCATTGCCATAGGGGCGCAGCGCCACGATCAGCGCCTGCGGCAGGATGATTTTGAGGAAGGTCAGATATTTCGGCACGCCGAGCGCCGCTGCGCCTTCCCATTGGCCCTTGCCGACGCTTTGGATCGCGCCGGAGAGGATTTCCGCCTGATAGGCGGCCGTATTCAAAGTGAAGGCGAAGACGCCGCAGTTCCAAGCGTCCCTGAAGAACCACCAAAGGCCAATTGCGTCAATTTGGTCGTGAAACTGGCCAAACCCGTAATAGATTAGAAATGTCTGCGCCAGGAGCGGCGTGCCTCTGAAAAAATAGACATAGGCATAAGCGATGCCCGACAGGATGCGGTTCTTCGACATGCGCATGAAGGCAATAAGGAAAGACAGAAGCGCGCCACAGACCATTGAAACAGCGACCAGCTCGAGCGTCACGCCGATGCCTGAAAGATATTTTGGATAATATTTATCGAACTTTTCCGGATCGTAAGCGGCGTAGAGGTAAAGCGCCAGAGCGAGGAAAACCAAGAGCCAAAATGCGACGAGACACCAGCCGATGATGCGCTGCCTCGTCCAGGGCTTGGGCGGAGCGGCGGGGCGGAACACCGTCTTCTGCGCGTCGGCGCTCATCGCGTCGCCCCGCTCTTTTTCGTCCACATTTCAATTCTCTCGATGAAAAAGGACGAGATGATTGCGAGCACAAGATAAAGCAGGCAGGCGAGGCTGTAGAACAGGAACGCCTCCTTGGTGACGTGGCTGGCAATGTTGGTCTGGCGCAAAATGTCGCTGAGGCCGATGGCGGACACCAGCGCCGTGTCCTTCAAGAGACTGAGCCAGAGATTGGAAAGGCCGGGCAGGGCCAGGCGGATCAATTGCGGCAGGATGATCAGCCGCATGGTCTGGCCTTTGTGCAGACCGACCGCATAGCCGCCTTCGTACTGGCCTTTGGGTATGGCTTGGAATGCGGAGAGGAAGACTTCGCTGGAAAATGACGAGAACACAACGCCGAGCGCCAGCATGCC
>JANMMM010000339.1:0-2640 GCA_031373225.1 Phyllobacteriaceae bacterium | reverse complement strand
GCCGTGGCCTTGCCGGCATAGATTTTCGCCAGCTCGTCTTCCGCCACGGAGTAATATTGGAAGATGCCCGGAATGCGGGGTTCGATGGCGGCGTTCGGGTGGTTGTAGCTGTCGGCTTCCGAGGCGAGATAGGATTTGATGAAACCCTCCTCGTAGCCGGCCGCCACCCATTCGGCGATGTCGAAATGGCTCTGACGGTAGGGCTGGAAGCCGGACGGATAGGCGGCGCACCAGAGCGACAGGTCCTTGCCGCCCAAATGAGCAGCGGCGGACCATGCGGCCTTCTTCTTTTTCTCGTCCGCGTCGACGCGGGCCATCACATAAACGCCCCAGCCGATATAGGCCATGTTGGGCGCAAAGTTCGGGCCCGAGGGAAGTTTGTCCCAGGCGCCGGTCTTGGAATTATAGACATCGTCCGAGCCGGGCAGGATCGAGAAGCCGATTGTATCGCCGATGACAGACGAGTCATTGGTCTTGGCGTTGGAGCCGATATCGCCCCACCAGGACAGCATCGAGCCGGTGCCGGCGAGGAACTGCTGGAAGCCGGTGGTGCCGGGATCGGCGTTCAGCTGGTCGTTCGGCTGCATCGGGATGACGTCGAGCACATCCTGAATGGCGCGCACAAACGCAGGATTGTTGACGCGCGGCTTCATTGTGTCGGCGTCGAACAGCCAGGCCTTGTCGTCCGGGTGCTTGGCATAGGCGGTGGCGCGGCTTTCAAGGAAGTAGAAGCCGAACCCGCCCCAGCCCTTCAGCGGATCGAGATAGCCGTAAGCGTCCTGGCCGCCGATCTTCTGGCCCTTGAGGAATTTGGTGACGGCCTGCACCTGCTGCCAGGTTGTCGGCACGGCCCAAGGCGTCGCATTGCCCGCCGCTTTCCACGCTTCGGCAAGGCCCGCGTCTGCGAAATAATCGGTGCGGTAGTTGAAATTGTGGCAGTCGCCGTCGCAGGAGATGCGGTAGGTCTTGCCATCCCACGTGCCGACAGGCGCTTTGAGGTAGGCGACGTAATCGTCCATGTCGATCTGGGTCCTGACCCAGTCCGGCATTTCGGACGCCAGGCCCTTGCCGCAAACATCGCCTTCGAACGGCGCACCCATTTCGGCAATGTCAAAGTCCACCGTGCCAGTGGCGATCGACTGCTGCAGGCGGGCGTTATAGTCGGCCTGCGCCAGATCGACCCAGCTGATCTTCGCGCCGGTATAGGCCTCCCATGGTTTCAGGAAGCCGCGGAAAAGGAAATTGTGCTGGTTCTGGTTGTTAAGGCCAAGGAAAGTCAATTCGACGCCGGCGAACTCGCCCTGCGCGACGCTGGCTTTTGTCGCGGCGAGGCACATCTCGCCAACCTTCTGGTAATCGGCGTCCGTCGGCGAGCCTTTACCGATGCCGGGAATCTTCAGGATTTCCGCGCGGATGTTGTCCTGTGCAAAGGCGGCTCCGGTCAGCGCGCCGAGCGCGCCCGACGATGTTGCGGCGATGGCGGCGGCGCTTGCCGCGCCTTTGAGCACGGCGCGGCGCGAGGCGCTGATGCTGGTGAAATAGTCATACTGGCCTTGTTTCATTTAACTCTTCTCCCGTTTGAAAGTCCGTTTTTTTGAAGTGAACCGTCCGCCTGCTCCCAAAAGCGGATTTGTGTTTGCTTCCCCTGCGACAAGCCATTAGGCTCCCGATGCATGGCAAACGCAAGCGCGGGAAACCCCGCCCGGATTGCCTGACCTTGGAGATTATTGACTTTACAAACTTGGCTGTCAACGTGAATTGTTTCGTCGAATCCGGCTGATTTTCAGGATGGACAGGGGTGATTTCGTTGTCTAACTTTCCTTACACAGTCTGATTGATAATGTTTGCGGGGTGTCGGTGGCTCAAGTCGGGATCAAGAACGTTGTAAAGGCCTTCGGCGCGGTCAAGGTGCTTAAGGGCGTCAGCGTTGATATCAGGGACGGCGAGTTTGTAGTGCTGGTCGGCCCGTCCGGCTGCGGCAAGTCCACGCTGCTGCGCATCATCGCCGGGCTTGAGAGCATCTCGGGCGGCGTCATCCAGATCGGCGACAAGACAGTCAACAACCTGCCGCCCCGCCGAGCGCGACATCGCCATGGTGTTCCAGTCCTACGCGCTTTATCCGCACAAGACGGTGGCGCAGAACATGGCGTTCGCGCTGAAGCTGCGCAAGACTGATCCGGCAGTCATGAAGGAGCGCGTTGACAAAGCCGCTTCGATCCTCGGCCTCAATAATCTTCTCGACCGCTACCCGCGCCAGCTCTCCGGCGGCCAGCGGCAGCGCGTCGCCATGGGGCGCGCCATTGTGCGCAATCCGCAGGTCTTCCTGTTCGACGAGCCGCTGTCGAACCTAGACGCCAAGCTGCGCGTGCAGATGCGCACCGAAATCAAGGAGCTGCACCAGCGGCTGAAGACCACGACCATCTATGTGACGCATGACCAGATCGAAGCCATGACCATGGCCGACAAGATCGTGGTGATGCGCGATGGCGTGATCGAGCAGATGGGCACCCCGCTCGACCTCTATGACCGCCCGCTCAACACCTTCGTCGCCGGCTTCATCGGTTCGCCCTCGATGAACTTCATCAACGGCCAGACGACGCCGGAAGGCTTCAAGACCACTGACGGCATCCTGATCCCGAC
>JANMMM010000207.1:0-2184 GCA_031373225.1 Phyllobacteriaceae bacterium | reverse complement strand
GCTGACGTTGCCGCTGGCAGCGCTGGCCTGCTTCATCGCCGGTTATCTGTTCGGGCTGCCGGCACTCAGACTTGAAGGCCACTATCTTGCGCTCGCCACCTTCGCGCTGGCGACAGCAGTGCCGCAAATCTTGAAGTACCGCCACATTGAAGGCCTGACCGGCGGTGTGCAGGGCATCAACCTGATCAAGCCGGACCCGCCCTTCAAGCTGCCAATTTCGGCTGACCAGTGGATGTATCTGATTGTGCTCGCAGTCGCCGCGCTGATGTTCTGGCTTGCCCGCAACCTGTTGCAAAGCCGTCCTGGCCGCGCGCTGATGGCTGTGCGCGATCAACCACTGGCGGCCACCGCCATGGGCATCGATATCGCCCGCACCAAGGCCATGACGTTCGGCATCAGCGCGCTCTATGTGGGCGTTGCCGGCGCTCTGCACGCGATCATCTTCGAGTTCGTGTCGCCCGACAGCTTCCGGTTCGATCTTTCCGTGGCGTTTCTGGTCGGCGCAGTCATCGGCGGCATCGCCTCCTTGCCGGGCGCGCTGATCGGCGGCATCTTCGTGCAGGTCATTGACAAGTATGCGGACGCGGCCACCAAGAAGCTGACCGAACTTGTCCACCTGCCGCTCGAACTTGAACCGTGGACCATTTACGGCATTCTGCTCATCGCGCTCATGTACCTGATGCCCGGCGGCATCGCGGGCGGCCTTGCCCAACTTGCCGCACGTTGGAAACGTCAGCGCACCGGTTAGCAACTTAAGGAGACAGTCCATGTCCGCTCCCTACACCTTGCACGGCATCTGGCTTTCCGGCCCGACCTACAAAGTCGGCCTGATGCTCTCGATGGCCGGCCAGAAATTCGACTACGAGATGATCAACCTGCGCGAAGGCGCCGGCCAGAAGCCCGAATACAAAGCGAAAAGCCGTTGGGGTCAGGTGCCTTGCTTGACCGTCAACGCCAGCGGCAAGCATCTGACGCAGTCGGCCGCCATCCTCGGCTACCTGGCGCTGGCCACCGGCAAGCTCGCCGGGTCCAACGACGACGAGAAGCTTCAGATCCGTGAGTGGTTGCTCTGGAGCGCTGATCGCCTCGCACCACCGGTCTACCGTAGCCGCGCCAATGCGCTCGGGTTCCGCAAGTTCGATCCAGCCACGATCGAGATGTACGCCGCCGACGGCAAGGCCGCGCTGAAAGCGCTCGATGATCACCTTGCGACGCACACGTGGGTCGTTGGCAGCGCCGCCCCGTCGATCGCCGACATCGACGCCTATGGCGTCGTCGCCTACGCGCCCGATGGTGGCTTCGCGCTCGGCGACTACCCACATATCCAAGCCTGGATGAAACGCTTCGAGGCGCTCCCTGGCTACGGAAAACCGGATGTCGTCGTGCCGAAAGAAAGCCGCACAGCTTAAGCCAACGTCAATCAAGTCCAAATCGAACATCACAGGAGCACCCAAAACCATGATGATCCATCGCCGCACCTTGCTCGGCACCAGTGCCGCAGCGCTCACTTTGAGCCTCGGGCTAACGCCAGCCTTCGCGCAAAAGAAATACGACGAGGGCGCCAGCGACACCGAAATCAAAATCGGCCAGACCATGCCCTATTCGGGCAATGCCTCGGCTTATGGCGTCATCGGCAAAACCTCTGAAGCCGTCTTCAAGATGATCAACGATCAAGGCGGCATCAACGGCCGCAAGATCAACTTCATCTCCGTCGACGACGGCTACTCACCGCCCAAGGTGGTGGAAATGACGCGCAAACTCGTCGAAGAGGACAAGGTTCTCTTCACCTTCAACCAGCTCGGCACGCCGACCAACTCGGCCATCCACAAGTACATGAACACCAAGAAGGTGCCGCACCTGTTCGTCGCCACCGGTGCATCCAAGTGGGGCAACCCCAAGGAGTTCCCGTGGACCATGGGCTGGCAGCCTGACTATGTGACTGAAGGCGCGATCTACGCCAAGCACATCCTGGCCACCGTCAAAGACGCCAAAATCGGTGTTCTCATGCAGAACGACGACTACGGCAAAGACTACTTCAACGGCTTCAAGGCGGGTCTCGGCAAGGACGCCGACAAGATCGTGCAGCTGGCCACCTACGAAGTGACCGACCCCACGATCGACAGCCAGATGATCCAGCTCAAGAGCTCGGGCGCCAACGTCTTCTTCAACATCACCATCCCGAAG
>JANMMM010000319.1:0-28695 GCA_031373225.1 Phyllobacteriaceae bacterium | reverse complement strand
CAGATGGAACGGCGCCTCGGCGGGCGGCGCGCCAGCTCGCGCCTGCCTGATCTTGTTGAACTCGTTTTGTCGCGCCCGCTTGTGTCGTCCGGGATGATTCAGCAGGCGCTGAAGGTTTCGAAGCAAGGGGCGCTCAATCTGGTCGGCGAGCTGGGCCTGCGCGAAATGACCGGACGGGGGAGGTTTCGGGCTTGGGGAGTAATGTAGGGTAGGTGTGTATCGACGAAGCAACGCTCTAAATTACGAAAGTGCGAATGCGGACGTTCGCAGTGGAATCAAAGAACGACCGCATTGCGCCGTCAAACGCCACCGTGGAGACGGGCCTAGAAATTCGTAAATGCGGACATTTCGGGCAACACCCTGTCGGTCACGCTAGTGGCACTTCCATCAATCAGACTATTGGCCCGCCCGTAAGAGTTCTTGCTGAAAGGACCCCGCCCCCCTGACACCGTTATCCACCAGAATGTCGGCGATGAGCGAAATCATATCCCGGTGCAGCGCGGACAAGTTCGCCTCCTTTTTGTCAACGACTGATTTGATGATTTCGACCGCATGCTCGCCGTGCTGGTTCCAGAACGGGAGGTCGCGCTTTTTCGCAACGACAATGTCCCTCAACCAACCGAGCGCCGGATCAGGCAGCAAATCGGCACCGCCATTCTTGAGAAATATGGCCACGATCGAGAACAGGGAGGTGTGAAGACCGAACTCCCGAATCGCACGCTCAATAATAGGCATGAATTTCACCCAATGCGGCCAGTTTGGCGCAACGCCGCATATCCTGGGTGCGAAATCAGGCGTCGTGCAAAACAAGAGGCTCTGAGCGCAGCTTTGGAACTCGCTGTCGAGATAATGCTGTCGCGCGCCATGCCGCCACTCCGGATTGCCAAACACCCATTCCGCCATCTCCTTCCATAAGGTCAAGTTTTCATCCTTAATCGCGTTCGGGACTAGGAATGCGTTGACCATGAAGGAGCGCATCAGGCTCTGCATGACGAGTAGCGCGGTTTCGTTATCTTGCGCGAAAACGCGCCGTAGAAAGACTTGACGGCATTCTTCTGGTGTAAGAGCCGAGGAGACCTTTCCGCACCAGGCGGAGAAACCGAAGACCCATTCAAAGGGCGTGTGGTCACCAAGATGCTCACGCCGTGATGCAGCAAAGGGCGGGACGATTTCCTGGATGTTCCATTCCATCAGTTGATCAAGCAAGCGCAAGAACAGCGGACGCATTTCCTCCTGATTCAGGATCGGATCAAGCGGCGCATTGAAGAGGATTTTCTCCGCAAGGTTGAACATGAAGATCGTGTCATTGCGGTCATATCCGTCAGTCTCGCGGTCCCTTCGCACGATCAGATGTCCCGTCTTGATCCACGGCATCGGGATATCGGGAAGATTGGTAACTACTTGCGATTGGAGCAGCGTGTCCGCACGTTCGAGGAGCGACAGTTTCCGTGCCGCCTCGCGGTTGTCCCATACTTTCGAATGAAATTCAGGTATCTCTCCTCGGTCGAGAACGCACTCTCGAAGCCCGATATCCAGCAGTGTCCAATAGAATTTGGGGTGCGCCACCGCATAAGCTTTCGCAGAGATAAAGACCGCTTCAACAACCCCCGACAGCGCATCCACGGCAAGGGAAAGAATCGCATTCATGCAGTGTTCGGCTGCAAAGCCGCGCGCCAATAGTGCTGAATATCCATGGGCCGCGAACACAGCCGGATGCATCACAAGCAGACCATCGCGGATCGATATGTCATCGGGTTCTTCAGGCCCGGTCACTGCCCGGCCGAACACATCGAGACACCAGTCGCCAGCCTCATCAGTCCAAGCGCCATCTTCGCAATAACTCGCCGCGACGAATGCCGCGCCAGCAACGGCTGCTGCACGTTGGCGCGCGAGAAAACTCAGCCCAAATTCGTCAAAGATGTCGTCGCCATCGAGCTCCTTGCCCTTCGCAATTGCGTGCTCGACCGTGAGATTTTCATGGAGCTGGCCGTTTTCCAGCGACTTGACCGCCCATAGCGCCAATCCGGAAAATTCGTTCAGTTGCTCGTTCTCGCGCCGCTGCTCCTGATATTGCGGCTGTTGCAACGACGGTGGCTCGATCCAAATCTGAACTTGGGTGCCATCGGCAGTCTGAGCCGCCTTTAGATACTTTGGATCGCCTTGTTCAGAAAAGAGCTGCATTTTCTCGCGCAGCGCCGTCACATGCTCTGCATGTTGCTTCTCTTCCTCGTAGACGAACGGCAGACGTTTCGGGAAACTCCTTATGCCGCGCAGATAGGTGCGCTTAAGTGCCGTATCGTTGGACATAAACAGCCGCGGCGCCAAGGAGCGCACATCTTGTCCGCGATGCGGCTTGCGGTTCAGCGCCCGCACCGCTTTGAGCTGCATCTCGTATTGAAACCAGTTCCCGATTTCGTTGGGTGGCATCCCCTTGTCTTGGATGAGGCGGGCGATGTCCCATTCCCACAGATGCGGGCAAGTCACCAAACCGACCGAACAGGCGACCGCTTTTTCCGGGTAGGCGAGGCATAGACTCACGCCAAGGCCGAGCACCGCTACGGTGTCATTCCCTTGGATCGCCTTGCGAAAAACCTCGCCAAAATCCGCGCCCATTTCAATCTGCTCGAACGCCCATTGCTCCAACGCCATGAGCGCGGATTTCACGGCATCGTTGCCCCAATAGCCCCGGAACCAGAGGTAGGTTTGATTGTCTCCCCAAAACCTCTGACGTCCCCATGGCAACGTCACGCACACCGGCAGCGGCGTCAACGACTCGCGGCGATAGGAGCCTCTTGAACGTGCCCAGCGCCAAACCGAAATGGCATGATTGCACAGGCCGTGAACAAGCCTGAGCCCCTCCGCTTCATTGTGCCGCAAGAGGGCGAGAAACGGCGGCTGGATCGGCGAGGCTGGATAGAATTGTTGACGATCAGCGATGCCGAACTCTTCCATGAAAAACCGGTCATAGCCGCCAAACGGATCGCGGTGAGCGTCACGTTTTTCAATGAACGCTTTCAGGAAGAAATCGACGAGCTCTGCTGGGAGATGCTTCGCCAACGCACCGCAGTTTTGAATGACACCTGCCCGAAACCGCTTTCGACTTCGTTCATCTGCGACCGTCTCTTGCAGATATTGGGCTGCGAGTTCTGGCACGTTTCCAGCTGACGAGAGGAACAGCGAGCGCAGGCTCTTTTCGATCTTCGCCTCGTCATCTTGCGGAAGATCAATACCGAAAGGATCTCGTCGGTCTTTCCATTTGGCTGGATGGCAGGCCGATTCAAACTCTATCAGCCAGTGATAGCTCAGCCCCCCGATTTCGCGGCAATGCCGGATGTTGCCGCCCGCATAGTTGCTCTGCCAAGTCGCCAGAATCGGCAACAAGTCCGGAATGAGTGATGGCGGCAAATGGGGGATCCGTGGCACTAGCCAGTCGAGGAACCGCACCCAGATAATCGGCTTGGGTAGAGCCGCGTAGTGGGCAAAACGCGCGCGCTCCGCTGCATCCATTTCCGGCACAAGTTGTTCGTCGAGGAAAAGAGGATTTGGAATGACCTCCAGCGTGCCGATCGCTAGCAACAGTCGCTGAAGGAGTTCGCCGACGTTCTTCAACAATTCGTCAGTCACATAGTCGAGAAGTTCGGTGGTCCGCGTTGATTGAAAGCAGGAGGTCAGCACAGCCCGCTGCCACACCGGCCGCAATGACGGCGCGGCCATCTGTTCCAGAAGAGCCTCCCATCGCTCTCCAGTTCGGGTCGTTTCAAGCACATAGGCGCCCAGCAATTGCACTGGGCGCACGAGCGCCTGCGGCTGCCCAACCTCTTGAAGGTAGGCGGCAGCGCTGTCCTGCACGCCAACCAAGACTTCGCAAAGCGCCCATTCCTCGTAGATGTCGTGCGCGAACACGACGGAATGGCCGACGGTATTTTCGCGTAAGACGCCCGCGCTAATGAGTTCGGCAAGTGGTTCCGGCGCAAGATTACGAATTGTGATTGCCGAGTTCGGCGATTGGGCAAGCCGCTGCGCCAAGTCGAGAAGGGCGTTACGCCGGTGCTGCGCTGGTGAAAAGTCGCTTCGGTCGGACCCGCCAAGCGTCCACCACAGTTGCAACAGCTCGACTTCCGTAGCCGGTACATGTGCTGCGCTGCCCTGGCCGGTCAAACCCGCAATCGCCTTCAGGAAGAAAGGCCGATTGAGGACAACATCCATGTTGCCGGACTGGGCCAACAGGGGCCGCAGCCGGGGGATTTCCTCGCCCACCAAATCCAGTTCGGCTTTGCTAAATGCAGCAACCGTGATGCTGCGGAGAGGCAGCTTGGCGAGCACATCCTCATGAAGCCATGTTTCAAGATGCTTGAGATTTTGCTCCCGAACAGTCGCCAGCACACGCCAGTTCGAAAGGCTTTCCTGGGTGACGATGGCCCGCAGCACGTCGTTTACCGTGAGCTGAACCGCAGGATCGGTGATCTTGTCGATGCCGTCGATGAAAAGAATCGAAACGCCACAGCACGCGAACTCACGGAGCAACGCCCCGATATCATCACGTATCTCCAGTGTGTGAGCATGTGCGCTCCACCCCCGAGGATGGATGCGTTGGTCCTTCAAGACAAAGACAGGACCTAGACGCGCGCATTCTTCGGCAATGGCCTTCAGTATCGCTGATTTGCCCGCGCCAGGCTCGCCGATGATCTGGATGAACCCACCGCCATCCAGCGCCTCACGCACCTGCCGGTTCGTCGCACCTCTGTGTAGTCGCAATCCGGCGATTGCCGAGGTGATATCGCCCAGAGCGCGTAGGGATTCCCGGTGAATCGCCTGTATATCGCTCCAATAAGACGGCGCTGTGCCTGTCGGCAGGCCCTCTTTAATGAGATGCTCGGCAAGAGTAGCGCGCGACGCCCCGCCGCCAGCCGGAATTAGTTCACCAGCTTTTGCGACCAGATTGTCCCAAATGGAGCGAGCGTGACTGCGTTCAGCAGGAGAGAGCAGATGCCCCAGTCTGTCAATAACACTGGCCGCGTCGCGCGATCCGTCGCCCGTCTGAAAATCGAAGTGGAGAATGACGAAGCCTTTTAGGAACCGCCATAGCTCATCAGCGCTCAGAGGGCGGCTGAGATGTTTCGCAAGATGGATGCGTATATTTTCAACAAAGGCCCTCTTGTCTTGATGAGAAAAATCCTTCTTGCCAATGCGCTCAAGGAAGTGGTCGCCGTCGATACTTTCCGCAGCCCAGGTCAGCACTGTCTGATAGTGCTGGTCGACGCGGGCATTGTAGGTTCCTACCCCGGCGCCGTAGTGCAGTGATGCGCCAGCGCCGTTTGCCACGAAGCTATCCCACGCCCTGCAGAGCACATCGGCCCAATCAGAATCGTTCTCGGTAAAAGTGAGCCGATTCTTGATTTGGAGGTGGAGATGGGTTGCAAGGCCGTTTTCGCTTGTTCCTTGGAGCACCAGATCGTCCAATGGCTCGCCGAACGCCGCGCGCTGCGTGCGCACTTCAGTTGCATATAGGCCAGGCAGGCCGCGAAACGGCGCCTCGCACAGCGCAGCCGCGAGGGCAGATGCCGCAATTCGTGCTTCAAGGTGTGTTCCACCGCCGCCGGCCGAATAGGGGTTGGTCATGATGATTCCTGTTTCGCCTCCCGTCAGCTTACGATAAAGTTCTCCATTGAACAAAACAAGAATATCGATGTGGCCAACGCTGAGTGGCACGCGCGTCGTACCAAGCAGGGGCCCCGCAGAATGGAAGCCTTCATTCGTAAGGCCCGAGACGTGTCTGTTCGAGACATCGGGACCACTGGCCGGGCGTCTGCATTCTTAGAAAGTCTTCCGATAAGACGCCCGACTGCTTCCGGCCCCAAAACAGTAATACCGTTGAAGCTTGACGATGTCCGCTACGAGAGAATTTGAAACGGAGGCTTTGTGGAACAACAGGGT
Source organism: Phyllobacteriaceae bacterium (assembly GCA_031373225.1). Classification (GTDB taxonomy): domain Bacteria; phylum Pseudomonadota; class Alphaproteobacteria; order Rhizobiales; family Rhizobiaceae; genus JANOYJ01. The sequence goes on along the minus strand of JANMMM010000319.1, from coordinate 22,761 downwards.
CGTCCGTTCAGCTCCCCTCAAGACCACCGTTCTTCCGGGACGAACCGCTAAGACGCTGAGAAACTGTTGGGTTCAGAACCGGACGGTAGGTTGGTGTAGCGTACCGTCAGAATCAGTGTCATCCAAATACGTTAATCGGGGACGTTCAGGATGGCTCGCAACGAATCAAGTGCATTATTATGCTTGTCTTCGGGCATGCGTTCCAAGTTCTGCATTTTCCAGCGAACAGCCGGCAAGCTTTCCGCTCCTGCGAGTCCGAGCAATGACCAATCAGGATTCCGGGCTTTGAAGGAAACTAGGAAACGCTTCTGATCATTGGTCAGTGCCTTGTTGATTTCTTCGACCAAACGCTCCCGCACTTCTAGAAGCTCTTCGAGGCCGACCTCGTCCTGAGCCATGTTCAAAAACTCGCCGTGGTAAAGGCCTGCAATCTCCTTTCGTGTTGGACGCAATAACTCGCCCATCGTGCGATTATGGCTTATCAAGTAGACGACGAATGTCTTGACGAGATCCGGGGTCAGCCCCTCATTCTCGAAAAGGAGTTTCACGTCGAAAAGATCTCGTGGGTGCTGGCGATCCAGAGCCGCGCATATTTTTCCGGCATAAAGATCAGGAAACGAGAGCAAAGGCATTTCGACATATCCAAACCGCGCTGCAACGCTTGGCGAAAACTCCCGCAGTTCTTGCGGGAACACTGTTCCGCGAAGGACGGGCGAAAGCTCGACCTTAATGCGGTCGCCAGCCTGCGTGACGAAGAGCCTCAGTGCGTCGGCTCGCCCCTCGAATGATCGGATGATTTGTGCGTCGGGCATTGCCTTCAGGATCGCATCTGCAATGCGGTCGAGTGCGGTTGTGATGTTCTTCAGCGCCGTCTCGCGGTCGTCCATCGGCAAGTAAACGAGGTCGATATCGACAGACAGTCTCGGCAGGTCCCGAACAAAGAGATTGATGGCCGTGCCGCCCTTCAGCGCGAAACACGGCTCTTGTGCAACAAGCGGCAGAATGCGGGTCAGGAGCCTTACTTGTCGGTAGTATGGGCTGGTGATATCCACATATCCTCCGGAACGGTTATCTTGTACTTTGCGTCGAGTCTGCCGCCTTTGACCAGCATCCTGTTTCCGCTGCCAAGCCCGAGCTCGTCGAGTGTTTCAGCCGGAGGCAATTTCTTGAGCCACGTGTAGGAATTTCGCTCTGCCATCCAATAGAATAATCGCCTCACTTTGACGTGGGTGCATTTTCGCAAAAGTCTCTCCATCAGGCGAGGCGAGAGCGTCGTCATGCCTTGTAGGAGCTGCTCGGCGTGTTCGAATGATATTGTCTCCGGCACATCCTGAAGGACTTCGAGATATGCTCGCTCGGGAGACGACAGTGTAAATGGCCAAGCGCTTTTTCTCTGGCCATGGCTATCCGGCATGGAAAGAAGCCGCTCCTGCGCTTCGTATTCGAAATTGACGAGACCGGTCGCTCCCAGACCTGTGAGGGGTATGTGGCGGACAAACTCTACATCGGGCAGTGCTGACACCAGCCATTTTGGAACTGTGTCCTTACCGTAAAGGCGCACCTGACGTTTGCGTGAGACTGGAAGATAGTGTGCAAATCCATGCTGCTCGAGCGCCGTCAGACCGCCGGGTGTCAAATCCAAGCGGAACATATTCTGAAGGGACGCGACTACGCTTTGCCAGTTCATTTTTGTTCCCGGCCGCAGATAGACGCCCTTTGCCACCGGCTCGAGCTGACTGCTCTTGAGGAGGTTATCGACCGCATGGCGGTCCATGGGTGGATCCTGACGCATGAGCCACGCCTTGCTGACCGGCATTCCGTCGGGAAGCAGGTCCAGGAGGCGGTATCGTCTGTCAGCATTGAGTGGCATCGTTTGGAGCAATTCAGATATGCGGCGATGATCGCCGCGTTTCACAGGATTTGCAAATACCACACTGCCGATAGTTTATCAAATACGAAATATACGGCGATCATCGCCGCATTAAGGCAATTTAGGAAACCAAACAAAAAGAATGACTCGGTCTCTTGAATAGCAATCTTGGGCCATCCGTCTTTACGCCGTTGAAAAGTGTGTCCAAGGTCCAGCAAACAGAGAAATCTTTTTCAATATTCTGCTCTGTTGTGCCCAAGCGCCGCGCAGCACCTATAAACGCATCGCGTCGGTCGTCGACCGAAGCCGACAGAAATTTCACATAAGCTGGGTTCACTGGTGACGCCCCTTCTCAGTAGCGTTTGCTGAGGCAAGTTTGTTCCGGTTGTTAATGATTGGGCTCAGAAAGATCTGCATCCAATCCGGCAATGTTGTCAGGTCTTTTTTTATATCACTGGCTATTGCGGCTCCGTGCTTCTCATCGCTCAATATGGTCCTTACCCGTCGTTCAATTTGATCCTTGTCGGTCGTGATTTTATCACGCAGCCAGTAGAGCGCTTGAACCAACCGCATGCCAGGTCTGCCTGCCCAGAACAGGCGGCTTGGCGCTGTGGGCTTGAACATAATTGTTTGTGCGCCCAGTGGGATTGGACGCAGGCGTGCATCGGTATGCACGATGATTTTGGAAGGGACTGCATCGGATAGGCCGAGATCGTTTGCGGCTGTGAGGCCATCCATCAGCATTCTCGCCTGGTCTCGTCTAGCTAAGGCGTCTATGACGCGGCTTGGATCCGGGTTGGTCTGTTTCTTTGTCAAAGCGTTGAGACGCGGCAAGTCATAGAGGCCGCGTGTGATGCGGCGGATACCGCCGGTCGCCACCATTCGTGAGAGCGCTTGATCGACTGCGTCTCGGGATCCAAGATCTATGAAGTCCATAGGCGTCCAGACGCCGAATGGAACTTGTCCGGTCATTCGACCGATAATTTGTGACTTGATATCCAAGTTGAAACCCTCGTGGCGTCAGAAAAATGTATACACCAATCTGACAAAAGTTCAAGGGCGAAACTGAACACCCGCGAGGTACGAATCCCTTAGTTGCCGCCAAAATGCATTGTTTACGCATATTTCCTGTGTCGAAATAACGTCTTCCGCCTTCATCAAGGCAAGAGTTCTGATGCTTTACATCAAATGGCCAGAAACAAAATTGTGCGACACTCCAAATCCCGTGTGATCGAAACCATCCCCGCTCTATCGGCTTAAGTCCCAAGTCCCATTCCTTGCCCTTTCGTTCAACCCGCAAGGGGTCCGCTATCTGACGATGCGGCCGCTGCCGGCTTTGCCTCGGCGGTGATCGCGGTCAGTCCCGGCACATTCAGGCGCCTGTCGAGCGGGGATGGTCCCCGTTCAAACAGGAACCATAGCAAATGTCGCACAATCTCATCCTTGCCCAGAACAACGCATTCAACCTTGCCCAGATGCTGATGGCTCCGGTGACGCTGTTTCAGAATGATGGCCAGTTCGGCGTGATGCCGTCCGCTGAATATGACGGCGACGAAGAGACGGTCATTCACATTTACGATCCGTGGGAGATCGGTTCGGCTCATTGAGCCGAACTGCCCTGACGCTTGCGCCTCAAAGCGCGCAAGGGAGGCTTCGCCGCGGGTCGGGTCAACCCAAGTGTCTCTCTCCCATCCGCGCCCTTGCGCCCTTCGGTCTTCGCTTTCGGGGAGTGGTCTTCCCGGAACCACGGGAAGCAGAAACCCAACAAGATCAGGAACGCAAACGCCGCGCTGCGGGTTCGCGAGGAGACAAACATGGTGTCACTGACAAGGAGGCTGGACCCTACCGACAGTATCCCGCCTGCCAAAGCTGAAGAAAGTTATTATGTCATGCTAGACGAGCAAATAATGGCAACACAACTTAAACAAATGGCCTCTGGCAGTCATGGGCGACTCACTCAAGAGACCGCAAAAAATGTTCCGGCGCAATCGCTATCATGAATCGAATGGAGCCCAGTCGCGTGACCCGAGATTCGTTGACTGGGACTGAAATTTTACTTGATTATAAGGTAAGATGGGCGCAACTTTCCGGTTGGACGGGTGATTTCTGAACAAGTAGAAAACTACTAAAGTTTGGAGGTGCCCATGGAAACCCTGTTCAGACTCGCGCTAACACGTCCGCCCATCGCCCAAGATGAGAAGACGCAGAGCATCCCCTTGCGTCAGGACAGCCAGTTCCAGGCGGAGCTGGGACAAGCCCAACTGGGCGAGCTGCCGAGGGAGGCGCTCAAAGCCGTGGCGCGCCGGTTCATCGCGTCGGCGAATTTCGTGGGGGATACCAAAAGCCTCCCCATTCATGATCAACTCAAGGCTCTGGCGACCGCGTTAGACGAATTGGAGAAGACGGCTGCCACACGGCGCGACGACATCGTAAAGGCGATTACTGACGCGTTTGGCCAAACGCTGGCCGAATTGATTGATGGTGCGACACTGCGCGCGCCGATAGCAGCGCTGAAGGACAGTTTGATCGCGATCAAACAAGTTCCGGAAGAGCATCGCCGTCCAATTGAAGACCTGACGCGGCAACTGCGCGATATCGAAGTGATCTTCAAGATCGCCAAAAACGACGGTTTTCCAAGCAACGGCGAAACGCTGCGTCGTTATCGCCGCCGTTCCGCGAGCTTGCCTAGCAAGGCCGATCTGCGCTCGGCGCTCTCGACCCAGGAACGGCTGAAGGAACTCGAAAAGCAGCGCAAGGAGGAGGAGGCGAGAAAGCGCAAGGAGGCGGAAGGAAAGCTCGATCTTTACAAACGCTTGCAAGCTGCGATCGGCGAATTGACCAGGCTCAACCCCGATCATCTGAGCGTCACGGCGCAGCAGCCCATCGCCGGTTTCCTGACACCCGCCGCCGTGCGCCCGGTGCAGTTGCTGGTCGCCGAGAAGACGCAGCACGAGAAGATATCGCAGCTCCATGTCCAGCGCGCCGAGGTCGAACTGCGCCGGGAGAGAAGCACCGAGGCCACGGTCGACCGCGCCTTCACCGGACTCGAGGCCAAGGATGTGGCGATTTCCGCGCTTTCGCCCAAGGCCGGATTGATCCGGGGCAGCGTCGCCTTCAAGCCGAGCGATCTGCTTGAAGTAGGCTTCCGGCTGAAGCCGACGGTCGATGCTGCGATCTCACCCGGCACCCATGAACTGCTCAAGCAACGCCGACTTGGCATTGCCGACCATCCGCTCGACCGCATTGTCGAGGCCCTGCGGGCCGAGACGCTCGAACTGAGCAAGGGCTTGGATACCATGCTCGGCCGCCCGGTGCAGCGCAGCTTCAAGCGCATGGGCAACGCCATGGTGATGATCTCGACGCCATTGGCCTCGGTGTGGAACAACATGGTGGTCTCGGGCGATCTCACCTTTCCACCCTGGATGTTTCCGACTGATATGCGCGTGCCGCATTCGCATGGCAACGTCGCGCCGGCGGGCGTTGCAGATCTCCTGGTCGTCAAGCAGCAGCTGATTCGCTACGAGGCGGCCGACGTCGCGCATATCGAGAACGTGCTGAGGGGCGAAAAAAAGGAGCGCGAGCATTCGCGGCGCCGCGAGACCGAGGAGTTCAGCTTCCGCGAGACCGAGCTCACCACGACGGAGGAGCGCGAACTCGAATCGACCACTCGCTTCGAGATGAGCCGCGAGACCAGCAACACCATCAAGGAAGACGCCACGCTCAAGGCCGGCCTCACGGTGTCGGGAAAATATGGGCCGACGGTCGAATTCTCGGCGAGTGCCGAGGGTTCGGTGTCGCGCAGCAAGGAAGAGGCGACGAAGTCGGCCGCCAACTTCTCTCAGGACGTGACCGAGCGCAGCGCTTTCAAAGTCACTGAGCGGGTGCTGGAGCGAGCTTCGCTCAAGGTCACCAACGAGGTCATCGAGAAGAACGCTCACGCGCTGGACAACACGGCCGGCGCCGGCCACATTTCCGGCGTCTATCAGTGGGTGCACAAGGTCTATCAGGCGCAGATGTTTAATTACGGAATCCGCATGATGTACGACTTCATGGTGCCGGAACCGGCCGCGTTTCTCATTTCATCGCTCGAAGGCGCCCATGCGAGCGCCGTCGAACTCGAAAAGCCGACGCCCTTCACCTTGCGTCCCGATCAGATCAACGAGGACAATTACCACGGCTGGATACAGAAGTACGGCGCGACCGACGTGCAGCCCCCGCCCGAAGAGTACCGCACCAAGTCGCACGACTTCAACGCCAACGCCGAGGACAAGAACGTCGAGTTCACCCATTCGGGGCAGATCGCCGTCGATGACGGCTACAAGGCCATCTACGGCACCTTCGGCTGCGTCAGAACCATATGGGAAAACGAAGCGGTGGTCGATGTGGTGCTCGGCTCGCGCAGCCACCGCTTCAACAGCGGCGATTGGGTGTGGAGCACGACGCTCAACGACGAAACCGATTCGATCCCGCTTGCCTTGGTGACGGATCTCGTCGGCGACGTTGCTGTGGCGGTGAAGATTAAGTGCCAGCGCACCGCTCGCGCGATGCTGAAATGGCGGCTCGAGACCCATGCCAAGCTCACCACCGCTTACAAAGCGAGGCTCGCCGAATATGAAGAGAAGATCGCGGCGCTCGAAGTGCAGGCAGGCGTCGCCATTCGCGGACGCAACCCGCTGCTCAATCTGGAACTGATGAACGATGAATTGAAGAAGCACTGCATCACCATCATGACCGAACAGCATTTCGATCTCTTCGACGCGATCACCACCGGCTCGTTCGGCGTGCCGCAGATCGATATCTTCGAGAATGCGGCGGAAGGGCCCTATGTGCGCTTCTTTGAGCAGGCCTTTGAATGGGAGCAGATGACTTGGCTAACCTATCCCTATTTCTGGGGCCGCAAGAGCCGCTGGGGCGAGCGCATCGCCTATGAGGATGCCGATCCGATCTTCAACCAGTTTTTGAAAGCGGGTTATTGCCGCGTCGTCGTGCCGGTCAGGCCCGGCTTCGAGGGCGCCATCGACCATTTCATGCACTATGGCGAGGTGTGGAACGGCGGGCCGCTGCCACCCATCTCGAGCGAGCTCTATCTGCCGATTGCCGATGAGATCGCCGAGCGGCTGGACCGCCCGGGCGACGAGGTGCCGCAGGGAGCCCCGTGGCTGGTGCGCATTCCGACAACGCTTGTCCATTTACGTCCCGACGACAAGCTGCCGAAATGGAGCCAGAATGAGACCGGCGAATGGATTGAGGAATGATTGCGGTCGCCGCCTGATGGGTTCCTAGGATCATGGGTGACATTTCCAGGCATCGCGATATTTATCTCAATACGCGCGAGGCGATTGCGCCGACGCTTCTTGCCCGTTGCCAGTTGACGCGCGCCGATCTCACCTATCTCGAGATGGGCAACTATCTCACCGATGTCTGCCAGTTTCGCGATCCGGTGACTTACATCTTTGCCAAGCGGCGGGTGTGGCGCGATAAAATCCTTCCGAAAGTAGGCGGCAACTGGAAGACCGTGTTGCTTCGTTTGGCGTCGATTGCGGCGGCATTCGCCGCATCCGCGATTCTGGCGGAAAAGAAAAAAGGAGCATATGCATTGCTGCCGGTCGCCGTCATTCCGGCGCTGGGCTTGACTCATGATCGTTTGAACGATGCGTTGGCCGGCGTCGCCGGTCTTGACGGCTGGATCGACAAGATGCTGGGCAAACCTTTCGAGTATCTCAAGGTCGGCAGCACGCGCAGGAAAGATGAAGATTACGGTTATATCGGCCAGTTCTTCCAGCACTTCATCGGCGGTATAACCCACCTCCTCTTTGCCGACGGGTTCTCCAACAGGACGAGAGGCGAGTGGGGCAAGATTGACCGCCTCGCAGCCGATCGTGTCGATGAAATACTGAAAAAGTTCTTCACCCAGTACTTTCCGCACGAACACACAGACCAGCCGCCTTATGTTTGGGATGCCAGCAAACGGCCGCGCGATAAGCGCTACACTCCCAAGCGCGATGCCGGCGGCGTCATGAAGATTGTCGATGACGATTACATCCAGTATCTGGCGGAGGGGCTGTCGAAACTCGAGCACGACTGGCGCCTGATCAGGGCTGGCGAGTCCGAGAAGAAGCACGAGTGGCTGGTCCGCATGGGCAAGATCCTGCATGGCGTCGAGGACTGGTACTTTCATTCCAACATCGTCGAACTCATCCGCGTGAGCGCGCACAAGCCGGTGAAGGGCGAAGTCGAGGATGGCGAAGTCTTTCTCAAGCATTTCGTGGCGGAGGAGTTGAAAGACGCGTCCACTGTGCTGAAGCGGCGACTCTATCGCCGCCTCCGGTTCCCCATCTATGGACCGGCCGACAAGGTGAACACCGGCGGCAATGTCAGCAAGAACAAGTCGCTGCTCAGCCTCAACCATGCCTATCCTGCATTCCCCTCGCAGCAGGACACCGCTCACACGCTTTTGGCCGCTCTCGAGAACCTCGAAGGCAAAACGAGTTCGGGTGGTGGAACGACGCCCACCCTCTCGTCGCTCGCCGGCTGGTTGCCCTGCGTGTTGCTGAAGTTCGTTGCCGAGGGAGCCGATATCCACGGCGTGATCAAGGACAAGACCGCCGCGCGCGGCGTCTCGGAAGCGGAGTTCATCCATAACCCGCATCCTGCCGGAACCGCCGCCCATGATCGCGTCGACGCGGCGCGCGCCGATGTGCTGCGCGAATTACTTCCTTTGGTGCTGGTGCTTCTGCACAAGAGCGAGCGGCAACGCCTTGTCGCCGATGTCGAGCCGATGAAATGGCCGGGCCGCAAGGAGGGCAAGCCGGGCGACGGCGAACTCAACAAGCAGCTCAAACGCCACGTTCTCGCGCTCCAGAAGAAAAGCGTCGTCGCGGGCGTTAACCAGAACAACTATCAGCGCGCCGCGCGCTATCTCGAGGAGTGCGGTTTCATCAATACGCGCGGTCGCGATTTGCTGATCGCCGCCTTCGGTCTCGACGAGACCTCGCAGGTCGAAGCAAAGAAGGTCAATGACGACTTGCCGGGTGCAGGCGGTTTCCTTATGCAGTTCGCCGTCGAGCTTGAACAGGTCCTAGACGAGGGCGAAACGGAAACCGAGAAGCTCAACCGGTCCAAATCGTCGATCGTCGATCAGGCGTCCGACAACGGCGCCTTCACCGAGATCGTCGGCTCGCATTCGCTGATGTCGAAGGATACGCTCGAATCGCAACCCTTCTTCGACGACGCCAAGGTGCTGGCGAGCGTCGCCTCGCAATCGGTGTTCCACATCATGCTCGAAGAGGTCGGCGCGCCGCTCGCCGAGAGGCGTCTCTACTGGCAATCGATCCTGCGCCGCTTCATCCGCTTTCCAAAGAACACAATCGGCTGGGAACGCCACGCGCTCACGTTCTTCCGCGACAATGGCCGTATTCCAACCTTTGTCGATTTGCCCGAGTTGGCGGAACTGAAATCAATGCGGATTCCGGCCAGCGAATTCGAACGCTGGCGTGTTGGCACGAAAGCTGTGGACTTGGAGAAGAGCTACATCGAGGTTGAGCGGAAGGTATCTAGTTACCGCTACCCTCAGTGATGTGGAGGAAGCGTTAAATTAACCACCAGAGCGAACTCATAATCGGACAAAAGTTCGGAGCAAGGTCACCCGATTAGACTTTCCTCATGCACGTTGCGCTTCCAGCTCATGTGCGATGAACCTGCAAAACGGAATGACATCTTGATTGACGCTGGCCTGTTCGAGCGCGGACATGTAGTCTGCCCGGTTTTCAACCCGGATGATCGTCCAGGGGTATCCGCCGCTGGCGAACATAAGGTTCATAAGGAACCGTCCCATTCGACCGTTTCCATCGATGTAAGGATGAATATAGACAAAGATGAAATGGCCAAGCACCACTCGCACCGCAGCATTGACTTCGTTTTCGAGCATCTCGAAAAAGAGCGGCATGGCGTCCCGAACCGCTTGGGGTGAGAGGGGGACATGCATTGACCGGCGGATAAATACGCGATCACTTCGATAGCCCGCAAGATCGGTTGGTTTCAAAATGCCTGCGGCAACACTCGGTGCGAAAAGCTCTCTGTACCAGATGTTGTGATCGCGCTCGGCCACAGCGCCTGGGTTTTCGTTTGCCAGAACCGATTTGACGCTCTTCTTGACCGCTTCAAATGCCTGAAAATAGCCTCGCGCCGCTAACGCATCCCGGTGGTTACGGTCTTGACCCTCACGATCAGGACTCCAATCGCCGCTCTTGACGCGTTCGATCAGCGTCGGACTTACGTTATAGCCTTCGATTGACAGTGAGTGATAAGCGTCGGCGGCGTATGCATCATCGACGCGTTTCATGTAGGCGTCGATGTCATTCGGTTTGCCCGGCGGCGGCGGAAAGTTGGCGAGGATCTCGCCACGCATTTCCTGCCACATCATTCGTATGCGGCTGGCGTAAGGGGAGACTTCCCGGCGCGGCAGGTCGAGTGCGATCTGGGCATCAAAGGGGTCTGTTTCACGGACAGTGTAACCTGCCGCGCTCATTCCGCTCAGGATTTCCTCCGCGATGCGATCGCGTCCGATGTTCCGAAATGCGCCAGCTATCCGTCCAGCGATCACACTATGTCCGCCGTCTAGCAGCAAGGCGAGAACTTGCGAAGCATCTCCTATTGTCGCTAAAATTGTGCGGGCGTCGGTTGGTTTTTGTTGGAAGAACCCAGATGAGATTTCGACGAGCGCTGCCGGAATTGTGAAGAGGCGAAGTCCTTCATCTTCGACCATGTTCCTTGCCAATGGCATAGTGGAACGCAGATCGAAAATCGACGTGTTGAAAATCAGACCTGTGGGTTTGTTGCCGCCCCTCGGCGTGCGCACAATAAGCTGGTTGGGAACAGTTCGGTTTCCCGCGTGCAGCGACAGGGATTGCTCGGGTGATAAGCACCATGCTTCCCCGAAACGAGAGTTCAGATATTCCGCACAGAAGTCCCAGTAGGATGCGTACCACGGCGTGGTTTCGCCGGGTTCACTGTTTGGGTTGGTTGATATGTACCAACCTTTCATCACTTCTTGCAGAAAACCATTCTTGATGAGGCGCTCACGGTGAGTGCGCGTGAGATCAGACGAGCGGATCGCTGCGACCGACCTGCTTTGGATGGCCCTTAAGGCTTGTAGAGATTCAGCCAGTTTTTCATTTGGAGTAGCCATCCCACTTGCCGTCCATTAGGTTTTTGTGCTGTGCATTTGTTAGGTTATGCCGCTGTATCACAATTAGGTTATTACGTCGATATCCTCAGTGCAAACAGAGATTGGCACCGGATATTTGGCAATGAAACCAGAAAGGGCTGCTCAGGCAGCAAGGGATTTTGCAACAAATCAAGTTCCCTTTGATCAAAACCATCCCCGCTCTGTCGGCTTAAGTCCCAAGTCCCATTCCTTCCCTATTCGTTCAACCCGCAAGGGGTCCGCTATCTGACGATGCGGCCGCTGTCGGCTTTGCCTCGGCGGTGATCGCGGTCAGTCCCGGCACATTCGGGCGCCTGTCGAGCGGGGATGGTCCCCGTTCAAACGGGAGCTTTGACAAATGTCGCACAATCTCATTCTTGCCCAAAACAACGCATTCAATCTTGCCCAGATGCTAATGGCGCCGGTGACGCTGTTTCAGAACGACGGCCAGTTCGGCGTAATGCCGTCCGCCGAATATGACGGCGACGAAGAGACAGTCATTCACATTTACGATCCGTGGGAGATCGGTTCGGCTCATTGAGCCGAACTGCCCTGACGCTTGCGCCACAAAGCGCGCAAGGGAGGCTTCGCCGCGGGTCGGGACGATAAATCGTCTATCTCCAATCCGCGCCCTTGCGCCCTTCGGTCTTCGCTTTCGGGGAGTGGTCTTCCCGGAACGACGGGAAGCAGAAACCCAAGCCAAAAGAATGAGCGAACACCGCTTAGCGGGTCCGCGAGGAGAAAAACATGGAACGAAAAGAACTCGAAAACCTTCGCGACAAAGTTTCCTGCAGCGCGGTTCTCGAAACCGATGGATGGAAAATGGATCGCAAGGAAAGCAGCAGACGCGCTGTCAAATACCGGCGTGGGGAGGGCGAGATCGTCATTGTCACCCATTCCGGCAAAGGCTGGTTTGATCCCATGTCGGACGCCAGGGGCGATGTGTTCGGCCTTTCCACGCATCTCAATGGCTCCGACTTTGTTGAGGCTTTGGAACAAGTGAGTGAACTGGTTGGATTTGTGCCGTGCCAGCCAGTCTGGCGGAAGCCTTTCAGGGACAAGACTGTTTCCTCGGTCACAACGCGATGGAATTCCAGACACCGCCTCAAACCCGGTTCCGCAGCGTGGCGCTATCTCAACGAGGTCCGCTGCATCCCCTGCGATGTTCTACGCCGAGCCACTGCTCAAGACGACATCCGCGAAGGGCCGTCTGGCAGCCTTTGGGCGGCGCACAAAGACCACGCCGGATTGGTCACGGGCTGGGAGGAACGCGGGCCGCAATGGCGCGGCTTTGCGACTGGCGGATCGAAGCGGCTGTTTCGGTTTGGCGCACCCAACCCAAGACGGCTCTGCGTCACGGAGGCGGCAATTGACGCCTTGAGCCTTGCAGCGATCGAAGCGACCTGTGCGCAGTTCATTGCGGAGACAATTTATGTCAGCACCGGTGGCGGCTGGTCGCCGAATACCGACGCGCTGCTCCGTGACTATGCCCAAACTCCCGGACTACTTCTCATCGCCGCGACCGACCGGAACCGGCAGGGTGAGACTTACGCCGAGCGGCTGCGTCTCATTGCCCAATTAGCTGGATGCCGATTTTCGCGTCTGTTGCCTCAAAGTGAGGACTGGAACGAAGACCTGAAGGCTTTGTCGCACGCGGCAGGTAAAACCAAAAATGGGGGAGGGGAAATAGAGGGAATGAAACCCGGCTGCCGCATGCCCGAAGGCGCGCATCAAGGGTGAAGCTTCGCCCGCAAGAGCGGCCCTTGACCCGTCCTTCGGGACGCGGCCGCAGCGGAGAGGTCATGAGAAAGCATGAAGAGAAGGTGAGGCCGATGTGGTTGTGCCGCTTCGGCTTTCGATCACAGGAGCTGTCATGCAAGCCTCTCACCATTTCCGCAAAGTGTTTCAGGGCGTCGCTACCCGTTACCAGATGTTCCAGATTTTCAACCGCCACAGCGAGGCGCCGTTCGATGAAGCACGCCATTGCGGCTCTATTTATGCCGGCGAATGGTTCGAGATCACCGAAGCCGACCATGATTACATGTTTGAGATTCTGCCGCCTTTATTCGTGCGGGGCGACCTGTTCGCCATGCGCGAATTCCAAGCAGGCAGTGTGACCAGCATATTTTTGGGGCTGACCATCGATGGCAATGCGCGCTGGTTTCACGGCTATTGTGATCTGTCTGACAAGGGTTCTCCAGAGCGCCTCCGCGCAGCCATCATTGAACGTGAATCACATCCCCTCCGGGCAATGACGCGAGAAGAACGCCTTGAGCATATCTGGAGCAGCACCCATGGTGACTACCGCGGCTATGCCGGTCAGCGGTTTACGGCGTCCAAGCGCGGACAGCGCACCGTGCTGTTCTGTGGCGGCAGGCAGGCCATGACGCTCAAACTGCTCGATGAACTCAGCGATGATGAAATCGCCGCCAAGCTGCCCGTGCAGCTGCGCTTCCTGCCGGAATTGATCGCCGCGTAACGGCCGCAGCGTCCGGCACAAGTCGCACCTTCCTAACCAGGGACCGACACGTCCCATCCCTTCGAATTCCGTCCATCAAACTCTTCGCAGGCTCCGCCCCGAAGCGTGATGGCATTCGCTTTTCAAAGGAGTTTAACCCATGTCGCTCGACCCATTCACCCTCGATCTCTTCGGCAATACCGCGCTTTCCGGACTTGGCCTCTCGGCCTTTCCGGTTGACTTCGGAGGTGACAAGTTTGAAGAAGACGGTCACGCTCAAACGAGGCAAATGCCGCCGGAGTCGCCGCAGAAACCGGTTTTGGCCCCTGCCGATGAGGCGTGCAATTTCCAACTTACTGACAAACGAGCACTGGCCAAATCTTGGAAGGACCGAGCAAGAGACAATCTCGCCGCCATCAAGCTGGCGGCCTTGATTGAAACCGAGCAGCGATCCGCGACGCTGGGCGAACAGGCGCAGCTGATCCGGTTCACCGGCTTTGGCGCATCAGAACTTGCCAATGCCTGCTTTCGCCGTCCGGGAGAGGCGGAGTTTCGCAAAGGTTGGCAGGAGATTGGCGCAGAGCTCGAAAGCGCGATTGCCGCAACCGATTACGCCTCGCTTGCCCGCTGCACCCAATATGCGCATTTCACCCCGGAATTCATCGTCCGGGCCATGTGGAAAGGAATTCAGCAACTTGGGTTTAGGGGAGGGCGGGTGCTGGAGCCCGGGATTGGCACCGGCCTGTATCCTGCGTTGATGCCGGAGGGACTGCTAGAGGTCTCGCATATCACCGGCGTTGAATTGGATCCAGTCACGGCCCGGATTGCCCGCCTTTTGCAGCCGCACGCCAATATCATCAATGCCGACTTCGCCAAGTCCGACTTACCGCAGCACTTTGATCTCGCCATCGGCAATCCGCCCTTCTCGGACCGCATTGTCCGCAGCGATCCGGCGTTCCGCAAACTTGGCTTTCGTCTGCATGACTATTTTATTGCCAAATCCATTGACCGCCTGAAACCCGGCGGGCTTGCTGCCTTCGTCACCAGTTATGGCACGTTGGACAAGAGTGACGCGCGGGCGCGTCAGCATATTTTGGGGATGGCGGATTTGGTCGGCGCAATCCGGCTGCCGGAGGGCAGTTTTCGCGCTGACGCCGGAACCGATGTTGGGGTGGATATTCTGTTCTTCCGCAAGCGCCACGCGGAAGAGGCGCCGCGCAACAAAATCGCGCTTGATTCAGTTGAAGTGGCAGGAGCGACCGAAGATCGTGGTGCCATCAAAGTCAACCGATACTTTTCCTATCATCCCGAAATGGTGCTCGGCACACACGACCTGACAAGCGGGCGATTTGGCGATGGTGACACCTATGTCTGCCGCCCGAAGGAAGGCGCCGTTCTTGAGGACGAACTCAGGTTCGCACTCACGAACTTGCCGGAGGGAATTTATGATGGCGAGCCGGAGGTCATAGACGCAGGTTTCGCGGACAAGACGAGCATCACTTTCGCGGCAGGCGTCACCGCCGGCAGCAATATCCGCGAAGGCAGCTATTTCGTCGGCAAGGGTTCGGCCCTGATGCAGATCGTGGACGGCCAGACTCACTCCGTCGCGATCAAGTCCGCCCGGTTGAAAGATGGCATCTTCGCCAAACAAGCGCTGATCATCCGCAAGCTGATCCCGATCCGCGATGCGGTCCGGGAAATCCTCCGTTCTCAAGAAACCGACCAGCCATATGCGCAGTGCCAAGTCCGCTTGCGCATTGCATGGTCAAGTTTTGTCCGTGAGTTCGGCCCGGTCAATTTCACCTCAGTCTCAACGACCACGGACGAGGAATCCGGCGAGGTGCGCGAGACGCACCGCCGCCTGAACATCGCACCGTTTCTGGATGATCCCGACTGCTGGCTGGTCGCCTCGATTGAAGACTATGACCTTGAGAGTAATACGGCCAAGCCCGGACCGATCTTCACGGAGCGGGTGATTTCTCCGCCTGCGCCGCCAGTCATCACGTCGGCGCTTGATGCGCTTGCTGTTGTTCTGAACGAACGCGGCCATGTCGATCCGGACCATTTGGCCGAACTCATGCATTGCGACACGACAAGCGTCATCACTGAGCTCGGCTCCGCCATCTTCCGCGATCCGTCGAATGGCGCATGGCAGACGGCGGACGCTTATCTCTCCGGCGCTGTCCGCACCAAACTCAATCTCGCGGAAGCCGCTGCTGCGCTCGACCCTGTGTTCGCCCGCAATGTTGAGGCATTGCGCGAGGTCAACCGGTCGATCTTAAACCCTCCGACGTCACCGCGCGGCTTGGAGCACCGTGGATACCGGCAGCTGATATCGTCGCCTTCGTTGTGGAAGTGATGGATACTCGCATTGTTATCCATCACACGCCGGAACTCGCCTGCTGGACGGTGGAGGCGCGGCAGCTTGAATCACTGGCCGCTGGAACGTCCGAATGGGGCACCCATCGCCGTCATGCCGGATTGCTGCTGTCGGATGCTCTGAACTCAAGCATTCCGCAAATCTTCGATACGGTGCGCGACGGGGTGACCGAGCGGCGAATTCTGAACTCTGAAGCCACAGAGGCCGCCAAGGAAAAGCTCGCCAAGATCAAGACGGCGTTTCAGTCATGGATTTGGACGGACCCGGACCGAACTGACCGGCTGGCGCGGCTCTACAATGACCGCTTCAACAATCTCGTGCCCTGTCATTTCGACGGGAACCATCTCCAGCTTCCAGGCGCCTCCGGCGCCTTTTCCTTATACGGCCATCAGAAGCGGGTAATCTGGCGGATTAT
This sequence comes from Phyllobacteriaceae bacterium, assembly GCA_031373225.1. Taxonomy (GTDB): domain Bacteria; phylum Pseudomonadota; class Alphaproteobacteria; order Rhizobiales; family Rhizobiaceae; genus JANOYJ01. Next base: position 6,433 of record JANMMM010000319.1, on the reverse strand, counting down.
TGCGTCGGGTTCAACCTATATGGCGCATGCCGTTGGCGCGGGGAAAACACTCTCGATCGCCGCCGCCATTATGGAGCAGCGCCGGCTTGGCCTCATCACCAAGGCGATGCTGGTCGTGCCCGGCCATTGCTTGGCGCAGGCCGCGCGGGAGTTTCTGGCGCTATATCCCAATGCAAGAATTCTCGTCGCTGACGAGACGAATTTCATCAAAGACAAGCGCCATCGCTTCCTCTCACGTGCCGCCACGGCCAGTTGGGATGCAATCATCATCACGCATTCCGCCTTCAAATTCATTCCGGTGCCAGCGGCGTTTGAACGGGAGATGATTGCGGGCGAACTGCAAGCCTATGAAGAACTGTTGCAGAAGGTGGACCGCGAGGACCGCATGTCACGCAAGCGCATCGAGCGCATGAAGGAAGGCCATGCTGCGCGGCTGGAAGCGCTGACCTCCCGCAAGGATGATCTTCTCACCATCTCGGAACTCGGCATAGACCAGATCATCGTCGATGAGGCGCAGGAGTTTCGCAAACTCTCCTTCGCCACGAATATGACGTCGCTGCGGGGTGTTGATCCGAATGGTTCGCAGCGCGCTTGGGACCTTTTCGTCAAATCACGGTTTCTGGAAATCAAGAATCCTGGCCGCTCGCTCATCCTAGCCTCCGGCACGCCGATCACAAACACCCTCGGAGAAATGTTCACCGTCCAGCGGCTGATGGACAATGAAGCGCTGCATGAGCGCGGCCTGCATGAGTTTGACGCTTGGGCGTCAACCTTTGGCGACACATCGACCGAGCTTGAACTCCAGCCCTCCGGCAAATACCGGCCGGTGACGCGCTTTGCCGAATTTGTGAATGTGCCGGAACTGATTGCCATGTTCCGCTCATTCGCTGATGTGGTGCAGCCGTCTGACCTTCACCAATATGTGAAGGTGCCGTCGATCCATGGCGGCAAGCGCCAGATCATCACGGCGGAGACAACGCCAGCCTTCAAAGCCTATCAGCAAACACTCGATGCACGCATCAAGGCGATTGAACAGCGCGAGGGTGCGCCAAAGCCCGGCGATGACATTCTGCTCTCCGTCATCACCGACGGAAGACATGCGGCGATTGATCTGCGCTTGGTCGATCCCGATCATCACAATGAACCGGGCAACAAGCTCAATCTGATGATCGCCAATGTCTTTCGCATTTGGCAGGAGAAGAGCAATCAGGTTTTTTATCGCAAGGACGGCAAGCCGTTTGACCGGACGGGCGCGGGTCAGATGCTCTTTTCTGATCTGGGAACAATCGCGGTCGAAGCCACACGCGGGTTTTCGGCTTATCGATGGGTTCGGAATGAACTCATCCGGCTCGGCGTCCCCCCATCCGAAATTGCCTTCATGCAGGACTCCAAAAAGTCGGAGGCCAAGCAGCGCCTCTTCAACGAGTTTAATTCCGGCAAGGTGCGCATTCTCATCGGCTCGTCCGAGACCATGGGAACCGGCGTCAACGTGCAGACCCGGCTTGCCGCGCTGCATCATCTGGATGTGCCATGGCTTCCAAGCCAGATTGAGCAGCGGGAAGGGCGCATTGTCCGTCAAGGCAATCAGCATGAGGAGGTGGGCCTCTATGCCTATGCGACGCTCGGCTCGCTTGATGCGACCATGTGGCAGAATAATGAACGCAAGGCGCGGTTTATTGGCGCGGCGCTGTCGGGAGACACCAGCGTCCGGAGACTGGAAGACCTGGGCTCCGGGCAGGCCAACCAGTTCGCCATGGCCAAGGCCATTGCATCCGGCGATCCGCGCCTGATGCAAAAGGCGGGACTGGAAGCTGAAATTGCCCGGCTTGGACGGCTGCACGCAGCCCATGTGGACGATCAGCACGCCATCCGCCGTCAAATCCGTGATGCGGCGAAGGAAATTGAGCTTTCGACGAAACGCATTGACGGCATCGGCAAGGACTTGGAACTTCTCGTTCCGACACAGGGCGATGCGTTCCGGATGCTCGTCAACGGCAAGAGTTTCACCGAACGCAAGCTGGCGGGCAGGGCGTTGATGACGGAAATCCTCACACTTGTTCAGCTCCGCCAGGAGGAAGCACAAGTCATTGCCTCGATCGGCGGCTTTGACCTTGAATTCGAGGGCAAGCGCGTCGCCCGCGAGGGCTTCCAATATACGACCATGCTGCGACGCACGGGTGCAGAATATGAAGTTGACCTTTCCATGACGGTGACGCCGCTTGGCGCGATCTCACGGCTTGAACACGCATTGTCCAATTTCGAGAACGAGCGGCAGGGCTATCGCCGCCGATTGACCGAAGGCGAAAAGCACCTTGCCGCTTACCAGCCAAGGCTGGGCGAGACATTCGCATTCGAACGCGAACTTGAATTGAAGATGGCGGAGCTGGCGCGAATCGAGGCGAGCCTTGCCGGGAGTTCCGACAAGCCCGGAACTGCCAACGTCGTCATAATTGGCGAGGGCGGCGAGCGTATCGCCGCTTGATTTGGTCTATTACCGCAGGTCTTCAACCAGTTCCGGATGACGGTCCAGCACTTTGATGAGCTGGATCGTCGGTCCGCTTGGCTCAATCAAACCGCGCTCATACTTGTCGAAGGCGTTTTCGCCAACTTTGAACACCGCGCCTGCCTCGCGCTGCGACAAGTGCAATTTGGCCCGAACGCGGCGGATTGTGGCGGGTGTCGGAACGCCTTCCACACGTTCTTTCAGTTGCCGCAGTGCGTCATCCACGACGCTCAGATCTTTGCCGACATGCACACCGTCGCCGTCTCCGCCCGGATAATATCCGGGGAGCTCGACAACCATGCTTTCGCCCTTATAGGAAACCTCAAACGGGCGAATGTCCCTCTTGAGCATTTTTCCCGTCTCGGGAGAAACCATTGTTTCTGCAAACTCGGCCTCTTTGGCAGCCATTTTCATTTCTCCTTGAAAGCCATCACAGTAAACTCCGTGATGACATCGGCTTGGAACTTCACATAAAGCGTCAATCCGCGCGCCGGCACGTGGTAGACATCCTGCCAGACGCGATGGTCTGCGAAAGTCGTCATGGATTTGACGAACATTTTTCGCTCCATGCCGGTGATCGTCTCGACAATCGCTGCGCGATCGAAGCCCAAAGCCGTTGCATCATGCAATGCGGATGTCGTGATGGCGAGAGACTCCAAGGAACTGAGCGCAAGCTTTATCGCCTCGAGATCATAGGTTTGCCGACGCTTCTCCATGAGCCAAGTATGCCACCATAATGGTGGCAAATCAAGGGGCATAAGGGGTCCCGCTCCGCGACCCCGTGGCCTAATCGGTAAGATTGAAAATCAGAAAATGAAAACGGGGGAAGACCCCGTTCGCGCGTCCGCCCATCCAGCGCCGGTTACCCTCAATCGCCGACTTCGCGATCCCGGCCCGGCTTGCCTCGCAGGGCTGGCCTGAGCAGCCCCGCTTGCGCGCCAGGCAGGGATGCTTGCCGGCAATTGCGCCGGATGAACGGTCCGCGCTTTCCGGAAATTGTCTTCGGGGAAGAAGACGGATGCCGGAGCAAGGCATCATAACCCAATGAAGGAGAAAGACCATGGAATTGAAACATGTTGACCCGCGTTCGCTGCAGGAAAATCCTGACAAGCTGCGCCGCGCAAAGAGCAGCCCGCAGTCAGACGCGCTGCTTCTGGCCTCGATCACCGCTGTCGGCATCGTCCAGCCGCCTGTTGTTTATCCGGCGCCTGACGGCGGCAACGGCTTTGTCATCAATTTCGGCCACCGCCGCGTGGCGCAGGCGATTGCCGCCGGACATGAGCAGATCGAGGTCATTGTGACCAGCAAGGCCGAAGCCGACCACGGCATGAGCGCCCTTGCCGAAAACATCGTCCGCGAGCCGCTCAATCCGGTGGATCAGTGGCGGGCGATTGAACGGCTGGCGGCGCTTGGCTGGACGGAAGAATCCATCGCGATGGCGCTGGCCAGCCAAGTGCGGCAGGTGAAGAAGCTCCGGCTGCTCGCCAATGTCCTGCCCGCCATGCTTGACCAGATGGCCAAGGGCGACATCCCCAATGAAGCTCAGCTTCGCACTATCGCCGCAGCGGCGCAGGGCGAACAGGCGGATGTGTGGAAGCGCTTCAAGCCCAAGAAGGCCTCGCCGCAGGTGTCATGGCATCAAGTGGCCCACGCGCTTTCAAAACAGCGCATGGAGGCCAAGCATGCGAGCTTCAGCGAAGATCTGGCGACTGCGTACGGCATAGTCTGGCAGGAAGACCTGTTTGCGCCCGCCGACGAGGAGGGCCGCTACACGAACGAGGTCGAGGCGTTCTTCGGCGCGCAGCGGGAATGGCTGGCCAGTAGCCTGCCCGAGCGCGGCCAGCTGATTGGCTGCGACCAGTGGGGTCAGCCGAAACTGCCGCCCAAGGCCGAGCGCGCCTACGGAAGTCCAGATCCAAGCCATCACACCGGCTGGTATCTTGACGAGCGGACAGGCGAGGTGAAGTCAGTCGCCTATCGGCTGTCTGAGGCAAGGTCATCGAAGATTGCTGCCACTGGGGAGGCCATGGCAGCCCCAATGCACGTTCGGCCTAAGGTTACACAGAAGGGCAAGGAGATCATTGGCGACCTGCGCACCAATGCCCTGCATGAGGCGCTTGCCCGCGCGCCGATTGAGGATGACGCGCTGCTGGCGCTGACCTTGATCGCCTTCGCAAGCCAAAACGTCAGCGTCACCAGCGCAGTGCCCAACAATTATCACAGCGCATCCACCATGGCGCGGCTGATTGCGGGCCTCATCAAGGACGACGGTACGCTCATGCTTGAGCGGGATACTTTGCAGCGGACGGCACGCTCACTCCTGCGCCACGTCCTTTCGTGCCAGGTGAACCGCACGAACAGCGGCCTTGCCGCACGCATCGCCGGACATGCGATTGGCGCGGACAGTTTCCTGCCGAACATGGGCACGAACGAGTTCCTATCGTGCCTGTCGCGTTCAGCGATGGAAGGAACAGCCAAGCTGGCCTCTGTTCCCGTGTTGCAGAAAGTGAAGGATACGCGGTCGGCTTTGGTCAAGCGCTTCTCCGACACGGAGTTCGTCCATCCGTCAGCTCTGTTCGCGCTCAGGACGGATGAGCTTGCGGGCTGGATTGGCAGCAAAGAGCAGGATTTGTCCGGCCAAGATGAACGTCACACCGATGTGTTGGACAAGGATTCGAACACAGACGGCGCTGACAACCCGCTTGAGCAGCCGGCGGACGAGCCCGAAGCCGAGAGCGGCAATGCCGACGATGAAGACATCTATGAGCCGTACGCGGTGGCTGCGGAATAGACCAACGCGTCCCAATTCCGATCTTATCGCCGCCGCCAGTCTGAAACGACTGGCGGCGGTTTTGTTTCCACCAATCAAACAGGAGGACAAAATGTCCGCTCAACACATATTTGCTAACACCCCGCTTGGCTCGATCATCTGCTATTCGGACGGCGCGCCGAAGCCGCCGGCGCGGTTCACCAGGAAACTTGAGCATTGGGAGCGCAGCAATGGCTCAGGCCGATTGATCCGCAAGTCACCGGGCCGCGAGGTCGGGAAATATCCTTTCCCAGCCAGCTTCACCCTGCACGAGGGCGACGTTGGCGGCGGCGGTGTTGTGCTGATTGTGCTGCACCGCAGTTTCAGCGTCGATACGCGGTTGCGGTTCGAGCTGGTCGAATCCCCAAAGACAGGAATGGTTCGGGTTCTTGCTCAATACAGCTCTGGCACGGAACTTCTGCACCTTGCCGCCAATCACGAAACCGCCGCCCTGTGGCTGAAATACCATCCGCACTCCAACGCCGTGCTTGAGGAAGTCATGGCCTCAGAGCCAGTCCAGCAAGCGGCCTGAGCGCAATAGGTCACGCGCCGAATGTGCCGGTGGGGCTGCTGTTTTAAACATGGCGGCCTCATCCATTTCGGGTTCTGTTGCTTCCGGGAAGGCTGAGATTGCACCCTTTTCATCACCCGCGTGACTTTTGGCAGCGTGACCATATCTCTGATCCTCACGCCGCTGCTCATAAATGCCACCCAGTTTCAACAAATGGGCCGGCTTCTCTCGGACATGCCGTTCTTTCCTTCGGTTTTGCTGCGGTCTGAACCGGTCGCTGTTCGATCCAAGGCCGCTTCGCGCCGCGTGGCGGCCAAAGCCCGTCCGTCTCGCAAGGCGGGTCCGCGACTGCCGCAACGCCGTGCCGGCTTTTCGTCATCCGCAAACCAGCCCCGCTCTTCGCACAGTCATTGGACCTTGGGTCTCACCGCTTGCCCGGTTCTTTAATCCCGCACCCGAAGGGAAGGCCGGCATGAGCCGGATCAGCTTCGGGCGTTTGATGAAACAGGAAGACATTCATGACCAGGACCGACAGTTCCAAGAAGAACCCTTCACGCGCCGCCAAATCAAGTCGCGGCGCCACAATCGAAATGGTGCGGCTCTGCTGCCC
>JANMMM010000297.1:0-4064 GCA_031373225.1 Phyllobacteriaceae bacterium | reverse complement strand
AAAAACAAACCCCGGGATAATTGGGGGGCTTGTACGCAATGGGGCGGTGGGGGTTTGCGAGCTATTTTCTGGGCCCTGCCATTTGTGGTTTTTGGGGTTTATTTATAACTGGGGGTTTTTTGGGGGGGGGGGGGTTGGGGTGGATAAGTATTTTTTGGGAAAGCGGTAAGGGGTTGAAAAGGATGGGGATTATTTTGGAAACCCGCGATCCTGTCCCCGAAACGGGCGCCACATGGCTGCGGGCACCCGCCGACGCCTCACCTCCAGCGGTTTTTTGCCCGGTCGTCCGTCTCTTTGGCCGACACCCATTCTCCGGCAATCCCGTCGTTCCGGTGCTCTTTCTTCCAGAACGGCGCATCGGTTTTGAGGAAATCCATCAGGAACGTCGCCGCCTCAAACGCTGCATGGCGGTGCGGAGAGGCGGCGATGACAAGGACAATGGTTTCGCCCGGAATGATCTTTCCGACGCGGTGGATGGCAGTGAGGCCGGTGACAGGCCAGCGCGCGGCGGCTTCCAATGCGATGCGGATAATTTCTGCTTCCGCCATGCCGGGATAATGTTCCAGCTCCAGCGCCGCCAGCGCTCCGGCCTCATCGCGGCAAAGGCCTGAAAATGTCACCACTGCCCCAACATCGCGCCGCCCCTCGCACAGCAGCCGGATTTCCTTTTGGATGCTGAAATCCCCGTGTTGAACGCGCACTGAAGGAATGATGGCGGACATGGCCGCCTCAGCCGCCGGTCATGGGCGGGAACAGCGCGATTTCGCTCGCGCCCGCAATAAGCTCGTCATGATCCACATGTTCCTGATTGACGGCGACGCGGATGACTTTCGGGTGCCGCAGCGCTTCGGCGAATCCGTCGCCGCGCGCGGCCAGAAATGTCAGAAGATCGCCCGCTGACTTCACATGGCCGGGAAGCTCCAGGTCTTCCTCTGCAATGCCGATGCGCTCGCGCACCCAGGCGAAATATCTGAGCTTGGTCATTCGTCGATCACATGTTTCATGCCGGCGCGGAAATAATCATAGCCGGTATAGAGCGTGATGATTGCGGCGATCCAAAGGAGCGCGATGCCGATCTCCAGCGTGTAAGGCAGGATTTTTTCGCCCGCCGGTCCCGCCAGAAGGAAGCCGATGGAGACCATCTGCAGAGCCGTTTTCCATTTGGCGAGCCGCGTCACCGGGACGGAGACTTTCAGCTCGGCGAGATATTCGCGCAGGCCCGACACCAGGATTTCCCTGCACAGGATGATGATCGCAGCCCACAGCGCCCAGCCGGCGATGGTGCCGTCGGCAGCGACGAGCAGCAGGCAGGAGGCGACAAGCAGCTTGTCGGCGATCGGGTCGAGCATCCGGCCAATTGTCGACGTCTGCTGCCAAGCGCGCGCCAGATAGCCGTCAAGATAGTCCGTAATGCTGGCCAATATAAAAATTGCCAGCGCCGCCCAGCGCGCAGGGTCACTCGACTTCAGTCGGCCTTCCAGAAAGAAGCACAGAACCACCAGCGGCACCGCGACGATCCGGGCGTAGGTGAGCATATTGGGAATATTGTAGGTTCGGTTGGCCATGGATCGACTCTGGTTGCGGGCGCAGCAAACAGGAGCGGGACAGTCGGGTCAATGAGAATCCGAGGCGCTTGCCTTCCAATGCCTAACCATTGTCGTGAAAATGATTGTAAATCGCCTCCGCCATCGCCGCGGAGACGCCCTCGACTTTTTTGAGGTCATCCATCGCGGCGCGCGACACAGCTTTTGCCGTGCCGAAATGGTTGAGCAGCGCGCGCTTTCTTGTGGGGCCAATGCCTTCGATCTCGTCGAGTGGATTGGCGACCAACTCCTTTTTCCGCTTCGCCCGGTGCGAGCCGATGGCGAAGCGGTGCGCCTCGTCGCGCAGGCGCTGGATGAAATACAGAACAGGATCGCGCATCGGCAGCATGAAGGGCTCGCGCCCCGCTGTGAAGAACCGCTCGCGTCCCGCCTCGCGGTCCACGCCTTTGGCGATGCCGATGGCGGTGACCTTGTTCGAAATGCCAAGCTCGGCCAGCATTTTACGCACCACGCTCATCTGCCCCGGCCCGCCATCGATGAACACGAGATCAGGCCAAGCCGGGAAGGAATCATCTTCCAAAGCCTCTTTCTTGCCGTCCGCATCCAAATTGTCCCGCACAAGCCGCCCAAACCGCCGCTCCATCACCTCTTTCATCATGCCGAAATCATCGCCCGGGGTAATGTCTGTGGAGCGGATGTTGAATTTGCGGTACTGGTTTTTCACAAACCCTTCCGGCCCGGCCACCACCATGGCTCCGACGGCATTGGTGCCCATAATGTGGGAATTGTCATATATTTCAATGCGCTGTGGCGCTTTGTCGAGATTGAATGTGGTGGCGACGCCTTCCAGGAGCGCCTGCTGCGACGAGGTTTCGGCGAGCTTTCGCCCCAGCGCCTCGCGCGCATTGGTCATGGCATGGCTTATCAGGTCCTTCTTCTCGCCGCGCTGCGGCACGGAAATCTCAACCTTGCGCCCCGCATGGGCCGACAGCGCCTCGGCGATCAGCGCCTGCTCCTCGACCTCGTGCGACAGCAAAATAAGCTTTGGGCACGGTTTGCCGTCATAGAACTGCGACAGAAACGGTCCCAGCACCTCCGCCTCGCTTAATGTGGCATCGGCGCGCGGAAAGTAGGCGCGGTTGCCCCAGTTCTGGCCGGTGCGGAAGAAGAAAATCTCGACGCAGGTCATGCCGCCGTCCTGCGCGACGGCGAAAACATCCGCCTCATCTACATTCTGCGGGTTTATGCCCTGGTGGCTGGTCACATGCGAGAGCGCCGACAGGCGGTCGCGGTAAATGGCGGCGCGCTCGAAATCCATGTTTTCCGACGCCGACTGCATCGCTTGCGAAAGCGTTGTTTTGATCGCTTGGCTGCGCCCGGTCAGGAAGGCTTTCGCCTCATTGACCAGTTCGGCATAGTCCTCTTGCGATGTTTCGTTGGTGCAGGGGCCGGCGCAGCGTTTGATCTGGTAGAGGAGGCAGGGGCGGGTGCGGTTTTCGAAGAAGGAATCAGTGCAGGAGCGGATGAGAAAGGCGCGCTGCAGCGCGTTGATGGTGCGGCTGACCGCGCCGGCGGACGCGAACGGGCCGAAATAGTCGCCTTTTCTTCCTTGCGCGCCGCGGTGTTTGAAAATGCCGGGTGAGCGGTGGTCCTTGGTCACCACAATGTAAGGAAAGCTCTTGTCGTCGCGCAGCAGCACGTTAAAACGTGGGCGCAAACGCTTGATAAGATTGGCTTCCAAGAGCAGCGCCTCGGCCTCGGTGCGCGTGGTGACGAACTCCATCGCCGCCGTCTCGCGCACCATGCGGGTCAGCCGGTTGGAATGAACGCGGCCTTGCGCATAGGAGGCGACGCGCTTTTTCAACGAGCGCGCCTTGCCGACATAGAGCACATCGCCCGCCGCATTCATCATCCGGTAGACGCCGGCGCTGTTCGGCAGGCGCTTGACCAGCTCCTGGATCAGCTCCGCGCCGCTTTTGCCTTCGACTTTGGCGAGTTCGGAATGCCAGTCGAAGCCGGCCGGATCGCCTGCCTGAACATGCGTCTCCTCGGCCTCGTCCAGCTCATCGGCCTCAGGCGGCAGGTCTTCAGCTTGGCTGGAACCCGGCTTTTTCATTCAGCGATCCCGGCCAAATCCTTGGTTTCCCACGCCAGATGCTGCCCGCCATCCAGCGCGATCATTTGCCCGGTGACGGATTTCGCCGCCCACAGATATCGGATCGTTGCGCCGAACTCGGCAAGCTCCGGCCCCTTCCCAAGCAAAAGCCCGGCGCTCTGTCGCCGGAAATCGGCGTCCGTCTGGCGCGCATTCGGCAGGGTGGGGCCAGGGCCGATGGCGTTGACGCGGATACTCGGCGCGAATGTCTGCGCCATGGTGCGCGTCGCGGTCCACAGCGCGGCTTTGGACAGGGTGTATGAGTAAAAGCGCGGCGTCAGCTTCCATACCCGCTCATCGATAATGTTGATGATGAGGCCCTGCGCGCCGTCCGGCAGTTGCGCGGCGAAATCCTGCGCAAGGTA
>JANMMM010000268.1:0-16808 GCA_031373225.1 Phyllobacteriaceae bacterium | reverse complement strand
AATGCTCTCGCCTTTTCAATCCGGACGCTTCAAACGCGATGTGAAGAGGATGGAAAAATGCGGCAAAGACATGCGCAAGCTTCGCCGAGTTGTGCAGGTTCTGATATCTGAAGAGGTTATCCCCGCCGGTTACGGCGATCATCCGATGAAGGGCCCGTGGCAGCACTATTGTGATCTTCACATAGAGCCAGACTGGCTCCTCATCTACCGGGTCGAAGGCAAGGAGCTAAGTCTTGCCAGGACGGGCGCCCACTCTGACCTGTTCAATGAATAGGCGTCATGCTCCAAACGCCGCGCTTTCGCCGCATTCGGCACGAATAGAAGCGGGCGAGCGGGGCCTTGGCACCCCGTTTTTCATAACTTCATCCGCTTCAGGTTTTGTTAACCCAGTTTGTTGAGCGGCGGTTAAGGCAAACGTGGTTACTCGTTCTTCAACGAAACCATTCTAATTCAAGGAGTCCGGCCATGCGCCGCATCGCATCCCTTTCCCGCAACCCGGCCATTGCCGCGCTGTTTATGGCGCTGACCGTCGCAGGCTGCGCCTCGAAGAAGAACGCCCTGCCCAATACGGCCGGCGATCTCGGCCTTGGCGCCAATGCCGGCGCGAACGGCGCGGTTGCGGGCTCGGCGCAGGATTTTGCCGTCAATGTCGGCGACCGGATTTTCTTTGACACGGATTCCTCAATTGTCCGTCCCGATGCGCAGGCGACGCTGACCAAACAGGCGGTCTGGCTCGGCCAGTATCCGAACTATGCGATTACCGTTGAAGGCCATGCCGACGAGCGCGGCACGCGCGAATATAACATCGCGCTCGGCGCGCGCCGCGCCGCCGCGACCCGCGACTTTCTCGCCGGTCAGGGCATAGCAAAGGCGAAGATGAAGACGATTTCCTACGGCAAGGAACGTCCGGTCGCGGTGTGCGACGACATTTCCTGCTGGTCGCAGAACCGGCGTGCGGTCACTGTATTGGGCGGCGCGGGCAGTTGATCCTGCTGCTGGTGAAGCAAATACTGAAGAGCGGTCCATTGGGGCCGCTTTTTTGTTGACGTGTTCCCAACAAAATTTGGCCGATATCCTGCTGTTGTATGTGCAGGCGAGGCGGTTTACGCCGGTCCCAGGGGCAAGAACACGGAACCAATTTTCATGGGCATCAAATCAACCTTCCTAGCAGCCCTGCTGCTGACGGCTGGCGCCGCGCCGGTCATGGCGCTTGAGTCAAATCTTCCCGGCGTGCGGCTTGACGCGATGGCTGGCGGCATTCCTCTGCCAAAGGCCGAAATTCCGGGTGAAGCGCCGGTGCTGCTGGCGCAGGATGCCGTCGGCAATGTGCAGCTTGAGGAGCAGATCCGGCTGCTGAACGGCAAGGTCGAGGAGCTGACTTTCCAAATCCTGCAAATGCAGGAGCAGGTGCGCAAGCTGCAGGAGGACAATGAGTTCCGCTTCCAGGAGCTGGAAAAGTCCAAACAGGGCAATGCCGGGCCGAAGGCTGCGCCAGCGGATGACGCCGCGCAGGCAGCCGTGCCGGAAGCCCCGGCTGATCCTGGCCCTGTCCGCGTGGTGACCACTGACAATAATGGCGACGCCGTGGCGGATGTCATCGACGGCACGCAGGGCGCGGGCACGCCACCCCAGGACCTTGGCACAATGACGTTTGATGCGGACGGCAACCCAGTCAGCGGCACGCTTGCTGCACCTGACAAGGTCGCGGCCATCCCTACGGCGGATAATCCGGCGGAACTTTACAAGACCGCCTATGAGCATATTCTCAGCGGCGAATATCCGAGCGCGGAAGCCTCGTTCCGTTCGCATATCGACAATTTTCCCGCCGATCCGCAGACCGCCGATGCCCGCTACTGGCTGGGCGAATCGCTGATTGGGCAGGAACGCTACCGCGACGCGGCGGAAGTTTTGCTCAAGGCGCAGAAAGAATACCCCAAGTCGAAAAAAGCGCCTGATATGCTGTTAAAGCTCGGCGTGTCGCTGTCGGCGCTCGACAATAGAGACGTCGCCTGCGCCACTTTTGCGCAGGTGTCGAAGAAATATCCGAAAGCCGCGCCCGCCGTGATGGAGCGCGTCGCGGCCGAACAGGCCAAAGCCGGCTGCTGACCGGCGCGCGATGGCTGAGTTTGACGCGCAATTCTTGGCCATTGATTTTTCCGGCCGTCAAACTGTTGCCGTGGCGGTCTCGGGCGGCGGCGATTCAACCGGGCTGCTGGTTCTGCTCCACGAATATCTGAAACAGCTGCCAGCCGCGCCACTGCTGACGGCGGTGACCGTCGATCACGGCCTGCGCGCAGAATCTGGGCGCGAAGCGGAAATGGTCAAGGCGCTGTGCGCCCGTTTGGACATCCCGCACCTCATCAAGCGCTGGAAGGGCGAAAAGCCTTCGACCGGCATTCAGGCCGCCGCGCGCGAGGCGCGCTATGATCTCATCGCCCAGGCGGCGCGGGAAGCGGGGGCAAGCCTTGTTCTGACCGGCCACACGGAAGACGACCAGCTGGAGACTGTCTTCATGCGCGCACTGCGCGGCGAGGGGCCGGGTCTGGCCGGGATGGCGCCCGCGACGCTGGCGTTTAATGATTTTGACGACGGGCCGCCGCTCTGGTTCGCACGGCCATTCCTGAAAGCGCGGCGACTCGATGTGAGGGGCGCTTTGATGAAGCGCGGCGTCAAATGGATTGACGATCCTTCCAACGCCAATCCGGATTTTGAGCGCGTCACTGTGCGGCAGAAACTGGCGCGGGCCGATGCCCGTTTAACGGATGATCTGCGCGGCCGGCAATCGCAATGGGCGCGGTCAAGGACGGCGCTTTCGCTGCGCATCGCATTGATCATCGACACCTATGTCAGCGAAGTTTCGCCCGGTCTGCTGCTGATTTCGGCGGAGCTTGCGCTGGACCGCGATCATGAGGCGGCGGCGGAGGCGCTGCGCATCTGCTTCGCGCAGGCCGGCGGCTCAGCGAAGATGATCGAGTTTGCCCGTGCACAGGGGCTTCTGTCGCATTTGGCGCGCGGCGAGCCGTTCCGCATGACGGCGTCAAGAGCGTTGCTCGATCGTCGGAAGCAGGGGCTGTTTGTGCTGCGGGAAAAAAGGGAAGTCCCTGAAGCTGACAGCACGCCGGGAAAGTTTGACAACCGCTATGTCATCCCGGATGCTTTCCGCGCGGCGCGTTTCGCGCTTCCGGGCAAAGAGAGTGTGTCAAAGGCCGTAAACACCAGCGAAGCGCCGGACAGCCTGTGGCGGCAGGCGCTGGCGCTGACGCCGGAGATTGCCGGCGGCGGGCCGCCCGTGAACCGCAAAGCGCGCCGTCTGCTTAATCCATGGCCGCTGCGCGCTCCACTGTTTGACCTCGCCGCCGCCTCGGCTCTGGCCCGGCTGACCGGCGCGGAACCGTTTCCGCCGCCGCCTTGTTCACTTTAGCGGCATTATTCCGGTCCTGCGGCGGATTCGCGACTTGGCAAGGCGCTGCTTCGGACCTATCTTAGAGCCATCACGGTGGTTGCAAATCACCATTCTCCGGGACTGGATGACGGGATGAACCCTAATTATCGGAATTTTGCGCTTTGGGCGATCATAGCGCTTTTATTGATTGCGCTGTTCAACCTGTTCCAAAGCCCGGCGCAGCGGGTGAATTCGACCGAGGTTGAATATTCGACCTTTCTACAGAATGTCGACAATGGCAAAGTCAAAACCGTCACGATCGCAGGCAACCGGATTTCCGGCACCTATGCGGACAATGGCGCGGCCTTTCAGACATATTCGCCAAGCGATCCGTCCTTGGTCAGCCACTTGCGCGACAAGAATGTGCTGATCTCGGCGCGGCCGGAATCTGACGGTTCCAATTCGCTTGTCAGCATCCTTCTGTCCTGGCTGCCGATGCTGGTCATTCTCGGCGTCTGGATTTTCTTCATGCGCCAGATGCAGGGCGGCTCGCGCGGGGCGATGGGGTTTGGAAAATCCAAGGCCAAGCTTTTGACCGAAACGCAGGGCAGGGTGACATTTCAGGATGTCGCCGGCATTGACGAAGCCAAGGTGGACTTGGAAGAAATCGTCGAATTTCTCAAAGACCCGACCAAGTTCCAGCGGCTCGGCGGGCGCATTCCGCGCGGCGTGCTGCTTGTCGGCCCTCCCGGCACCGGCAAGACGCTTCTGGCGCGGGCGATCGCCGGCGAAGCCAGTGTGCCGTTCTTCACCATTTCCGGCTCGGACTTTGTTGAAATGTTCGTCGGCGTCGGCGCCAGCCGGGTGCGCGACATGTTCGAGCAGGCGAAGAAGAACGCGCCCTGCATCATCTTCATCGACGAAATCGACGCGGTCGGACGCCACCGCGGCGCGGGCCTTGGCGGCGGCAATGACGAGCGCGAGCAGACGCTGAACCAGCTCTTGGTCGAGATGGACGGGTTTGAGGCCAATGAGGGCGTCATCCTGATCGCCGCCACCAACAGGCCGGATGTGCTTGACCCGGCTTTGATGCGGCCGGGCCGCTTTGACCGCCAGGTTGTCGTTTCCAACCCGGATGTGAACGGGCGCGAGAAGATTCTCAAAGTCCATATCCGCAATGTGCCTTTGGCCCCGAATGTGGACTTGAAAATTCTGGCGCGCGGCACGCCCGGGTTCTCCGGCGCGGATCTGATGAATCTTGTCAATGAAGCGGCGCTGCTCGCGGCGCGGCGCAACAAGCGCATTGTCACAATGTCCGAGTTCGAAGACGCCAAGGACAAGGTGATGATGGGGGCGGAGCGCAAGTCGCTGGCGATGACGGCGGACGAGAAGAAGAACACCGCCTATCATGAGGCAGGCCACGCGATCATTGCGCATCTTTTGCCGGAAACCATCGATCCGATCCACAAGGCGACAATCATTCCGCGCGGGCGCTCGCTCGGCATGGTGATGACGCTGCCGGAATCTGACCGCTATAACTGGACCTATGAGAAGGCGATTTCCCGGCTCATCATGCTGTTCGGCGGACGCGAGGCGGAAATCCTGACGTTTGGACCGAAGAAGGTGACGACCGGAGCCAGCGGCGACATTCAGATGGCGACCAGCCTTGCCCGCTCCATGGTGATGGAATGGGGCATGTCGGAAAAGCTTGGCCGGGTGCGCTACCGCTCGAGCGAGCAGGAAGTGTTCCTCGGCCATTCTGTGGCGCAGTCCACCAACATGTCGGACGAGACGGCGAAAATCATCGACGAGGAAGTTCGCAAGCTGATTGAGCACGGCGAGACCGAAGCGCGGCGGCTGATCACCAAGCACCGCAAGGACTTCATCGCCATCGCTGAAGCGCTGCTCGAATATGAGACGCTTTCGGGCGACGAGATCAAGGCGCTGATCAAGGGCGTCAAGCCGACCCGCGACGACGGCGAGGAGCCGCAGGCGCGCGGCAGCGCCGTGCCGAAAAGCGGCAAGCCCCGTAAGCCCAAGAGCGGTGAGCCGGACACCGGCATGGAGCCGCAGCCGCAGAGATAGGGCAATTCACCGCCTTAGATGGCCGCGCCGGCAGGCGCTGTCATCATTTGTAAACAATTCTTTCATACACTCTTAACAGTTGCCGCATCGGTTGAATCCGGCCGGCGTTAAACATGCCTGCATTTTCTGATGTATTTTTTGGCGCGGGTGTGGCAAAAGACATTGAGGGCGCGTGCGAGTATGCGGGGACAGTATGACGCGTAAATATTTTGGCACGGACGGAATTCGCGGCCGGGCAAACAAATTTCCGATGACCCCTGACATTGCGATGAAGGTCGGCATGGCTGTCGGCGCGGCATTCCGCAATGGCGATCACCGGCACCGGGTGGTGATCGGCAAGGACACGCGGCTTTCCGGCTATATGATTGAAAACGCCATGGTGGCGGGCTTCACTTCGGCTGGCATGGATGTGTTCCTGCTCGGACCGATCCCGACGCCTGCGGTTGCGATGCTTTCTCGCTCATTGCGGGCGGATGTCGGCGTGATGATCTCCGCCTCGCACAACGCCTATCATGACAATGGCATCAAACTGTTCGGGCCGGACGGTTACAAGCTGTCGGATGAGCTGGAGCTGGAGATTGAGCGGCTGCTCGATGAAGACCTTTCCAAGGGCCTCGCCGACAATGGTGATCTTGGCCGCGCCAAGCGTATTGACGGCATCCATGACCGTTATATCGAGTTCGCTAAGCGCACCCTGCCGCGCAATATGTCGCTGGAAGGCCTGCGCATCGTTGTCGACTGCGCCAACGGGGCAGCTTACAAAGTGGCACCGGCCGCGCTTTGGGAATTGGGGGCCGAGGTTTTCACCATCCATGATGAGCCAAACGGCATGAACATCAATGAGGAATGCGGTTCGACGCATCCGCTTTCCCTGATCAAGAAAGTCAAGGAAGTCCGGGCCGACATCGGCATTGCGCTCGACGGCGACGCTGACCGGGTAGTGCTGGTGGATGAAAACGGATCGGTGATTGACGGCGACCAGATCATGGCGGCGATTTCAGAGGACTGGCACGAAACGGGACGCCTGGCGGCAGGCGGCGTCGTTGCGACGATCATGTCCAATCTCGGTTTTGAACGCTTTTTGAACGGCAAGGGCCTTAATCTGGCGCGCACAAAGGTTGGCGACCGCTATGTGGTCGAGCACATGCGCGAGCATGGTTACAACATCGGCGGCGAGCAGTCCGGCCATCTTGTGCTGTCGGATTTTTCGACAACCGGCGACGGCCTCGTTTCGGCGCTGCAGGTTCTCGCCTGCGTCAAGAAGCTCGGCAAGCCGGTCAGCGAGGTCTGCAACAAGTTTGAGCCTGTGCCGCAGCTGTTAAAAAACATCCGCATTTCCGGCGGCAAACCGCTGGAAAACAGCCAGGTGAAGAATGCCATTGAAGACGCGTCGTCGAGGCTTGGGTCCAAAGGCCGTCTGGTCATCCGTCCCTCCGGCACGGAGCCGCTGATCCGCGTCATGGCCGAAGGCGACGACAGAGATCTGGTTGAAACCGTGGTCAATGAGATCATTGGCGTCATTGGCGCGGTGAAAAACGCAGCCTGAACCTCCAAAACTGAGTTTGCAGAAAACGGCGCGCAACTGCGCCTTTTTTTGTTTGAGTAAAACTTGAGGCTTTTCTGGTTAATCCGCGTGGTGAACAGACAGAGTTAAGCCAGATTTAACTTATTTCGATCAATATCCGAATTGGAGTTCAACCAGGCTTTGCGATTGGCGTTTGTTGCGTTCGCTGCCAATGAAGGAAATTTCGTGATGAAGAAGATTGCCAGTCTGCTCTTGGTCGGCGCCGCTTTCGCGAGCTACTGCGCCCCTGTTCTCGCCGCCGATCTGCCGCCGGAAGAGCCGCCGGTCATCATCGAGCAGCCCCCGGTCGTGGTTGAGGCGGCTGGCGGCTGGTACATCCGCGGCGACGTGGATTACTCCCTGTTCAAGATCCGCGGCGCTCAGTACCATGCGGGCGGCGGGCTGAACACATTCACGACCGCGGAGAGCGACAATTCATTCTCGTTTGGCGGCGGTCTTGGCTATCAGATCACCAAACACCTGCGCGCAGACTTGACGGCCGAATATAATTTCAAAGCCGACTTCCGCGGTTCGACAACGGGCGATTGCACGGTCGCTGGGAACCAGCCGGGCTCTTGCACCTCGGTGGACACGTCCAGCCACAGCATGCTGCTGGTGATGGCCAACGCCTATGCCGACCTTGGCAATTACCATGGGTTCACGCCGTATGTTGGCGCGGGCATTGGCCTGGCGAACGTCAAGTGGAGTTCGCTGAGCAACGTTGCAACGTGTACATCTGCTCCGGCAGACTGTGACATCGCGCTCCCGGGCTATGTGGGCAGCACGACGACCGGCTCGTACTCAGAAACCCATGTGGGCAACAGCAGCTGGCGCGGCGCTTGGTCGGTTATGGCGGGCGCTTCCTACGACCTGACCACCAAACTAAAACTTGACGCCGGATACAAGTACACCCGCGTTCATGGCGGACCGATGTTTGACTATGCGGTGGCTGGCAACGGCACCCAAGGTTATGACAACGGCTTCAACATCCATTCAGTGCGCGCAGGCCTGCGCTACCAGTTCGGCGGCGGCATGCATCATGGCGGCGGCTATGACGGCGGCCCGGTCTACAAATAAACAGCTTTGAATCAGCAAAACCGCCCGGCCAAAAAGCCGGGCGGTTTTGCGTTGTGTGCCGCAAATATTCGATGGCGAAACAACAGGGTTAACCGCCGCTTAAGACTTATAGTTAATTATCGCGCTCAGTTGAATGTGGCGAATCCAAACCGTCAAAGCTGCTGGAGTATCCTATGAAACCCACCCAACGCCTGCTGTCCGCGCTGGCAATGCTGGCATCTCTGGCCATGCCGGCGCTTTCGGCGGACATTGACCAGATCATTCCGGCGCCGGTCATTGAGGACAATTATGTGCCGGTTGAAATCGGCACTGGCTGGTACATCCGCGGCGATGTCGGCTACAATATCGGCGGAAGACAGAACAACCGGCTTTACGATCTTGCGCCTGTCACTTTCAACGAGTCCTATGCCGACGGGCTTAATGTCGGCGTGGGCTTCGGCTACAAGTTCAATGATATTTTCCGGATGGACACGACGCTCGACCGGGTGTTCGGCGGCAAATTCAGCAACACGCAGCTTGTGGCTCCGACCGGCCCCTGCAACGGGACCGGCGAATACATCGATCTTCCGACCGGCACCGTCTACATGGGCCCCTATGACATCACCAACTGTCTGCGCAAGGACGAAGCCAGTTACAATGCCTGGTACATGATGGGCAACGCCTACGCCGACCTCGGCACTTTCAACGGTTTCACGCCGTTCCTGGGCGCTGGTCTTGGCGTTGCAAAAATCAATTGGAAAGAAGAGACCAACTCGATCACCTGTGTTCCGGTGGCCGGCGATGTGCACAGGGAAGCCTGCAGCGCGCTCGGCTCGCTTGCGCAGCCACAGATGAACGCGATCTACACCGAACCCGGTGTCTTGCAGAATGGCTCAAGCTGGAAGCTGGCCATGGCTCTTACCGCCGGCGTTTCGTACGAGCTTTCCAAAGGCCTGCATCTGGACACAAGCTACAAGTTCACCAGCATCGGCGGCGGATTTGGCAAGATTCCCTACGGCTCGACGCCGGGATCCAGCATCGCCAAGGACGGATTTGGCCTGCATCAGGTGAAAATGGGCCTGCGCTACGAAATTTGGTGAGCCGCGCCTCGCAATTGCACACGAAAGGCGGGCCTCGTGTCCGCCTTTTATTTTTGTTGACAGTAAATGTCGCGCACAAACAAATTTCTTGACTGTCTGCGCCGCGTCATTTAGTTGCCGCGCCGGGCCACCCTTCCCCAACGAAGGGCCACTATCTGGAAGGATAGCAGACATGACGATCCCCAAGCCGGTCATCCGCACCGCAAATCCCAATTTTTCATCAGGTCCATGCGCCAAGCGTCCCGGCTGGTCGCTCAGCGCATTGCAGGACGCAGCGCTTGGCCGCTCGCACCGCGCCAAAATAGGCAAGAACAAGCTGAAGTCCGCCATCGACCTGACGCGCGACGTGCTTCAGGTCCCCGCAGATTACCGCATCGGCATTGTTCCCGCCTCCGACACCGGCGCGGTCGAGATGGCGCTCTGGTCGCTGCTCGGCGAGCGCGGTGTGGACACGGTTGCCTGGGAGAGTTTCGGCGAGGGCTGGGTCACGGACGTGGTGAAGCAGCTGAAACTCGCCGACGCGCGCACTTTCATCGCGCCCTATGGCGAGATCGTGGATTTCTCCCAAGTGGATTTCGACCGCGACGTGGTCTTCACCTGGAATGGCACCACATCCGGCGCGCGGGTGGCGAACGCCGATTTCATCCCGGCGGACCGCAAGGGACTTACAATTTGCGACGCCACCTCGGCCGCCTTTGCGCAGGACATGGACTTTTCCAAGCTCGATGTCGTGACCTTCTCCTGGCAGAAGGTTTTGGGCGGCGAGGGCGCGCACGGGATGCTGATCCTCAGCCCCCGTGCTGTCGCGCGGCTTGAAAGCTACAAACCCGCATGGCCGCTGCCGAAGATTTTCCGGATGACCTCCGGCGGGAAACTCATTGAAGGCATATTCTCCGGCGAGACGATCAACACGCCGTCCATGCTCTGTGTGGAAGATTATCTCGATGCGCTGAACTGGGCGAAGTCGGTGGGCGGCTTGGCGGGGCTGATTGGCCGGGCGGACAGGAATGCGGGTGCACTGAATGCCTTCGTTGACAAGTCGTCATGGCTTTCGAACCTTTCTGTGAAGAAGGAAACGCGCTCGAACACTTCCGTGTGCCTCACCATTTCCGATCCGGAAGTGCTGGAGCTGGACGCTGAAGCGCAGGCGGCTTTCGCCAAGGGTCTTGTCTCGGCTTTGGAAAAAGAGGGCGTCGCCTTCGACATCGGCTCCTACCGCGACGCCCCGGCGGGCCTGCGCATCTGGTGCGGGGCGACCGTGGAGACGTCTGACATTGAGGCGCTACTGCCTTGGCTCGACTGGGCGTTTGAAACACAAAAAGCTGCACTGAAAAGCGCCTGATTTTCGCGGGCGAAAATCTCTCGCCTGTCATTTCCCTTTCATTTTATGGAGAAACCAAAATGGCGCCACGCGTTCTCGTTTCCGACAAACTCTCCCCCACCGCAGTGCAAATCTTCAAGGACAGAGGCGTGGAGGTCGATTACTTGCCCGATCTTGGCAAGGACAAGGACGCGCTGCTCGCTGTCATTGGCCAGTATGATGGCCTTGCCATCCGCTCGGCGACAAAAGTCACCGAAAAGCTGATCGCCGCCGCGACCAATCTGAAGGTCATCGGCCGCGCCGGCATCGGTGTTGACAATGTGGACATTCCCGCCGCCTCGCGGCGCGGCATCATTGTGATGAACACGCCGTTCGGCAATTCAATCACCACCGCCGAGCACGCCATCGCCATGATGTTCGCCGTCGCCCGCGATCTGCCGGAGGCCGACGCTTCGACAAAGGCGGGCAAGTGGGAGAAGAACCGCTTCATGGGCGTGGAAATCACCGGCAAGACGCTTGGCATTGTCGGCTGCGGCAATATCGGCTCGATCGTCGCGACGCGCGGCGTGGGGCTGAAGATGCATGTCGTGGCCTTCGACCCGTTCCTGTCGGAGCAGCGCGCCGCCGACCTTGGCGTTGAGAAAGTCGAGCTGGACGAGCTGTTCGCCCGCGCCGATTTCATCACGCTGCACACGCCGCTGACCGAGAAGACGCGCAATGTGATTTCAGCGGACGCCATCGCCAAAATGAAAAAGGGCGTGCGCATCATCAACTGCGCGCGCGGCGGGCTGGTGGACGAGGCGGCGCTGCTCAGCGCGCTTCAGTCCGGCAAGGTGGCTGGCGCGGGGCTTGACGTGTTCGAGACCGAGCCCGCGACCGACTCGCCCTTGTTCAAACTGCCCAACGTCGTCTGCACGCCGCATCTGGGCGCGTCCACCTCCGAAGCGCAGGAGAATGTCGCCCTGCAGGTGGCCGAGCAGATGTCGGATTATCTCGTCAAAGGCGCGGTCTCCAACGCCATCAACATGCCGTCGATCAGCGCCGAGGAAGCGCCGCGCCTGCGGCCGTTCGTCAAGCTTGCGGAAGTTTTGGGCGCATTCGTCGGCCAGGCGACAGACGAGCCGATCAAGGAGGTCGAAATCCTGTTCGACGGCTCCACAGCCAACATGAACACCAAGGCGCTGATTTCAGCCGCGCTCGCCGGCCTGATGCGGCCGCAGATGCCGGAGGTCAACATGGTCTCCGCCCCGGTCATGGCCAAGGAGCGCGGCGTCATGCTGTCGGAGATCAAGCGCGACAAATCGGGCGTGTTCGACGGCTATATCAAACTGACAGTGAAGACCGAGCACAAGACGCGCACCATCGCCGGCACCTGCTTTTCCGACGGCAAACCGCGCTTCATCCAGATCAAGGGCATCAATCTCGACGCCGAAGTCGGCCGCCACATGCTCTACACGACCAACGCCGACGCGCCTGGCATCATCGGCCTTTTGGGCACGCTGTGCGGCAAGAACGAGGTCAACATCGCCAACTTCCAGCTCGGCCGAAACCGCCCCGGCGGCGACGCCATCGCGCTCCTGTATCTGGACGCGCCGTTTCCGGAGAAGGCGCTGGAGGAGATCAGGGCGCATCCGGCGATTGTTTCGGCGAAGCGATTGCAGTTTGATATTGAGGGAGTTTGAGACTTGACCCCGGCCTTCCCCCTTGCGGGGAAGGTGTCGGCGGAGCCGACGGATGGGGGTGGTGAGGAAGATGCTGTGGGCGATGTCTTGAGCACAATGCCCGTTGATCGATCCTCCGTCGTTAGTCTACGGCACATTGATGCGAATAACGAACGCACGGTGGCGGAACTGCAGGTTTCTGACCTACAAACTCCCTATGTTGCAGCCAATAAAAAATCACTCATTGATGCTTGTGGCAATCCCGGTTCCTGGAAGCGGGCCATTTATGCCGACCAGACCCCTGTAGGATTGGTGCTGCTCTTCATGCCTTTTTTGCCGAACGCAATCGAGCGGCCTCAAATTCGGCCGGATCAAATCGCCCTTTGGCGCTTCATGATTGACCATCGCTACCAGCGCATGGGGTTCGCTCATCAGGCGTTTTTGCTCATTCGGGAAGAATGCAAACGGCATCCGGGCATAAGGGAGATTTTGTCGAGCTATGTTCCCGGCCCGCACGGGCCTGAGAGGTTTTATTTGTCACATAGGTTCGCAAAAACAGGGCGTCTTCGAAACGGAGGAACCGAGTTCGAGATTGCGCTTTCTTTGGAGTGATTGCGCTGCCGGCGGCGCGGGAAACTGCGTCTTTATGTTCGGCCAAGCTTGGGGTAGTGTTACCGAATGGATAAGAAAATGAAGATTATCGTCAGGGCTTTTTGGGACGAGGAAGCCCAAGTTTGGGCCGCTCAGGCTGACAACAAGTTTGGTCTCTTTGCGGAGGCTGCGACAGTCGAGGCACTTACAAAAAAGCTGCCCATTGTTGCGAGGGACCTGCTTGGCGATGATTATCAGGGCGAGTTGGATATTGAGCTCGTGACAACGAGCCATCAAGTCATTGCTGCGGAATAAATTCCCCCATAACGCAACAAATATGTGGCGTGTGCTAATCGGTCTGAACTCCGTAACGATTTCAGCAAACCAAAGAGGTGGCACATAGAGCACCGGGCGCTCTGACATAATCAGAGCTGGTGCTCTAAGTCTTTGTTTTGTCGCATCGTTTTTGCAGAAAACCGCATACACTTTTCTGCACGATGCTCTAGAAGGTTTTGCAAAACCCCTAAGAAAGTTGTTGGCCGCCGCTGGCTGGGAATTTCTCCGGCGAGGCAAGGGAGATCACGAAGTCTGGCATAATCCAAAGACAGGTCAAAAAGTCACAATAGATGGGGGCTCGAAATCACGGCACTTGGCAAATGATCTGTTGAAAGAGGCGGGACTTCCAAAAGCCTTCTGAGTCAATCGCTGGGCGTGTGTTCTTATTCCATCTGGCCGTCTAAATCACCAGCTCCACCAAAAACGGCCCCGCCCGCCCAAAGCTCCCCCGCATCAGCTCCGCGCACCCCTCGAGCGTCTCCGTCCGCGCCGCCTCCACCCCCATGCCCTCCGCCAATTTCACCCAGTCGAGATCCGGCCGGCCCAGATCCAGCATGTCCATCGCCGTCCGCCCCGGCTCCGCGCCGACATTGGCGTATTCGGCCAGCAGGATTTGGTATTTGCGGTTGGCGAGGATCACGGTGGTGACCGGCAGGTTCTCGCGCGCCATCGTCCACAGCGCCTGCAGCGTGTACATGGCCGAGCCGTCCGCCTGTGCGCAGATGACGCGGCGGCCTCCTCCCGCGACAGCCGCTCCGGCGGCGCAGGGCAGGCCGTAGCCTATGGCGCCGCCGGTGACGTTCATCCAGTCATGCGGCGGGGCGTTGTGGCTTTGCTCATAAAAGGCGGAGCCGAATGAGATGCCTTCGTCGACGACGATGGAGTCTTCGGGCATGACAGCGGCGAGCATCTGGCCGAACCCCGCCGAGCTTGGCGGGCCTGATGGCGCAGCAGGGCGTTCGCCTGACTTTATCGCGGCGGGGTCGCAGCCCAACGCATCCGCCAGCGCGCGCAATGCCGCTTCGGCGTCCTGATCAATGTTGGTGAGGACTTGAACCTGCGCACTGTCCGGAAAATGCAGGCTCGGCAGGCCGGGATAGGCGAAGAAGCCGACCGGGGCTTTGGCGTTCACAAGGATGAGATGCTGAACATCTTTCAGCGCCGCAATGGCGGGCAAAGGCGGGTAGGGGACGCGCTCCAGCGGCAGCCTTCCCCGCCCGCGCTGGTGCAGGCCGTTGAGGCACTCGGTCGCGATGCGGCATCCGGTTTTTTCCTGAATACGCGCCGCCTGTATCTGCGCCTCGGCCCGAAGCGCCTTGCCGCCGAGGAGCAAGAGGACGCTCCTCGCGCTTCGCAGCGTCTTGGCGATCTCGGCAATTATGTTCTGCTCCGCTTGCTCCAGCGCAGGAACGGGCAGCGCGCCGCCGGGAGTGCCGCCATCGTTCCAAGCCGTGTCGGCGGGCAGGATCAGCGTGGCGATCTGCCCGGGGCTGGTCTTCGCCGCCTGAATGGCGGCGCTGGCGTCGCGCCCGACTTCGTCAGCGCTCTTGGCCGTGCGCACCCAACTGGAGACAGTTCCCGCCAGCCCCGCCGTGTCGGCGGCGAGCGGCGGGTCGAATTGGTTGTGATAGGAGGCGTGGTCGCCGACAATGTTGAGAATGCCCGAATGCGCCCTTTTGGCATTGTGCAGATTGGCGATGCCGTTGGCGAGGCCCGGGCCGCAGTGCAGCAGAGTCGCGGCGGGCTTCCGCGCGACGCGGAAATAGCCGTCGGCCATGCCGGTCACGACATTTTCCTGCATGCCGGGAATGCAGCGCACGCCGGGTATGCGGTCAAGCGCGGCGACGAAATGCATTTCGCTGGTGCCGGGATTGGCGAAGCAGACATCAACGCCGTTGGCGACAAGCGTGTGGACCAGACTTTCCGCGCCGTTCATTTATGCCTTTCCTGTGTCTTGGCAAGCATACGGCATTATTCGATTGCTTGGCCAGAGTGGCACTTTCTAAAATCCCGCACCCTGGGAGCTGCCCCTCATCCGACCTCCTTAGCGAAAGCCGAAGGGCGGGCCACCTTCTCCCCGTGAGAACGGGGAGAAGGGAAGAATGGCGGCTACCCCTTCTCCCGCATCTAGCGGGGAGAAGGTGCCCGCCCTTCGGCTTTCGCTCAGGAGGGCGGATGAGGGGCAGCTCCAAAGATGACGCATTCTTTCCAGGCGAGCGTCTATCGAGTCTTTCGCTCCGCCAGCCAAATTCCCGCGACCACCAGAACCAGAGCCGCAACATGGAACGCCTCCATCGGCTCGCCGAGAATGAGGATTGCAAGGCCGGTGCCGAAGATCGGGATGAGGTTGGTGAAAATTCCCGCCCGGTTCGCGCCGATCAGTTCGACGCCCCGGATGAAGAACACCTGACTAAGGATGGACGGAAAGATGCCGGTGTAAAGCACGATCAGCCAGCCTGTGCCGCCGGGCAGGATCAGGCCGCCGCTGCGCCATTCCCATAATACAAAAGGAACGGAGGTGAGCGCGGCTGAGAGCGAGAGGGTGGCGATCAGGCTTTTCCAGCTCATCTGTGGCTTGAAGCGCAGACAGACCGTGTAGAGCGCGTAGATGACAACGGCTGCCAGAACCAGCGCATCGCCTTCGTTCAAATCCAGCGAAGCCAGCCGTGAAAAGTCTCCATGCGCCGCCACAATCATGACGCCCGCCAGCGTGACGGAAAAACCGGCGATCTGCCACAGGCTCGCTTTCACCCGGAAGATCAGAAAATTCAAGATATAGACCGAGGCCGGGATTGCGGCCTGCACGATGGACGAGGAGACGGCGCTGGTTTTGGTGAGCGCGGTGTAAAGGATCACGTTGAACAGCGTGAAGCCGAGCGCGCCGAACAGGAACAGCCGTCCGAAATTTTGCCGTATCATTGGCCAGTCGCGCCTGATGTCCGGCAGGGCGAAGGTAAACACCATCAGCGCCGCCACTGCCCAGCGCGCAAAGGTCAGCAACATCGGCGAAATCTCGCCCGACGCCATTTTCCCCGCCACTGAATTGCCGCCCCAGAACAGGGTGGTGAGCGTGAGGAGGAGATAGGCCTGGCGGGTGAGGTTTTGGGGCAAGATGGGTTGTTGTAGCGCGCGGAGCAGGGTTTGGAAATGCGGAGGCTTGGGCGGCACGCGCGCAGCGCGTGACGATGATGCAGGATATGGCAACAGGGCCGGTGCAGCCATGGACGAACTGCGCGTATCCCATGAAATTCTCATCCTTTTCAACATCTTATCATTTTTCTCAAAAACTTTATCCCCCACCTCCAAACCTCCCTCATAATCCTTCCCGTGAATATTGAACCGGAAGGCATCCATGGACTGGCCCCTGATCGTCGAGCGCAACCGCGAGCGGCTCCTTGCCGTCCTCGCGCCGCTGCTCGCCGTGCTTGGGTTTGACCCGAGGCGGGC
Organism: Phyllobacteriaceae bacterium; assembly: GCA_031373225.1. Classification (GTDB taxonomy): domain Bacteria; phylum Pseudomonadota; class Alphaproteobacteria; order Rhizobiales; family Rhizobiaceae; genus JANOYJ01. The sequence continues at coordinate 265 of JANMMM010000268.1, read as the reverse complement.
GGACCTGCCGCGGCATATGTACCGGGCGCTGCTCATCATTCTGCGTCCGGCCGAATCCGCTGTCCGCCGTCTCATCATCATCGCCGCGCACGGGATTGTCGTGAAGCTTGGCGCGGCGCGGGCCTTCCCGGCGGGCCTTGCTCAAAAGCTCAAGTTTGCTCTGGAAAAGGACGCCGAACGCATTCCCGCCTTCTGCCTCATCGACCCGTTGAAGCGCTTTGCGCCGGAGGATTTTGAGTGGGCGAAGGAATGGAGCAAAGCGCAG
>JANMMM010000260.1:0-2510 GCA_031373225.1 Phyllobacteriaceae bacterium | reverse complement strand
GTCTATGCTTGCGGCATCGCGCTGCTCGGCAATTCAGAAACCTATTCGTGCTTCTCCAATGTCTGGACCGACGGGGCGCATATGGGCCAATTGAAGCGCCGCGTGTTTATGCGGATGAAGCCCAAACCCCTGTCCGCCAAGGATGTGCGGGCCTTCATCCGGGCTTGGGGCGTCACGGACAAGGAGCAGGAAAACCATCTGTTTGCCATTGCGCAAAAGCCCGGCGCACTCGGCCATGTCAACGCCACATTGACGCTGGCCCGCATGGTCGCCATGGGCGCGGGTGCGCCGATGACCCTTAAAAATATCAAGGATGCATGGGAAAATCGCGGGGTGGAAAACTGATGGACACTCTGTCTCAGGAACTCACCCGCATTGCCGATTTGATGGAAGCCTGCGCCACCTCGGGTGCGCCGCAGCCGACCGGATTGATCGTGTTTAATTTGAGGCTGCTCGACCTTGCCGCCGCCATGCAGGAACTCGAAATGGCCTTGCTGAAAGGCGAGACCAATGCCGAGCAGGTGAGGCCGATTTATGACTCCCTGATCGCAAGGCAGGCCTTCATGCTGCAATCGACGCCGTCAGAAGTGCGCGACGGAGGACGGCTGCAATGATGAAACTCTATGCCGTTTCCGATGGATTGACCGCCTTGCGCAACAGATTGCCAAACATGGCAGGGGCGGTGCTTGACCGGACATCCATCGGCTTTCTGATTGAGGAAGTGGAAGAGTTGCGCGACCAGGCGCTGCGCTATGAGTTCGAGATTTCACGCCACCGCTGGAATGATTTGGCGCGGCGCGAGATGTTGGAACATGAAGATCGTGTGTTAGAGGCCGCGCACCGGCCCGGCTCCAATGTGACGCTGTTTCCAACGCGCCCCGCACCGATGAACGGGGCGGCCTGATGCGGATCACCTGTGCTCTGATTGTTGAAGCTGTGTCCGAATATTTTTCGGTCTCGGTGCAGGATATCCGCTCGACGCGGCGCGTGGCCACTGTGGTGTTGGCGCGCCATGTCGCCTGCTATCTGGCGCGGAAAATGACCACAAAAAGCCTGCCGGAAATCGGGCGCGATATTGGCGGGCGCGATCACACAACGGTGCTCTATTCCTGCCAAGGGATTGACGCCTACCGGCACGACAAGCCGGACTTTGCCGCCAAGCTGATTGAGCTGGAAGGCATTATCGCCATTGCTGCCGGTGCCATTACCCAGCTCAATTTCGAACTGCCGAAGGACATTGATGTGCGTGATGTGGCGCAGCGGCTCATCAGCCAGCCGCTCACCCAATTCACCCTGTCGATTGATGAAGTGAGGGCCATGGCCTTGGCGCTGTTGGCGGAGAAATCCTGCGAAGCTCCGCAAGGAGCGAAGCAGGACCGCACTGACGAAAACGGGGCGGTGGCGTCCTGCTTCGCCAAGGCTTCGCAGGATTTGGAGCCAAATATTTTCACGGTGACACTCGACCCTGACACGGACCTTCGTGCCGCCGCCAAGACGGTGAACACCGCGTTCGGTAAATTCCAGAACGACCGGTTCTCGCGCGGCGAGATGGCGGCGCTTGAGCGGCTCAACGAGGCTTTGAGCGGCCTTAAAACCACACTTGAACAACAGGAGAAAGCAGCATGAACACGAAACGATTGGCACGAAATTATCCGGTGCCGCAGACCAAGGATGAATGCGACGGTATGATCCGTCAGGTCGGAGAATTGCGCCGCGAGACGGCTCGCATACAAGCCGACATGAATGACCAATTGGCTGCAATCAAGGAAGAGTATGAACTTCGCGCCGAGCCTTTGAAGCTCAAAGAAGAGGAGCTTTTCTCCGGCATTGAGACGTGGTGCGAAGCCAATCGCGGCGTGTTGACGGGCGGCGGCAAAGTCAAGTTCGCACAGTTCCGCAATGGCGAAGTCAAATGGCGGGTGCGTCCACCGAAGGTCACCGTGCGGGCAGCGGACGCCGTGATTGAGGCATTCAAAAGTCTAGGTCTTGGCCGGTTTGTCCGCGTCAAAGAGGAAATCAACAAGGAGGCAATACTTGCCGAAACCGCCGCTGTTCGCACGGTGAAGGGTATTACCATCGGTTCGGAAGGTGAGGACTTTGCAGTCGAGCCATTCGAACAAGAACTGGCCAAGGCGTGAGAAGAAAGTCATGAGCTTTAGTGAAGAAATGTTTGCAAGGATATTGATCTTTGCACCAAAGGCCCAAGCCGCCGACGGATTCGCAACCACGGGAACTGTTTCAGCCACCGTTCTGGGGGAACTTCTGGCTAAGAGACCAGATATTTTCGGGCACGCTCTCACGTCACTTTCCTACAACATCGAGAGAATGTCGAACGCAGATGCATTCGAATGGGCGCTCGCACTAGGCCTTCGAAAAACTTGGCTTCCCGCGTTGGAGCGATAGGCCATGAGAGACGCCAGTTGGAACAAGCTCATCAATAAGCTGCTCTTCTCAAACTTTTTGACTTGGACCCGCCCGGAGATGGAACGGTGTCTGAGATTCATGCTCGC
>JANMMM010000252.1:0-2200 GCA_031373225.1 Phyllobacteriaceae bacterium | reverse complement strand
CTGGTGCAAGCAAACGCGAAAGCGGCGACACATCGATCTCCCCCCTCGCGGGGGAGATGCCGACAGGCAGAGGGGGGCGCCTCGCGCCGAAGTTTCCTCAATGACCCCCGAATCCGTCCAGCAAGCCATCCAATCCGCCCTGGCCAACCAAACCCCGCTGGAAATCCTCGGCCACGGCTCCAAGCGCCGCATCGGCCCGCCCATCGCCACGAACAACATCCTCGACCTATCCGCCTTGACCGGCATCCTCTTCTACGAACCCGAAGAGCTGGTCCTCTCCGCCCTCGCTGGAACACCCATCGCCGAAGTTGAATCCCTTCTCCAAAGCAAGGGTCAGCAGCTCGCCTTCGAGCCGATGGATTACGGCCCGCTGCTCGGCGGCGCGGCGGGCAGGGGCACGATCGGCGGCGTGCTCGCCACGAACTGCTCCGGCCCGCGCCGACTTAAAGCGGGAGCGGCGCGCGACCATATTCTCGGCGTCGAGGCCGTCTCCGGGCGCGGCGAATTGTTCAAGTCCGGCGGGCGGGTGATGAAGAATGTCACCGGCTACGACCTGTCCAAAGGCCTTGCGGGATCATGGGGCACGCTGGCGGTGCTGACCAAAGTCACCTTCAAAGTCCTCCCCGCCGCCGAGACCGAACAGACGCTCGTTCTGCGCGGCCTCGACGACGCGCAGGCCGCCGCCGCGATGGCGACGGCCATGGGTTCCAATGCCGAAATCTCCTCCGCCGCGCATCTGCCGGAAACGATGACGGGCAAGGTGATCGGCGGCGCGCTGTCCGGCCAATCCTCCACCCTGCTGCGCCTCGAAGGCTTCCCCGCCTCCGTCGCCTACCGCGCCAGAAAACTCGCCGCGCTCCTGAAGGGCAAAACGGACATTCTTCCAGAGCCCGACTCCCGCGCCCTCTGGCGAGAAATCCGCGACGTCCACCCCTTCGCCGACGGCACAGACCGCCCCGTCTGGCGCGTCTCCGCCGCGCCGATGGCGGGCCATGCAATCCTCGCCGATTTCCGCCTCACCGCCGCAGCCGACGCCTTCTACGACTGGCAGGGCGGCCTGATTTGGATACGCTGCGAAGGCGACCCCGAAGCCGAAACCCTGCGTGCACTGATAAAAAAACACGGAGGCGGCCACGCCACGCTCATCCGCGCCAGCGGGGAGCAGAGGCGGACCAACCCGGTCTTCGAGCCGCAGCTGCCCGCGCTGGCGGCATTGGCGAGGCGGTTGAAGGAGCAGTTTGATCCGATGGGGATATTGAATCCGGGAAGGATGTCCTGACATGCAAACCTCCTTCACCCTCGCCCAGCTCGCTGACCCGCATGTGGCGGAGTCCGAATCCATTCTGCGGACCTGCGTCCATTGCGGCTTCTGCACCGCCACCTGCCCGACCTATGTGACATTGGGCAATGAGCTCGACTCGCCGCGCGGGCGGATTTATCTCATCAAGGACATGCTGGAGAATGACCGCCCCGCCGACAAGGTGACCGTCACCCATATCGACCGCTGCCTGTCCTGCCTGTCCTGCATGACCACCTGCCCGTCGGGCGTCAACTACATGCACCTTGTCGATCACGCCCGCGCGCATATTGAGAAAACTTACCGGCGCCCGCTGTTCGACCGGATGATCCGCTCACTGTTGTCAGCCGTTCTTCCATACCCAAACCGGTTCCGCATGGCGCTGAAGCTGGCTGCAATTGGCCGGTCGTTCAATAAGGCTTTTGAAAAAGTGGATGCGCTGAAGCCGCTGGCCGCAATGCTCAAGCTCGCCCCGAAGGTGCTGCCCGCGCCGCAGGCCTCCAATTCTTCTTCCATACCTCTTCCCAAAGCCCGCGTCGCCATCCTTGCCGGCTGCGCGCAGTCGGTTCTCGACCCCGGCATCAACGCCGCAGCTGTCCGTCTGCTCAACCGCCTCGGCGTCGAAGTCATCACGCCAAAAGGCGAGGGCTGCTGCGGCGCTTTGGTGCATCACATGGGCAAGGAGGAGGCTGCGCTTGCCTTTGCCCGGAACAACGTTGACGCTTGGACCCGCGAGATCGAGGGCAGGGGCCTTGACGCAATTATCATCACCGCCTCCGGCTGCGGCACGACGATCAAGGACTACGGGCACATGCTGCGGCTCGACCCGGAATACGCGACAAAAGCCGCCAAAGTCTCGGCGCTGACCAAAGACATCACCGAATATCTCGTCACGCTTGACCT
>JANMMM010000216.1:0-9735 GCA_031373225.1 Phyllobacteriaceae bacterium | reverse complement strand
GTTGTACTGCGGCTGCTCCATCGTTGGCGCCGCCAGGCCGAGCCCCTTGGCGATGCCGTGCGCTCCGGCGATCTCGTCCGCGCGCCACTCCGAGGTGCCCCAGTAGAGAACCTTGCCCTGCGCGACGAGGTCGCCCATCGCGCGCACCGTCTCCTCCAGCGGCGTGTCGAGGTCGGGTCGGTGACAGAAGTAGAGGTCGAGGTAGTCCACCTGCAGGCGCTTCAGCGCCGCGTGGCAGGCGTCGAAAATATGCTTGCGCGACAAGCCCTTTTGGTTGGGTTTCGCGCCGCCCCAGAAGACTTTCGAAGACACGACAAATGTGTCGCGGCCCCAGCCAAGTTTCTTAAGGGCCACGCCCATGACTTTTTCAGACCCGCCGGACTCGTAGCCTTCCGCATTGTCGAAAAAGTTGATGCCCGCCTCATAGGCGGCGGTCATCAGCGTCAGCGCGTCGCCTTCATGCACCTGCTTGTCGAACGTCACCCACGAGCCGAGCGAAAATTCGCTGACTTGCAGTCCGGATTTTCCGAGGCGGCGATATTGCATGACTTTAAACCCTCACACGGATCATCTGATAAGAATAGGGCGGCAGCTTGGCTTTGACCATGCCGTCCTCAATCACTGCGCCGCTGCCCTTCTTGGGAACGACATTGTTCTGTTCTTTCTCCGTGTTCACCGCAGCGAGCGAGGCATGGGTGATGACCTGATGGTCGATGATGGACGCCTTGCCAAACCCATTCAGTCCGATCTCAACGTCCAGCGTCTCGGTTCCGTTCCGGTTGATGGCAAAGAATGTGACAATTCCTTCCGCCTCATTGTGCACGCCGGAAATATCGATGAACGGCACATTGTCCGCCACATCCGCGTCATAGCCCGCGCAATTCACCGAAAGATTCAGCGCCGTGCCGCGCCCGAACACGGAGGCGAAATAATAGGGATAGAAAATCGTCTGCCGCCAGGCGCCGCCCTTCGGATTGGTCATGATAGGCGCGATCACGTTGACCAGCTGCGCAATGCAGGCGATTTTGACCACGTCCGAGCGGCGGATGAAGGTGTTGAGGATGCAGCCCACATGCAGCACATCCTCGAAAATATAGGCATCCTCAAGAATAGCCGGCGCGAACGGCCAGCCGGCGTGGCCGTCCAGAACTTCGCGGTCGCCCGCCATCGAGTGGTACCAGACGTTCCACTCGTCGAACGAGATGGTGACATTGTGCTTGGAGCGCTTGTTGGCTTTCACCAGATTGATCGCCGACCCGATCGCGCCGATATAGGCGTCGAGCTTGTGGTTCAACGCCAGGAAATTTGCGGTGTTTTTCGCCTTGTTGTTGAAATACATGTGCAGCGAAATATGATCGACCGCCTCATATGTGTGCTCAAGCACGATGCGCTCCCATTCGGGATAGGTCTTCATGTCCGAATTGGACGAGCCGCAGACGACAAGCTCAAGATTCTTGTCAAATGCGCGCAGGGTCTTGGCCGTCTCAAGCGCCAGCCGCCCATACTCGTCCGCCGTCTTGTGCCCGACCTGCCACGGCCCGTCCATCTCGTTGCCCAGGCACCAGAGACGGCAGTTGAACGGATCGGCGCGGCCATTCTTTTTGCGCAGATCGCCCCAGTAGGAGCCGAGCGGCCCGTTGACATATTCAACAAAATTGCGCGCCTCATCCAGACCGCGCGAGCCCAGATTAATCGCCAGCATCATCTGTGTGCCGACCGTGTCGCACCAGTCGGAGAATTCATGCACGCCGACATGATTGTTCTCGGATGTGTGCCAAGCCAAATCCAGCCGCACCGGGCGCTCATTCTTCGGACCGACGCCGTCTTCCCAATTGTAGGCCGAGACAAAATTTCCGCCCGGATAGCGCACGAACGGGATGTTCAGCTCTTTCACCAGCGAAATGACATCCTTGCGCATACCGTTACTGTCAGCGGTTGGATGATCCGGCTGATAAATGCCGGTGTAAACCGCGCGGCCCAGATGCTCCAGAAACGCGCTGTAGAGCCGGTCGTCGATCTTGGAAACAGTGAAATCACTGTGCGCGGTGACAGTCGCCTTCATCCCGGCCTCCATTCATTCCGATTATTGGGTTTATATCAGATTTTGGGATATGTATCGGGCAAGCTTCACAGCGCGTCAAGCGGTTTCGGGCGGATTCAGCGCTTTGTTCCAAGCCGCATGACAATGTCCTGATCGTAATTGCCAAAGCCGCGGCCGAAAATATTGATGCCGCCGGGATGCTTGGCGTCGTCCTTGACGCCGATGCGCAGGCGGATCGAGCGGTGGTTCTCAAGATCGAGGTCCTTGACCGAGACCGGCGATATTTTCACGCCGTCCACAAACGTGCCTTCGCCCGACACGCGCCATGTTTTCAGCTTGCCGTACTGCGAGCCCTTCAGCTTCCACCAGTCCGGCGTGTAGACGCCGCGCTTGTCGCCGAAATCGCCGGGGGAGGTCCATGTGCCCACGTCGATGCCATTGACCGACACTGTGATGTCCGACGGCCAGTCGGCGGCGGTGCCGGGAACCTCTGACGACAGCTCGAAGGAGAATTCCATGGAATCCACTTCGCTGTTGGTCAGTTTTGCGTTGTTCGGGAACTGATATTCGAGGAATCCCCTTGTGAACCAAACCAAACCGGCCCGCATCCGGTCCGGGTCAAGAAATGTGTCCGGCACGTCCAGAAGCCCGATAATCCCTTCAACCGAACACAGGCCGCAGGGCGCCGACACGTCGCAGCTGGCGTAAAGCCCGAGCGGCATCGCCACTTCAATCGTGTTGGCGTTCATCGCGCTGGCGTCTTCCTTGAACATGACCAGCACTTCGTCAAACGCCGTGTGGCAGATTTTCTGGTTGCCCTTTTTCGCCCGCTGCGTCTCGGTGCGGATGAGGCCGGCGTCCTCCAAAATCTGGATGTTCGACGAAATGGTCGACTGCGGCAGATCGAGCCGCGACGCGATGTCGTTGACATTCATCGGCCCGTTCGTGTGCAGAAGCTTCAGCACCCTCACCCTCGCCGCCGAGGCGAAGGCTTTGAGAATATCAAGTCCGTCCTCAGGGTCTACAACGAGAAAATTTCTGCTCATTTCAATTCCAAAATATCGAGACAGAAATGTTTTGTACCGGAAAAACGGGTTCAGTCAATGTGTTTCGGTCGCACGAAGCTTTTCTTCCAAAGCATTTGCCTGTGATTTCGATGCGGAAGGCCCATTTTCTGGCAAGTTCTGTGGCCGGAAGCGGAAATTCCGCCACTCTCATGGAATTCAACCGGTGATACGGCTCTGCATATCCGCTTAGCAGATATGTATCATAAAGTCGGTTGACATGGTTCGGTCGTTTGATAGGCTGAAATCAGAGGCCGGCCCTCGCGTCATGCGACGCTGCGCCGGACGGGAGATGAGCCGATGCGCGAACGCCCGCGCTCTGCTTGCGGTAAACTGGCGCAAGGGCTTCGCCCGCAGGGAGGAATGTCGTGATTTCAAGAATTCTCAAAGCAGCTCTGCTCTCGTCCGCGCTTTTTGTGAGCTCGGCGCAGGCAAAAGAAGTGGTCGTCTGGTGGGATTTCCTCGGCGGCGGCGACGGCGTGCGCATGAAGCAGCTGATCGGCGATTTCAACAAGGAAATGGGCGCGGACATCGAAATCCAGCCGACCACGCTGGAATGGGGCATCCCGTTCTACACCAAGGTGCAGACCTCCGCCGCCGTTGGCGAGGGCCCGGATGTGATGACCTATCATCTGTCCCGGCTGCCGCTTGGCGTGACCACCGGCGCGCTCAGCGAAATCACCGCCGAGGACATGGCGGGCGCCGGCCTTGCCGCTGGCGATTACGCTCCCGCCAATTTCGGCGCGGCGCAGGTGGACGGCAAGCAATATGCCGTGCCGTTCGATATCCATGCGGTCGTTCTCTATTACAACAAGGACATGCTCGGCAAAGCCGATCTGATCGGCGATGACGGTCTGCCCAAGGGCCTTGACGGCATCGACAATTTCACCGCCGCGCTGAATAAGCTGCAGGAAGGCGGCGCGCAATATGGCGTGTCTATCCATTCAGGCGCGGGCGACTCCTTGTGGCGCATCTACTACTCGCTGCTTGGCCAGCAGGATGCGTCTTTCTTGAAAGACGGCAAGTTCCTTGACGGTGACAATCTCGACAAGGCGGTGAAGGCGACGGACGTCATCAAAGGCTGGGTTTCCGGAGGCTTCGCGCCGGCGTCCGTTGAATATCCTGCCTCCATCGCCCTGTTCACCGGCGGCAAGGCGGCCATGCATATCAACGGCGTCTGGGAAGTCCCGACCATGACCGATTTGAAGGCCAAGAATGAATTGTTCGAATGGGGCGCGATCCCGATCCCGACCTTCTTCGCCCATCCTGCCACGTGGGCCGACTCGCACGCTTTCGCCATCCCGAACAATGTCGGCAAGGAAATGACGCCTGAAAAGCGCAAGGCCGTCATGAAGGTCATTGCCTGGATGAACAAGCATTCGACCTTCTGGGCGACGGCCGGGCATCTGCCCGCTTACAATGCGGCGCGCGACAATGACGAGTTCAAAGCCATGCAGCCCAATGCCGCCTATTCAAAGCTGGCCGACACGGCTGTATTCGACCCGAGCTCGGTTCTGGCCGGCGTCGCATCTCCCGTTTATGACTCAGCTGGCAACTTTCTGATGCCTGCCGTCAACGGCGAAATGGAATCGCAGGCTGCCATGGAAGGCATGCGCGATGATCTGCAAGGCCAGGTGAAATAACACCCTCCCGGGGTTGCGGAACCGGCCGGTGCGCTTCAAACTGCATCGGCCGGTTCTATTTCAAACTCATCAGGATAAGGGCAGGGCATGCTTGAAAAGAGACGCTCGCAGACGGCCACCGCGCTGATCCTGATCGCGCCGTTCCTGATCGTCTACGGCCTGCTGTTCGTCTACCCGACGGTCAAAATGATCGGCATGACCTTCACGGACGCGCCGCTGATCGGGTCAGGCGAATGGGTCGGTCTGAAAAATTATTACCGCCTTTTCTCCGACCGCCTGTTCAAGGTCGCGTTCTGGAACACGCTGTATTTTGTGCTGCTTACCGTCGTGCCCTCCACAATTCTCGGCCTCGTCATTGCGCTGGGCGTGAACCGTCTGAAGGGCTGGTGGCAGAGCGCGGTGCTGGCGGCGTTTTTCCTGCCCTATATACTGCCCGTATCGGTGGTCTACCGCATCTGGAACTGGCTGCTCGATTCACAGTTCGGCCTGTTCCAATATCCAATCGCCTATTTCTACGGCCAGAATGTCCCGATTTTCCGCACCTTGCCGCTGTTCATGCCGACCGTCGCCTGGGTGACGATCTGGTGGCTGATCGGCTTCAACGTGCTCCTGTTCATCGCCGGGCTGCGCAATATTTCCAGCGAAATCTACGAGGCATCCGAACTCGATGGGGCAACGCGCTGGCAGCAGTTCACCCGCATCACCTGGCCGCTGATCTGGCCGATTACGGTGCTCGTGGCGACAATACAGCTTATTCTGCAATTGAAAATTTTTGATCAGATCTACCTGTTTTCCATTGGCGGCCGCGGCGACGCGACCTTGGGCATGGTGCAGCTGATTTACCGCGCGGCTTTCCAAAAGAACCAGGGCGGTTATGGCGCAACGGTCGCGCTGGTCCTGTTTGCCATCATCGTCATTGTTTCAGTGCTGCAATATCAGCTGCTGCGCGCGCGGGGTGAGAAATGAGCGCCGTTGCCCTCGACCAGCCTGTCCGCGCGGCGGTCGCCGATCCGTACAACTGGAACCGGATCAAGCGGCTCGACCGCGTTGGTCTCGTCATCACCGTGCTGACTGTTGTTGTGGCGATCTTCTGGGCCTTCCCGATCTATTGGGCGCTGGTCACGAGCTTCAAGCCGGAGCAGGATGTGGTGCGCCCGGGGATCGAGCTTTGGCCCGAGCGTTTCACCTTTGAAGCCTACACGTTCACGCTTTTCCAAACCAAGATCGGCATCTGGTATCTGAATTCAATCGTCACCTCGCTCGCAGTGACTTTCCTTGTCATCACCATGAGCGCGGCGGCGGGCTATGCGATTTCGCAGCTAGAGTTTCCGGGCCGCAAGCTGTTGTGGTGGATGATCCTCGCCAGTTTCATGGTTCCGATCCCGGCCCTCATCGTCAACCATTTCGTCCTGATGAGCCAGTTCAAGCTTATCAACACATGGCTCGGCGTCATCCTGCCGCAGCTGATCGCGCCGGTGACGGTGATGATTTACAAGCAGTTTTTCGACTCGGTGCCGAAGGATTTCCGCGAGGCGGCGGTCATTGACGGGGCTACCGAACTGCAGCTGTTGTTCCGCCTTTATCTGCCGATGAACTGGGGCATCACCACGGCGCTCTCCATCATTGCCTTCATTGGCGCGTGGAACGCGTTCCTCTGGCCGTTCCTCGTCACCACATCGGAGAACATGTTTAACGTCACGGTGGGCATCACCCAGGTGACCGACGCGTTCGGCGTCAAATATGCGCGCCAGCTCGCCACCGCCATTCTCGCGGGCCTGCCGGTGGCGCTCCTCTATCTGATTTTCCAGCGCAGGGTGACACAGGCCATCATGCTGACGGCAGGCATCAAGGGGTGAAGCATGGCATCGGTTGAACTCACGGGCATCAGCAAACGCTTCGGCGCGGTCGAGGTCATCCGCAGTCTTGATCTGAACGTCGCCGACGGCTCGTTCTGCGCGCTGCTCGGCCCGTCCGGCTGCGGCAAGTCAACATTGCTGCGGATGATCGCTGGACTGGAACAGGTGTCGGAAGGCAACATCCAGATCGGCGGCACGGACGTCACGTTCCTGCCTCCCGCCCAGCGCCGCGTCGCCATGGTGTTCCAGTCCTACGCGCTCTATCCGCACCTGACCGTGCGCGGCAACATCTGCTTCTCCATGTCGCTGGCCGGCATGAAAAAAGCCGACCAGAACGAGCGCGCCGACAAGGTCGCCAAGCTGTTGCAGCTCGAACAATTGATGGACCGCCGCCCAGCCCAGCTCTCCGGCGGGCAGCGCCAGCGCGTCGCCATCGGCCGCGCACTGGTGCGCGATCCGGAAGTCTTCCTGTTCGACGAGCCGCTGTCCAATCTGGACGCGCTCCTTCGAGTGCAGATGCGGCTGGAGCTGGCCAAGCTGCATCTGAACCTCAAGACCACCATGATCTACGTCACACACGATCAGGTCGAGGCCATGACGCTCGCCGATAAGATCGTCGTGCTCGACAAGGGCATCATCTCGCAGGCCGGCACGCCGCTCGAACTCTACAACGCTCCCGCCAACCGCTTCGTCGCCTCCTTCATAGGCTCGCCGGCGATGAACTTTCTGCCAGCCAGCCTGATTTCGGCGGAAGGTAAGTCTCTGCGCCTCGGATTGGCTGGCAAAAGCGAAATCACGCTTCAATCCAAACAGGCCGCATCGGCGGCAGCTTCAAAACCCAAGGAAATCGGCATCCGCCCCGAACATGTCCGCCTCCTCGACCCCGACGACAAGGCGGCGGCGCTGAAGGGCGTCTCCTCGGTCATCGAGCAGCTTGGCAACACGACTTATGTCTATGTCGACACGGAAGCCGGGACAATGATCGTCGAAGGCGACCCGGCGCTGTCGCTGAGCCCAGGCACCAATGTCGGCATCGGCATCGACGCAACGCGCGCGCATGTGTTCGGCGCGGGCGGTGAGGTGGTGTGACGGCTCAGCCGCCGCGCGGCGGCGCATAGGGCAGCGCCGGCGCGTCAAGGCCTTCAAATGGGTCCGACCAAGCCGGAATCGCCATGAGCCGCTGATACCAGCTGTCAATATTCGGATATTCCGCCAGCGGCAGGCAGGTCACGTCATTGAACGGCAGAAAAGTCGCCATCCTGAAATCGGCATAGCTGAGCCCGCTGTCGAGCAGGTAATCCCGCCCTTGAAGATGCGCGTTCAGCTGCGCGGCGGCCTCATGGAACAAGCGTTCGCCTTTCGCCACTTCGTTCAAGTCAACCGGCCCGATGCCATAGCGCTGCTTGGTGCCATACTCGAAACTCACTATGTCGCAGGCATGGACGAATTTGCCCTTGCCCCAGCTGATCCAGCGGATCATGTCCGGCATCTCGTCATCCATGCGCCAAAAGTTTGATTGGACCATCATGGAAAGCCGGCACGCAATGGCGTCCGCCTCCCACAATGACTTGCCGTTCTCAACAAGGATCGGAATGCGCAGCGACGGATTGAGCGGGCGGAACTTGTCTGACTGCGCGGGGTCGAACGGCGCGGCCCATTCATAATTGGCAGGGGCCTGAAGATAGCGCGCGGCGGCGAGGGCGAGGCGCGGGTTGGGGTTGCGGGAGTAGTAGAGGATGGGCAAGGCGGTCTCCTGACGCGGCAAGGTCAGGTCCACCATGGCCGTGTAGAAACGCATTTACAAGAAGCACTTTATAATGTACATTCGTTGATAATCGGAAATGCCACCTTGCTTCCTGTTGTCTTTTACATATCGCCAGCAGGCAGAGCGCCGGTCCTTGAGTGGCTGCGTGCATTGGACCCAGCCGACCGGAAAGAAATCGGGCTCGACTTGCTGCGTGTGCAGGACAATTGGCCCATCGGTATGCCGGTTTGCAAAAGCCTTGGCAGCGGCCTTTGGGAAGTCAGGAGTTCATTGAGAGGCGGCAGAATTGCGCGGCTGTTGTTCTGTCTGAAGGATGGTGAAGTCTACGTGCTGCACGGTTTTTTCAAGACAACACAAAAAACGCCGCAAGTCGACATGGAACTGGCGTTGCGGCGCATGAAGGAGGTTATGAGATGAAGATGAATAAGCACCGAGGACCAACGCTTGACGCCTTCCTTGAAGAGGAAGGCATCAAGGATGAATTGAAGGCAATTGTCACAAAGGAACGCATCGCCTTCCAATTGGCACAGGCCATGAAAAAGAAACGCATCACCAAGGTGAGGCTCGCCGAACTCATGGACACCAGCCGCACCCAAATCGACCGCATCCTCGACCCGGCGTCGGGCAACGTGACGATTGAGACCTTGCAGCGCGTCGCGGGAATTGTGGGGAGGGAGTTGAGGGTGGAGCTGGTGTGAGGCCCATTCGCCATTTTTGAAGCGCACTTTCGTTGCGCTCAGCCCGCCAGTTGTAGCCTTCGCGTCGGCAGCGGCACCTTGTGGCCGAGATCGCGGGCGGCCTCGATCCATGCGGCAATCGCGTCCTGCACATTTTCCAGCGCCTCGGCAGGCGTCTCGCCGTCGCTCATGCAACCGGGCAAATCCGGCACAGTCGCAACGAACCCGCCGCAGTCATCCTGCGACAGCGGTTCGACAACGACGGCGTATTCAAGATTTGCCATGGGCGTTTGATCTACTCGGCAACGAAGGCCACCAAATGCCTTAAACATACAGGCTTGATCGGTCTTTTGAAAGGGATTGTCAGCTTATGCTGAATTGCCGCATGGCCAATTTTGAAATGTGAGCCGCCTCCGCGCGGCGGCTCACAGAGAATTTCGAACTCGTCGCATAAGGCTTTCACATCTGCGGCCTGCCAGTTCCCTTTCGGGTTGGCACGCATCGCATCAAGCCGTTTGTTCATGGGTTACGCAATCTTCTGCTTCAACTCGCCCTTCTGATACCGCTTCGCCATCTCGCTCACCGGCAGCACCTTCTTGATCTTGCTGGCATTGCCCGCCGTGCCGAACTCGTTGAAGCGCAGGGTGCAGAGCTTGGTCATGGCTTCCATCGCGGGCTTGAGGTACTTG
>JANMMM010000201.1:0-3035 GCA_031373225.1 Phyllobacteriaceae bacterium | reverse complement strand
GGCCAAGGCTGCGGGCGCAGACATTGTCGGCGCTGAGGATCTGTTTGAGATCGTCAATGGCGGCAAGATCGAATTCGACCGCTGCATTGCAACGCCCGACATGATGGGCTTGGTCGGACGTCTCGGCAAAGTGCTCGGCCCGCGCGGCATGATGCCGAACCCGAAGGTCGGCACAGTCACTATGGATGTGACCGCTGCGGTCAAGGCCTCCAAGGGCGGCGCTGTCGAGTTCCGTGTCGAGAAGGCCGGCATTGTCCATGCGGGCATTGGCAAGGCGAGCTTCGAGCCGAAGGCGATCGAGGAGAACATCCGCGCCTTCGCCGACGCCGTCATCAAGGCCAAGCCGACAGGCGCCAAGGGCACCTACCTGAAGCGCATGGCGATATCCTCGACCATGGGCGCGGGCGTGCGGATTGACACGGCTTCGCTCGCGTCTGCGTAAAGTTTTGCAGGATTGAGGCGCAAGCCTCTGTTTTGCTGAAGATTTTCACGCCCATGACTGGGCGTGGAAAACCGGAGGGATACCTCCGGAAGTCCTGTCCGAGATTGCAGGTGGCCAGCCTTAATCACTTTGGCCTGCATGAGACGGGGAAAGCCAATTTTCGCAGTTTAGGCTGCAAATGAGGTTTGACCAGTTAGCCTTTTGCCGGAACGCAAGTTCCAACGCCAAAGGACAGGATCCTCGAAGCGTCGCCAAATCCCGCAAGGGGCGAAGCGGCAGAAGTGAACCGGCGGTTTTGCAATGGTGCAATCCGCCTACTGGAGAGTGGCTGTGGATAGAGCGGAAAAACGCGAACTTGTCACGTCATTGAACGGCATCTTTACAGATTCCGGTTCTGTGGTCGTGGCCCACTATGTCGGTCTCACCGTGGCGCAGCTGAACGATCTCCGTTCAAGAATGCGTTCCGCCGGTGGTTCCGTCAAAGTCGCGAAGAACAGCCTCGCCAAGATCGCCCTCCAGGGCACGGTGTCGGAGACGATCACTGACCTTTTTGTCGGTCAGACGATCATCGCCTACGCGGCGGATCCCGTCGCGGCGCCGAAAGTGGCCATGGAATTTGCCAAGATCAACGAAAAGCTCGTGATCCTCGGCGGCGCCATGGGTGCGACAAGCCTCAATGCGGAGAAGGTCAAGGCGCTTGCCTCGATGCCTTCGCTGGACGAACTGCGTGCGAGACTGGTTGGCATGATTGTCACACCGGCGACGCGCATTGCGCAGATCGTCAACGCGCCGGCGGCTCAGCTTGCCCGCGTGTTTGGAGCGTATGCCCGGAAGGACGAAGCGGCATGAGGTTGCTCCTCGCTGCAAATACTCATCAAACCTCAATAGGAATGTAAAAATGTCCAAACTTGAAAAACTGGTTGACGAACTTTCGACCCTGACCGTTCTGGAAGCTGCGGATCTTTCGAAGCTTCTGGAAGAAAAGTGGGGCGTGTCGGCTGCCGCGCCTGTGGCTGTTGCAGCCGCCGGCGGCGCTGCTGCTCCGGCTGCCGCCGTTGAAGAAAAGACTGAGTTCGATGTTGTCCTGACCGAAGCCGGCCCGAACAAGATCAACGTCATCAAGGAAGTCCGCGCGATAACGGCGCTTGGCCTGAAAGAAGCCAAGGACCTGGTTGAAGCCGCTCCGAAAGCCGTCAAGGAAGGCGTGTCGAAAGACGAAGCCGCCAAGCTCAAGGCCCAGCTGGAAGCAGCCGGCGCCAAGGTCGACGTTAAGTAAGTATTCCAGACCGGCGGGTCCGCCCGCCGGTCTGGTTTGTTGTGTCACAGCCCATTTTTCAAAGACGCGGAAGCGTTTTTGGAAAGCGGGTTGAACCCGTTAAAGAACCAACCGCGATCCGCCCTGCCGGGCACTTTAAGGAGCACTTATGGCTCAGACCCTTACCTTCAATGGCCGCAAACGTGTCCGCAAATATTTTGGCTCCATTCCCGATGTCGCCGAAATGCCGAACCTGATTGAGGTTCAGAAGGCTTCCTACGATCAGTTTCTGATGGTGGACGAGCCGGAAGGCGGGCGGCTGGATGAAGGACTGCAATCGGTGTTCAAGTCGGTCTTCCCGATCTCGGACTTTTCCGGCGCATCCATGCTCGAATTCGTCAAGTACGAGTTCGAAGCGCCGAAGTTTGACGTTGACGAATGCCGCCAACGGGATCTCACCTATTCCGCGCCGCTGAAAGTGACGCTGCGCCTGATCGTGTTTGATATTGACCCGGACACACAGTCAAAGTCGATCAAGGACATCAAGGAGCAGGATGTCTACATGGGCGACATGCCGCTCATGACCGACAATGGCACGTTCATTGTCAACGGCACCGAGCGCGTCATTGTCTCGCAGATGCACCGCTCGCCCGGCGTGTTTTTCGATCACGACAAGGGCAAGACCCATTCGTCCGGCAAGTTCCTGTTCGCCGCCCGCGTCATTCCCTACCGGGGTTCATGGCTCGACATCGAGTTTGATTCCAAGGACGTCGTCCACGCCCGCATCGACCGCCGCCGTAAGCTGCCGGCGACGTCGCTGCTGATGGCGCTCGGCATGGATTCTGAGGAAATCCTCTCAACCTTCTATAACCGCTATGATTTCCAGCGCGACGGCAAGAACTGGCGGATTCCCTATTCGGCTGACCGCTACAAAGGCTACAAGGCCGTCAATGACGTGGTTGACGCCGACTCGGGCGAAGTGGTCATTGAGGCCGGCAAGAAGCTGACGGTCAAAATGGCCAAGCAATTGGCCGACAAGGGCGTCAAGGCGATCCGCGCTGCGGAAGAGGACCTGTTCGGTTCCTACCTGGCCGAAGACATTGTCAACATGGAAACCGGCGAGATTTATCTCGAAGCGGGCGATGAGCTGGACGAAAAGCACCTGAAAGTGCTGACCGACCTCGGCTACAATGACATTCCGGTGCTCGACATCGATCACGTGAACGTGGGCGCATATATCCGCAACACGCTGGTGACGAGCTCTCCGAGCCCTTCGGCAATTCAGTTCATCAGACCCGGTCGGCGCCGTGAGCAAGGACAAGCTCGGGTACGCGGCAC
>JANMMM010000194.1:0-6403 GCA_031373225.1 Phyllobacteriaceae bacterium | reverse complement strand
CCCGCGCAAGTGCTTGGCATTGACATGTCCGAGCCCGAGCGGCTGGCGGAAGCGGACGCCAAATATCTCGCCAAGTACGGGCTCGCCGAAGACATAAGGCTGATGTTCGCGACCGTGCTTGGCTCCGGACGCGGCGACCGCACGAGGGACGCCGCGTAGGAGGCGATGACCCTATTCGAATCGCCCGCGCAGATTGACCATACCCTGAAACACCTCCGCCGCTGTCGCCGTGCCGACCGGCATGCGCAGGATCACCGTCAGAAAGCGGCCAGCATTGGTGACGAGTGGCGTGTCGAAGCTCTGGCTGATCCGCTCGGCCTTTGCGCCAACTGCCGCGCCAATGGCGAGTTGCTGGACGCCAAGGCCGACGCGGGCAATTGTTCCCGCCAGCGTCACTGCGCTCTGGTCAACACCAAGTCCCCAGACAAACAGGGTCGGAGTCGTCGCCACAGCCGCGCCGGTGTTCCATGTCTCGATGTCGATCCCGTCCAGAACAAAGGCATAGGGACTTGGCGCCTGGAAGCCGAACAGCGCATAGTCGGTCGCCGCGCCGGCCACGGCGGCGAACTGAAACAGACCGCCCAGCGTCGAGTAGCCCGCCGTCGTGTTGGACAGCGTGGCCGAAGCGGGGACCGCCGAGTTTGCCCACTGCGCCGCCTGAATCTGCGTGACCGGCTGATACGGCGCACCATAGCCGGCTTCGGCCATCTGCTCCTTCCACGGCTTGTTCGCCATAACGTCAAGCTGCACAACATCGACGGTCGAAACGACCATCTGCGCTGCGGAAGCCGGGGCCGCGCCGGTGTTATACAGGCGGTGGAAAGCGAACAGCCGAGTTGCGGCGAAGAGCTTGGCCTGTGTCAGCGGAACCTTGATGGAGCGCTCGGCGACAATGAGGCCGGTGCTGGTGTCCTGCACCATGAACACGGCTTCGTCATCGTCTATCAGAATGTCCCATGTGTAAAAGTTCGCCGCGTTCAACCCGGCAACTGGCGCACCGGTTATGTCAACGCCATTATAGGTCAGCACCGGTTGCACCGCGCCGCCGGATGTGTATTGCCAATACGCGCCGTTGGCGTTCGCGCCATTGAAGGTGGACGCGTCGCCAAGACCCAGTTCGGCCACCGCGTTCGCCACATGGGCGACGCGGGCGCGGGCCCTATAATGCATCGGCGCGCGCTGCGGCTTCTGGAAGGAGCGCAAGCTCTTGAGCAAATAGCCGGTGTTGATGGTGGTGATTGAGCTGGAATTGACCAACAGCCCAGACGCAGCCGTCTGCGTGGCCGCCATTGTCGTCGCAGTGGCCTGCCAGCGCGCGGCGGGCAGGACAGTTCCCTCAAAGCCTTCCGTCAATAGCGAAGTGTTGAGCGCCACCGCCTGCCCGCCCGTGCGGTCGGTGCGGAAATGCCGGTAATTGCCGTCATTGACGCCAGCCAAAACGAATGCCTCGTCATCCGCCTCGATGCGCACTTGATTGTGTTTGCGCGTGATGGGTTGACCGGCGCCGTTATAGAGGATGTTTCGCGCCGCCTTTGACGCAGTTTCCACCGCCAAAAGCCCCGCAGTTGATGATCCGTCCTGAATGTATGCCATGTGTCTTTCCTTATGCGAGGGTGAGATTGAAGTTTCGAAGACCGGAAACCGGGCCAGGATTTGACGCGGCGATGATCCGCACGGAGTTCGGGGAAATGACCGCTGCCGATGCCGTCAGCGTGTCCATTTCCAATTCGTCCGCAGACAGCGCCCCCGGCATGGCGGCACTGGGCGACAGCAGCACCTTCTGACCCGGCGCAGCGCCGCTTAGCACCGCGTCAATCGTTTTCGACCAAACCGGCGATGCGCCAAAATCAAGCGTGACCTGCGATATTGTCAGGCCGCCGCCAGAAGCCGGGATGCTCCATGTCCCGTCTACGCGCAGAAAGGCCGATGGGCCACCGCCTGATGCAGGCACAAGGCCCTTCAGCGCCGCTGTGAACGGGTTCAGCAGCGCGGTCGCTTCAGCGGCGGTCAAATCTTCTGGATCGCCGGTGCCGGCGCTTGCCCTGCCCTTGAAGTGCGAGGTCGACATATCGGCCATGGCGGCGTTCGCCACCGAATTGTTGGCCAGCGTCACGAGGCCGGAGGCCGGGTTGACCGACAGCGAAGTATTCCAGGACGAGCCATCGGCGCTGACCTTAACGCTCAATCCGTCGCTGCCTGCGAGACCCAGCTCGGCGCGGCCGGAAAAGCCGGTCTGGAACAGAAGGGAGGCGGTGTCGGGCAGCGTCTCCTTGTTGAGCTTGACCTGAACATCGCCATTGCCGCCGCCCGCCGCCTCCAATGCGGTGAACAAAGCCGCGTTTGAGCGGACAGCCAAGCGGTTGACAGCGTCGGCATTTGTGTTGACGCCAAGCGTCGCATAGCTGAGCGGACCGGTGAAATCGCCAATCTTGGTCCAGGTGCCCTGCTCGCACATGCGCAACTCATTGGCGGCGGCAAAGAAGGCGATGATGCCGCGCACCGGCGTGGCAAAGCGCCAGCCGGCGTCAGTGTTGAAGGCGAGCCGGCCGTCCTGGCCGAACCACGCGCCCGTTGCCGGCGCGCCGACAATGAACGCGTCGTCGACGGCGGCGCTGACCGGCGGCGCTGTTTCGCCCTCTGTCTTGATCACCAGATGCACCAGACCATCGAGGAGGGTCAGCGCCTCGTTATGCGTCACATGCTTCTGCGCCTGCGAGGGCATGATGAGCGGGAGTTCAAATCTTCCGGTGTTCTGCATGTTTCCGTCCAAGCCGCGTTAAGGTCGGCGCAATATTCGGCGCATGACGGAGGGGGCGGATAAAAAATGTTCGACTTTTCGTTTAAGTGTTTGAAATCATGAAGCACTATTTTTCAGACAGCCCATTTCCATCCCCCATTTTCCGGAGCTTCCGCGCAGTTTCCCCATTGCCATGCCGCGCCGCCGATGATTTCTGTTGCCTCAGACGCATGCCGCGTCAGCGTGACAGCGAAACGGGAGGCGCGCGCATGAAGCTCAACAGCGCATTTGACGCGCGCCACGGCGAGCCTGTGCAGGCCGCGCCAATCGTTATGCGCATTACCGCTGCCAATGCCGGACCCTTCACTTTCGCCGGCACTAACACCTATCTGGTGGGTGTCTCGGATCTTGCGGTCATCGATCCAGGCCCTGATCATCCCGAGCATTATGAGACGCTGCGCGCGGCCATCGGCGGACGGAAGGTCAGCGGCATTTTTATCACCCACACTCACCGCGACCATTCCGATCTGGTCTGCCGCCTCGCGGAGATGACTGGCGCAAAGGTCTATGCCGAAGGCCCGCACCGCCCGTTCAGGCCCCTGCGCCGCATGGAATCGAATGCGCTCGACGCCAGCGCCGATTATGATTTCAAGCCCGACCGGGCGCTTGCTGACACTGAAACCGTCTCGGGAAGCGGCTGGACGCTGGAGGCGGTCCACACGCCGGGCCACACGGCCAACCACTGCGCCTATGCGCTGAAAGGACAGGGAATCCTGTTTTCCGGCGACCATGTCATGGGCTGGTCCACCAGCATCGTCGCCCCGCCGGACGGGTCGATGGCGGCCTATATGGAATCGCTCCACAAGCTGCGTGAGCGCGGCGAACGATTTTACCTGCCCGGGCATGGCGGGCCGGTGGCCAACCCAAAGACCTTCACCAAGGCGTTGATTGCGCACCGGAAAATGCGCGAGCGCGCTATTTTTCAACGGCTTCGGGAGGGAGATGCGCTTATTTCAGAAATAGTTGCCGCGCTCTATCGCGATGTTGACAGAAGGCTGCACGGCGCGGCGGCCCTGTCGGTGTTCGCGCATCTGGAGCACCTTGTCGATCAGGGCCGCGCAATGTCTGACGGAGAAGCGCTGCTGACAAGCCGCTATTTCGCCGTCTGAGCGCTGGGCGCGAGGGCCGCCAGCGCGTCGAGCGCCTGCATGAACTTGGCGATGCGCGCGGCATTGGCGCCCATGTCATATTCGCCGAAACCGGACCTGGAGCGCATATCGACATAGGACGTGTCGCCTTCGTCAGTGACACGGATGACGATCTGGTCCTTGAACCCTATGATAAGGGAAGTCGCCTCGGCCTCTAACAGCATCTCGCCTGCCGCGTCAAGATTGCCGCGCCGCACGATAATGCGCCAACCTGCCTCTGACACCAGGCGCTCGACCAGCGCTAAAAGACTCTCTCCCGGAGTGCCGTAGCGCCTCCCCGTCACTTCAGGATACGCAGCGGACTGCAAGGCAGGATTGAGCCCTGATTTACCGCCAAACCCTAACTGCGGCGGATCGGTGAGGTCGGTGGAAATGTCGGCGACCCTCGGCAGCGTCAATGCCTTGTAAAACGCATAGTCAAAGGGGGCGAGCGCTATCAGGCAAAGCGCCAGCGCCGCCGCCGCGCGCCTGCCCCCGGCATATCCATGCAGCCACAGCCCGATGAGGCCGATCACTGACAGGACAAGACCCAAAGCGGCGATCAGCGCGCCCAGCGCCATAACGCTGAGAAACGGCCCAGTCTCAATCCGCCCGAACCGGTGCAGAAGCACCGCCACAACCATCAGCGCGAGCGCGAAAATGGCACAGCGGAGAGACCAGCGTGCCGAAATTGAACTTTGTCTGAGGCTCTTTCTTGTGATCATTTTGCCATGTCCGCCGCGCTCATTGCCCGGCGCGTTAACCATTAGTGACCGCATTCGCTTCCGTCAAAGCGGAAGCGGGACTATCCTCGCCCCATTCTCGCCACTTGTTTTCCGCAAAATTGTCTGGCGGGTGTCTGTAAGGAGTAAGCCCATGGCATTGAATTTGTACCCAGGCGAAATGAACGCACCCATGCCTCAGAGCGGAAATGCCGAGCTTGAGGCGGTCGAGCTGATGCTGGCGCTGGAAGCGCAGAATGTCGCACTGGACGGATTTGAGGAAAGCGTGCAGTCGGCTGCGGCGAGAGTCAACGGGGAGATGCTGTTTCATGTGCCCGCGCCGTCCTCACTGCCGTTTCAGCGGGCGGCACTGATCATGCTTCCGACCGACAGCGGAAAATCTGTTGTGCTTGCCGTCCTTGATGAGGCGGGCAGCGCCATTGAGCTCGTGGCCGAAAGCCCTGAGACAGCGCATCTCTACCGGCTTGGCGAGGCCTATCTTGAAGTTGCCACCCGGTTCAGGATGTGAGCCTGCGCCGCCGCGAGCCGGGCGACCGGCACACGGTAGGGCGAACAGGAGACATAGTCGAGTCCAGTCTCCTCAAAGAACCGGATCGATGCCGGTTCACCGCCATGCTCGCCGCAGATGCCAAGCTTGATGTCGGGCCGTGTCGCCCTGCCCCGTTCGACCGCCATCCTGATCAGCTCGCCGACGCCAACGCGGTCCAGAATGACGAATGGATCGCGATCGATGATGGATTTCTGCTGATAGGCGGGCAGGAACGCGCCTGCATCGTCGCGGGAAATGCCGAAGGCGGTCTGCGTCAGATCATTGGTGCCGAACGAGAAGAATTCGGAGGCCTCGGCGATGACGCCCGCCCTTATGCAGGCGCGCGGCAGCTCGATCATGGTGCCGACGATGTAATCAATCTGCACATCGTTTTCGAGCATGACCTGCTGCGCCACGGCGGCGATGCGCGCCTTGACGAAATCCAGCTCCTTCATCAGCGACACAAGCGGCACCATGATTTCCGGCACGACGTGCTTGCCGGTGGTCCTGCCCGCTTCAATCGCCGCCTCAAAAATCGCCCGCGTCTGCATTTCCGGGATTTCCGGATAGCTCACCGCAAGGCGGCAGCCCCGGTGGCCGAGCATCGGGTTGAACTCGTAGAGCGAATTCATCCGCTCCAGCATTTTCTCCAGCGGCATGCCCATTTTCTCGGCTACTTCCGCCGCCTCGGCGCGCTCCTTCGGCAGAAACTCGTGCAGAGGCGGGTCAAGAAGGCGGATGGTCACGGGCAGCCCCGCCATGATCTCAAACAGCTCGACAAAATCCGCCTTCTGCATCGGCAGCAGTTTGGCAAGGGCCAAGCGGCGTTCGGCCTCGCTTGCCGCCATGATCATCTCGCGCATGGCGGAGATGCGCTCCGCGCCGAAGAACATGTGCTCGGTGCGGCAGAGACCAATGCCTTCCGCGCCAAAGGCCCGCGCGGCGCGCGCGTCGGCCGGCGTGTCGGCGTTGGAGCGGACTTTCATCCGCCTGATATCGTCGGCCCACTGCATGATTGTGCCAAAATCGCCGGTGAATTCCGGCTGCACCAATGGCGCGACGCCTTTGAATATCTGCCCCAGCCCGCCGTCGATGGTGATGATGTCGCCGCGCCTATACTCCTTGCCCTCGGCCAGCATCACACCCTTGGCGTAATCGATGCGGAGCGCGCCCGCGCCAGTCACACAGGGCTTGCCAAGGCCGCGCG
>JANMMM010000169.1:0-10287 GCA_031373225.1 Phyllobacteriaceae bacterium | reverse complement strand
GCTCTTCGAGCTTCGCGGGATGGGGTGCTGGATTCTGCGACGGCAAAAACGATGGCGCAAACAAACGCGACGATGCAGAATGAAGCGCCCCATCCTGCGAAGCTCCGAAGGAGCGAAGCCGGACCCTCACGCCGCCATCAGCCGTTCCCATTCCGCATCGAACTGAAGACAATATTGCCTGGCCTCCTCCTAAGGGAGCAGGTTCGCCATGTCGGGAAATATCTTCTTGAACAGGCTTCGCTGCGACCCGTCCCATGGCATCCTCTCCGCCGCCCGCCACCCACGCTTGCAAGCGCCCGCGCTTCGTCATCCTCGGGCTTGTCCCGAGGACCCAGACTTGGCGGCGCCAGCGGCTTAGCACTGCACCCCGCATGTGTGACATGCCTGATGCAGTGACATGTTCATCCGTCCGAATGTGAGCGTTCATGACGCATGGAATGGAGCGTTTTGAAACTTAATATACAATAATATCAGTGGCTTACACGAATTGTTGCGCAATTCTTATCCCCGCCTTCCGGAGCGGGCGCATATTGGCCCTGCTGCCCTCATGGGGACCGGGTGATCAACCGGCATTCGGGAGGGCGGGCGGCCTATGGCAGCCGGATGTGGTTATTCCGGCGGGCGGAGTCCCTCAGCCATGTCCCTCCTGGCCTTCGCACGCTCTCACCGGAGCGTCCCATGCGCCAGCCCGGGCAAAAAGCCGTGACAGGGCGTGTGGCGAGCCACACCCATCAGGTTAGTTCCTTCGGCAGGACCACACGCCCTGGACTTCCCCTCAATGACCAGACCGGAAACGGGGCGTGGTGGCGGGGAAGGCCGCGTGCGCGGTCCACCGCGTCACCATAATATGCGATCAGGCCTCGGCTGCGCCGATAGCAGGGTCTGTTCAGTCCGGAGCCTTTTGTTTTTCCAGAACCTGACATATAGTCAACTCGGGGTAGGTATAATTTTGGAGAGATGCCATGGCTGTGCCCAGCAACATGTTCACACCGGCGGAGAAAACCCAGCACCGGAACTCGCTCCCGGCATTCGCCGATGCGGCCGCGGGGTTTCTTGATTTCACCTATGACGATCATATCAAGTTTTTCCGGCAGTGGGGCGTCTCGAAATATTATGGAAACCGCAAGCCGGAGCACAGCACCAAGGCGCTGCGCATCGAGCAGCTGAGGAAGTTTGGAAAGCCGGCCTTTCTGGCGGATCAGCAGGTGGCGACCGCCTGCGTGACACTTGCCATGCAGGCTCTGGCGCGCGGCTTTGACGCCACGGGCATGCACAACACATGGGTGAAGATCAACGACCAGCTCAGAATCGGCCAAAAATACTATGGCACCGATCTGCAGAGCATGATGCGGCAGCTTGGGTGGAAGGTCTACTACTGGAACCCCGATCCCAGCAAAAATGCGGAATGGGACGCCGAGGACAAGCGGCTCAATCCGCCGAAGTCCAGCGGCAGCTGGAGGCCCGAATGGGGCGGCCACGCGCTTCGATATGCAAGCTCCGTCAACAAGGGCAAATATTACGACGTCGTGGTGGACAACGCCACCAAGCTGGTGGGCTTCAAAAAGACGCCGCCCGCGGAGTTCAAGAACGTGCCGATCTGGGTTGCCACCGCGCATGCCGGCTATCACGTGTTTCCCGGCCGCAAAGGAGACGTCATCGAGGCGCATTCCATGCGGCAGATGAACTCGATCGAGAACATCGAATTCTCAAAGTTCAATCCGCTGGCCCCGGGCGGCGGCCCGCGCTGGACCGCTTCGCTGAAATACCGCTCGGGACTCATCTGCGTTCCGTCGGATTTTTAGCAGCGGGCGCTAAAATGCGGTCACTTTAGCGGACGCATTCACGCTTGCCGTCATTCCGGGGCCGCAAAGCGGAACCCGGAATCCAGAGATGGGATGCTGGCAAGTGGACTGAAATGGGTGGTTTGGCTGGCTTAAACCCGGTCTGCGCAGGAGCGGAACTTCGCTCTTCGCCACTCTGGATTCCGGGTTCCGCTTCGCGGCCCCGCAATGACGTATTTGAGTCGGCGACCGCCAAAGTGATTCCATTTGAACAACCGATGCGCTAGCCGCAGGATCGGTTGATTTCCCGGTCTGACAGGATGCCCGACCTAGAGCGCCGGGCACGCTGACAGAATCAGCGCTGGCGCTCCAAGTCCTTGTTTTGTCGCATCGTTTTTGCGAAAAACCGCACACACTTTTTCGCACAATGCTCTAGCTGGGGCAGCACCCGGTCGATCTGTGCGTCTTCTTCTTCGCCTGCACCTGATCGAGCCGAGCCTGACTGACCACGAACGCCCTCGGCACGCTCACAGCGAACTCATCCGGCGCGACGGACCGGGGCGCCGGAGCGGGGATCGCCTTGACGAAATTTCCCGCTTGATAGTCATTCAGGAGATGCTTGTTCTTCACGACGAAATTCAACAGCTCCTTATAGGTGCCGCAGACGACATCCGGCTGCTTGCGGACATAGCGGGCGATGCGCTGCATGGCCCGCCAGTAGGCGCCGCCGTTCATCTGTGAAAAGTGATGCCCGATATGCACCGGCGCACGGTTGCCATAATAGTTGTTGTGAAAATACTGGACGTAGCTCTGGACCATCTGGTCCTCGTATTCCTTCCACTTCTCCTTGGGACCGTCCTTGCCGCCCGACTGCGAGACAAGGAAATTATAGTCCATGCTGAGCGTGGTCTTGGTTGTGCCCGCCACCTTGATCATGGCCAGCGGAAAATTCCAGACGCCGTCGATCTGCCGCGGCCAATAGTTCATGTTGTTGACGAGGCTGGTGTCATAATCCATGCCGTGCTTGGCAAATGTCTTCCACAGCGCCTTGCGGTCGCCGACCGCCAGGTATGGCGCGCGGAAGCCCGACACCTCCTTGGCGAAATAGTTTTTCCATCCGGCGGGCTCAGCCGCCTTGTTACATCTTTGCCAGACGTTCGACAGGATGCGCGTGAACTGTTCGAACTCCTTGTCCCATTGGGCAAATGTGTATTTCGCGCCGTCGAAATGCCCGATGGCATGAGAGCCGATCTCATGGCCCTCCTTCATCGCCAGCCGCACCTGCTCGAGCCGCTGTTTCATCACGTCCAGCGTGCCGCCGAAGCCTATATTGCTCTTGCCCGACCGGCCGAGGGCGTCGACGTAATCGTTCTTGTCGGCGGTGAGCAGGAAATAGACGCCGCTGACGAAATAGGTGAAGCGCACGCCCGCGCTTGCCGCAAACTGCCGGGTTGCGTTCCAGAATTCGGGCTCATTGGAACCATCGAACGCAAGCAGGACAAATTGTGGAGGGGTTGGGACTTTGGCCATGAACGAACTCCCTGAAGGGGTTGTGATGATCGTCAAAACACTGCGCCTGAAGTGAGTTTACGCACAACCGGGCAAAAGGGGCAAGACCTGTTTCCGCCTTGCCGTTACGTGAGGTTGCGACTTGCTGTTGAGTATTCACTTCTGCCGGATTTTCGCCGCTCTCCGCTTGCTCCTCATCTCTTGCTATTTGAACGCTCTGCCGATTCTCGCTGTGCAAAGCATCGCTGTTTTTCCAAGACCCAAAGGCGATGCGGCGCGGTTCATGGCACGCGCCGTCAATGGGCCACTGCTTTAGCGCTGTCAGTCCAAGTTTCGCCATTGGCGCATCGCTCGTCATTCCCTATGCCAAAACAGTGGCAAAGAGCAGGCGTCTGGCCGAGACCACCAATGCTGCCGCTCCCGCGCTTGACGACGCAGGATGGCGCGTCCCGAACGCGTCGCTTCAATCACCAGCAGCAAATGAGAAACAGTGTCATAACTTTTGACGTTTCTCACAAGAGCCCTTCTGACAATTCAGAACCGCTGGCCATGTAGCGCGATTTTCTGCAAACTCGGAGCTCACCAATAAAGTTCGTTCCGCTACGGTTCTCGAATAACGCACAAGCTTACCAAGCGGAGCAAATTCTCGAAAAAGTCTCTCAGCGGTAACCAGCTTCGCCAGCCTCATGCAATTTTCCGCCGCGCTCAACAATATGCTCAAGCGCCTTATCCACCGGCACGTTCGGCGCGTCGTGGATGCTGGTCTGCCGGTTCTGCGGGTTGAAGGCCCATTTGACCGAGTTGCGCAGAACTTTCTGCACATTGGCGTCGTGGAATGACGGATAGGTTTCATGGCCAGGGCGGAAGTAAAAAATGTTGCCCGCGCCGCGCCGGTATGTGAGGCCCGAGCGGAACACTTCGCCGCCCTGGAACCAAGAAATGAACACGGTTTCCAATGGCTCCGGAACGGCGAACTGTTCGCCATACATTTCCTCGTTTTCAAGTTCGAAATGTTCGCCGAGCCCTTCGCAGATTGGATGGCTCGGATTGATGACCCAGAACCGCTCGCGCTCCCCGGCCTCGCGCCATTTCAGGCCGCAAGGCGTGCCCATCAGCTTTTTGAAAATCTTCGAATAATGTCCGGAGTGCAGGACGATCAGCCCCAATCCTTCCCACACCCGCCTGGCAACGCGCTCCACAATCTCGTCGGCGACCGCGCCATGATCCTTGTGACCCCACCAGAGCAGAACATCGGTGTCAGCGAGGCGCTTTTCGCTGAGGCCATGTTCGGGTTCCTGCAAAGTCGCGGTCGTGGCTGAGATGGCTTTGTCGGTGTTAAGCGCATCGGCGATCGCCGTGTGCATGCCTTTGGGATATATGTCGGCGACGACTTTGTTGACGCGCTCGTGGATGTTTTCACCCCAGACAACAGTCCGAATCGTCATGACATTTTCTCCAATGAAGCATTGATTGTGAGAATTGAGAAGGCGTCCTGAAACGCCTTAAACGTGGTTGAAAGTAATTTGAAAGCGGTTTCAATTTCAAAAGTTAATTTGTTTTTCCAGACTTCGCAAGTGGGACTCAGCGCGGCGCGGCAAAGAAATTGTTTTGTGCGGGACCAAGGAATTTCGGGGAAGCTGGAGTGCGGCGGCGCGCTATTTCCTCTGCGCGGCGCGGATAAGCGCGCCGATGCGCCGCTTTTCAATGGCGTCAAACGCCAACTGCGCCTTGTGGTGGCGCGAGAGCACGCTGCGGATCGTGGATTTCGCTTTCCTGAGCGTCACATCGCAGTCCTTCTGCGGCGGTATGGAGAGCAGCGCAGCTTCAAGCGCGCCAGCCGCCGCCTCGCCAATCTTCACATGCTGCTGTTCATGCACTTTGGCGTAGGCCGCATAATTGTCAAAGCCGCGTTTGAGATCGCCCGGTGCGCCAGACCGGTCGGACCAGCGCGGCAGAGTGATATTGGCCACCACCTCAATTTTTGCCGTGCCTACACGGCAGCCGCGCACATCGGTGCTTGGCAGTATCGACAACGGCACCAGCTTCAGCTCGGTGGAGGCAAAAGCATGGCCGTTCTGCGGGCCAAACTTCCTGACGCTGCGGTCGAGCGACTTTTCGTCTTTACCTTTTATGTCATAAAAGCCGGTTGTAACCGTCGACGTGCTGCAGGCGCAAAGGCTGAAAAACAGCGGCAGGACCAGAAAGCCTCTAAACACATTACACTCCATGAATTGATTTTTCTAAAGCATTGAACCCGGCCTGCGCCGCTGTAAAAAAAAGCCGGAGACAATTCCCCGGCCTTTCACTTTTCGGATTGCCGCACTCAGTGCGCCACGGAAGTCAGCGCCTCGTCGTCCAGTGAAATGACCGGAAGTGTCAGCGGCTCCGTCCATTCGATCGCCACCGGCTGGCGCACAAGCGCGTGCATCAGCACTTCATCGGCATGCGCGACCGGGATGATTTCCATGCCGTTCTTCACATTGTCCGGAATTTCCGCCAGATCCTTGGCGTTATCCTGAGGGATCAACACCTTCTTGATGCCGCCACGAAGCGCCGCCAGGAGCTTCTCTTTCAGCCCGCCAATGGGCAGCACCCTGCCCCGCAGCGTGATTTCGCCGGTCATGGCCACGTCGGACTTGATTGGAATTCCCGTCAGGATTGAGACGATCGTGGTCATCATGGCGATGCCCGCCGAAGGACCGTCCTTCGGTGTCGCGCCTTCCGGAACGTGGACATGGATGTCGCGCTTGTCGAACAGAGGCGGCTCGACGCCGAAATCCAGCGCCCGCGAGCGGACATAGGATGCCGCCGCCGAGATGCTTTCCTTCATCACGTCTTTCAGATTGCCGGTCACCGTCATGCGGCCCTTGCCGGGCATCATCACGCCTTCCACCGTCAAAAGCTCGCCGCCGACCTCAGTCCAGGCAAGGCCTGTCACCACGCCAACCTGGTCAGCCACCTCGGCCTGCCCAAAGCGATATTTCGGCACGCCAAGATAGGTCGAAATATTCCCGGCATTGATCGTCACCGACTTCACCTTGGTCTTGATGATTTCGGTCACCGACTTGCGCGCCATGGTCATCAATTCGCGCTCAAGGCTGCGCACGCCGGCCTCACGAGTGTAGAGCTGCACGATGGCTTTGAGCGCATCGTCGCTGACGATGAACTCTTCCGCCTTGAGGCCGTGATTGGCGAGCGCCTTGGACATCAGATGCCGCTTGGCGATCTCGATCTTCTCGTCCTCAGTGTAACCGGCGATGCGGATGATCTCCATCCGGTCCATCAGAGCCGGTGGGATGTTCAGCGTGTTCGCGGTGGTCACGAACATCACATCCGACAGGTCATATTCGACCTCCAGATAATGATCCATGAATGTCGAATTCTGCTCGGGATCCAAAACCTCCAACAGCGCTGACGACGGATCGCCGCGGAAATCCTGGCCAAGCTTGTCGATCTCATCGAACAGAAACAGCGGGTTCGACTTCTTTGCCTTCTTCATTGACTGGATAACTTTACCTGGCATCGAGCCAATGTAAGTGCGACGATGGCCGCGGATTTCAGCCTCATCGCGCACGCCGCCGAGCGCCATGCGCACATATTCGCGGCCCGTCGCCTTGGCGATGGACTTTCCAAGCGAGGTCTTGCCGACGCCGGGAGGGCCGACGAGGCAGATGATCGGACCCTTGATCTTAGCCGAGCGGCTTTGCACAGCCAGATATTCGATAATCCGGTCCTTGACCTTATCGAGGCCGAAATGGTCTTCGTTCAGCACTTTTTCGGCAAAGCTGAGATCATTCTTGATCTTTGAGCGGCGGCTCCAGGGCAGCGACAGCATCCAGTCAAGATAATTGCGCACCACAGTGGCTTCTGCCGCCATCGGGCTCATGGCTTTGAGCTTCTTCAGCTCTGAATCGGCTTTCTCACGGGCTTCCTTGCTCAGCTTGGTTTTCTTGATGCGCGCTTCAATTTCTCCCATCTCGTCCTTGCCTTCTTCGCCGTCACCAAGCTCCTTCTGAATCGCCTTCATCTGCTCGTTGAGATAATATTCGCGCTGGGTCTTCTCCATCTGGCGCTTGACGCGCGAGCGGATGCGCTTTTCGACCTGCAGCACAGAGACTTCGGACTCCATGTGCCCAAGCGCCTTTTCCAGCCGCGCCTTGGCGCTGACTGTCTCCAGCATGTCCTGCTTCTCGGCGATTTTGATCGACAGATGCGCGGCGACCGTGTCGGCCAGCTTGGAAAAATCGTCAATCTGGCTGGTGGCATTCACAACATCGGGAGATATCTTCTTGTTGAGCTTCACATAGTTTTCAAAATCAGTGACGACCGAGCGGGACAGCGCCTCAAGCTCGACCTCATCATCATCGCCTTCTTCAAGCAGCGACACATCGGCTTCGTAAAAATCCGGGCGGCTGGTGAAATCGCGGATTTCGGCGCGGCTGCGGCCCTCTACCAGCACTTTGACGGTGCCGTCGGGAAGTTTCAGCAATTGCAGCACCGAAGCCAAGGTGCCGACACGGTAAATCGCGTCCTGGCCCGGATCATCATCGGTGGCGTTCTTCTGGGTGGCGAGCAGGATCATTTTGTCGCCGGTCATCACATCTTCAAGCGCCCGGATAGACTTCTCGCGGCCGACGAACAGCGGCACGATCATGTGCGGGAAAACGACGATATCGCGCAGAGGAAGCACGGCAAACTGCCCGTGAACACCGCCCGCAGCCGTTTTGGATTTTACCATTTTCTTATCCTTTCGACGATTCCCACACGGTCACATTCAATTTTGCCTCCGCATCGCAGCCGACAAACCAAACCCGGTGTAGATCCTATTTGGAGCAGCGCACTGGCGGTTTCAAGCGCCGCGCAAAAATCCACGCAAAATACTTGACGATTAAAACTTGTTTGGAACTAAACGCAACCGCACGATGAGCCAGAGCGTCCGCTCCGGCTCCGCATTACAATCAGGAACGCGCAGTCCGCAGATTGTCAGCGCGCTCAGGCGCTGACATTGGCTTTTTCGTCGCGGCGCTCGGAATAGATGTAGAGCGGCCTTGCGTTGCCATCGACCACTTCTGAGGAGATGACCACTTCCTGCACGCCGTCCAGCGCTGGCAGGTCAAACATCGTGTCGAGCAGGATGCCTTCCATGATCGAGCGCAGGCCGCGCGCGCCGGTCTTGCGCTCGATGGCGCGTTTGGCGATGGAGCTGAGCGCATCCTCATGGAATGTCAGTTCGACATTTTCCATTTCGAACAGGCGCTGATATTGCTTGACCAGCGCATTTTTCGGATCAACCAGAATTTTGATGAGCGCCGGCTCATCCAGATCTTCCAGCGTCGCCAGAACCGGCAATCGTCCGACAAATTCCGGGATAAGTCCGAATTTCAGCAAATCCTCCGGCTCGACCGCACGGAAAAGTTCGCCAGCGCGCCGATCTTCCGGGCCGACGACATGGGCGCCGAAGCCGATGGAAGTCTTGCGTCCGCGGTCCGAGATGATCTTCTCAAGACCCGCAAACGCACCGCCGCATATGAACAGAATATTGGTCGTGTCCACCTGCAGGAACTCTTGTTGCGGATGTTTGCGCCCGCCCTGCGGCGGCACCGAGGCGACTGTGCCTTCCATGATCTTCAGCAAAGCCTGCTGCACACCCTCGCCCGACACATCGCGGGTGATCGACGGATTGTCGGACTTGCGGGATATCTTGTCGACCTCGTCGATGTAAACGATGCCGCGCTGGGCGCGCTCTACATTGTAGTCGGCGGATTGAAGCAGCTTCAGAATGATATTTTCCACGTCCTCGCCGACATAGCCGGCCTCGGTGAGCGTGGTGGCATCGGCCATGGTGAACGGCACATCGATGATGCGCGCCAGCGTCTGGGCCAAAAGTGTCTTGCCGCAGCCGGTCGGGCCGATCAAAAGGATGTTGGACTTCGCCAGTTCCACGTCATTGTTCTTCGAGGCGTGGGCAAGGCGCTTATAGTGATTGTGCACGGCAACGGCCAGAACACGCTTCGCATGCGGCTGGCCAATCACGTAGTCATCCAGCACTTTCATGATTTCCTGCGGCGTCGGCACGCCTTCGCGCGACTTCACCATCGAGGTTTTATTTTCCTCGCGGATGATGTCCATGCACAGTTCGACGCATTCGTCGCAGATGAAAACGGTGGGACCGGCGATCAGTTTCCTGACTTCATGCTGGCTCTTGCCGCAGAAGGAGCAGTAAAGCGTGTTCTTCGAATCGCCGCCGCCGCTAACTTTGCTCATTCATCTGCCCTTTCAACGCGGCTCTTTCGAAGGCCGCTCACTCACTGCTTTATCCGGAGGATATAGCGCCCTTGGCGGAATTTAACAAGAAAAACGCCCACTACGCCACGCAAGCCGACCGCATGTGCCCCACTATACACGCGAATCTTCGGCACGTCTCAGAGCTTGACCCAAGAAACTCAACAGACGCTTAACGTAACCGCTTCATATCGTTGGCGAATCCACAAATGCCACACCGGACGGCAAAATTGCCGTCCAACTTGGATTATTCTGTGGGATTTGCGCCAAACGCCGCGTTAGCTTGCCGCAGGCAATTCGCGGTCTGTCAGCACCCTGTCAATCAGCCCGAACTCTTTGGCCTGATCCGCAGTCATGAAATTGTCGCGCTCGAGCGCCGTGTGCACCTGCTCGTAGGACTTGCCCGTGTGCTTTTCGTAGATTTCATTGAGGCGGCGCTTCAACGCCTCGACTTCCTTGGCATGGATCAAAATATCCGTGACCTGGCCCTGAAAGCCGCCGGAAGGCTGATGCACCATGATGCGGGCGTTCGGCAGAGCGTAGCGCATGTCCTTGTGGCCCGCAGTCAGAAGCAGCGAACCCATCGAAGCGGCCTGGCCGAAGCAGAGAGTGGAAACCGGCGGCTTGATGAACTGCATCGTGTCGTAGATTGCCATACCTGACGTGACCACGCCGCCGGGAGAATTGATGTAGAGATTGATTTCCTTCTTCGGAT
>JANMMM010000095.1:0-5847 GCA_031373225.1 Phyllobacteriaceae bacterium | reverse complement strand
GCTGGATGGTGGCGAAATTGGTCGGAACGAGAAGAATGGCCATGCGCGTGACTCCCTTTATGAACCCGCCGCCCCCATCCCATGCCGGTGGCGGTCAGGGCGGCACTGCCGGGCCGCTTTTTACGGCAGCCTAGCTTGAAGGCACAACCTGTCCATCCTCTAAACAGGGGAGACTGCGCATATATTTTCAGGCATGTTTTTGCCTGTCCCAAGCTCAATCATGCCAGTCCGCACACAACCATGCGCGCCACCGCATGCGCCCTTGTGCGGGCGCTCAGCTTATGGCGCGCGCCATCGACATGCGTCTTCACGGTCGTGGTTGAAATGCCCATCATTGCGGCAATCTGTCCGTCCGTGTGACCTGCGCCGACCCAGCGGAGGCATTCAAGCTCGCGCGCCGTCAGCGGTGCCAGCGGCCCGGCGGCGCGGTCAAGCCCGGTCAATGCGCGGGCGCGGTCGTGGACCGCGAGGGCCAGCATGTGCAGATGGCGGCGGGTCTCGTGCGGCAGAACACGCGCCTTGCCGCCCATTGTCACCAGCCCGAAATAGCCTGCCGGGCCATGAATGGGCACGGAGAACCCGTCGCTCCAGCCGAAAGCCGCCGCAGCTTCCCATAGCTTGCGTTCGGTGGCGGACAGGATGCGCGCCGCCTTCGCCTCGAGCCAAGTGAAAGGCGCAATGCGCCGCCGCGCTTCCGCCACGCCAAAATCGCAGGCGACGAAGTTGCGCTCTTCGTAAAGCTTGAGCCAGACGTCCGGCCAGTCGGTGAAATAGAAATGCGGCTCCGGTCCGCTTTCGGTGGGCAGAAATGCGCCGCAGGCGGAGGCGGTGAAACCTTCAAGCGCAATCGCCTGCCGGAATATTTCACGCAGCTCGTCCAGCGACCTTGCACGCACAACGGTGTCGAAAACCTGGGTCACCTTGCAGCGCCCCTGATTGGCAACACCGCCAAGCTGGCAAAGGCAGGCATTTTAAAATGCTCGTTCATCTGAGCTGCGACACCGCCATCATCGCCATTTGGACAAGATCCGACTGGCGCGTTTTTCCGGTCTTGGTGAACAGGTTTTTCAAATGCGAGCGCACGGTGGCGATCGCCGTTCCCGATCTTGCCGCAATCTCGTTCAATGTCGCCCCATGTGCCAGCGCCAGCAGCAGCCGCAGCTCCGTGCCGGTCAGCCTGTAGAGTTTTGCCAGCGCCTCGCCAGGCAGTTGAAATTCGCGGTCAGGATCATGAAAGAAAATCGCCGCATGTGCGGCTCCGCCTGAAATGCCAGCGAGCGGCAGGAAAGAGGCAATCAGGTCGCCGCCATGCCGTTTGCGCAGCGCCATGGATTGCGCCATGCGCAAGCCCGAAATCAGCGCCTGCGCCAAAGCATCCTTGCTGGCCGAATGCGCCGCCGTGACGAGACTGTTGTGCTCCACAAGCACGACCTCACCGCTGGCAATGAGCTGAAGCGCAGTGTGGTTCGAGTGAACCAGATTGGCGCAATCGTCGATGATGATTACCGGCGTCGCCAGACTGTCGATGATTTCGGCCAAGCGGTTGCGCTCGATCACCTTCTGGTCAATCATGTCGGAGAATTTTAAGGCGCGGCGGATATGGGGGGCGATCAGGCGGACATTGTCGCGGTCGCGCGCTCCGAAGCGCGGCTGGCCGAGGCTGCGCGTCATCGCCAGTCCGCCGAAATTGCGTTCATTCTTGACCATCAGCGCCGCCAGCACATCATGGTAGCCGTGCGGCACCATCCAGTCCTTGTAGTAGCGGTTGTCGAGCTGCGCGTTGCCATTGACGTCGCGGCCGCCATTGGCGCCAAGGATTTCGTCGAGCGTCAGCGGCTCATCAAGATGCGAGACGACAAAGCCGTACTTGACGGAGTTCATCGTTTCGGGGTCATTGTCAAACTTGTCGTTAAAACCGCGATCCAGCCCGACGCTGCTTCCAAACCCGTCCTTCTGCGGATCATTGTTGAATAGGAAAAGCCGGGCAGTGCTGCATTTTAGATAATCAGCCACACCCGCAAGCGCGTGCGGCCAATGCGATGGGTCGAATGAACAGTCGTAGATGGATTCCACGAGTTCGGAAAAAACGGCAACACTCATGATCGGGCGCGCACCCAACCATCGCAGTCAAGCATGTCACCAACGCTGCAACCGCCAGCCATGGTCTTAGTGCCCCTACAATCCACACCCCACACGAGATTAGGATTGAACGCTCCCAATGGCAACAGCGTCTCCATAAGCGGTCCGGAAGTCAGAATACCCGCTTTTTCGGCGCATTTTGTCTTGACGGGCTGATTGTGATTCCCTTTCGCTCCAGGCTTTTTTTGGAGCGCGGCATGGAATTGACTGGGTCTTGTTGACGACATGCGGTCCAGGCCCAAAGCGCGGGTTGCGGCACTATGGCGTGAATTTTTGCTGCTGGCGGATACGCGTTAGTGGCAGCGCATGATGTAACCCCTGTCGGAGATGCTGCGGCTTGTGACCTGCGCGACGATTTCATTCTGTGATGACTTCGATGATATAGGAAGCTGGAAGCGCGGACGCGCATAGTCGGCCTGACTCAATTGCACTTCAGGGCCGACTTGCCAAAGCAGGCGTCGTCCAGTCATGGCGGCGCCCATGGCTTTGATCAGTAGAACAAGAAGTCCGCAGCTGTGAGATTGACGACAGACGCCGCATTGCCGAGCACATGAATCGTGTTCGACGGATCCGCGATCAGGGAGATTGTGACATTCGACGTGCCGTTGTTGGCAATGGAGAAGTCCGCGAAACTGGTCGCCACCGCCGAGAATATCTTGAAATAGTCAAGTCCGTCCTGGTAGTCGGTGACCGTGTCCTGTCCGAAGGCGAAATCGACATAGAGGAACGTGTCGCCGTCGGAACCGCCAGTCATGGTGTCGTTGCCGGTTCCGCCGTTCAGCGCGTCTTGGGCAGCGCCGGCGGAGAGGGTGTCGTTGCCCGCGTTGCCATTGAGCTTGTCAATATTGGCGCCGCCGGTCAGTGTGTCATTGCCGCCGAAGCCCGAGAAATCTGCGCGCGCCGCGCCGGCGATCATAGTGTCATTCGCCGTGTTGGAGCCGAAGAATTTCTCGATGGAAGCGAAAGTGTCTCCGGCGGTATCAAGCCCGTGGATGCCGGTGATCAAGTTGATGTTGATGCCGTTGACGCTCGCCCGGCCGTCAAAGGTGTCGCTGCCCGATCCGCCCGAGAAAGTGTCATTGCCGCCCGTGTCGATCAGGAACTTGTCCGCACCAGCATTGCCGTTGAGGATGTTGTCGAGCACATTGCCCTTGCCGGTGTGATTGCCAATGTCGGTGAAGATCAGGCGCTCAATGTTGGCTGACAAGGTCCAGGAGGCCGTTGTCGCGCGGACAACGTCATAGCCACCGCCAAGCGCTTCAATGGTGCGATCCGCCGCGTCGGTGACGAAATATTCGTCGTTGCCGGCATCGCCAAACATGACGTCGGCGCCCGCGTCTCCGTGCAAATCGTCGTTGCCGTCGCCGCCGTAAAATCTGTCAGCGCCGCCGCCGCCGTAGAGCGTGTCGTTTCCGACGCCGCCATAGGTCGATTCGTTGCCGTCGCCTCCGTAAAGTCTGTCAGAGTCGCCGTCGCCGTAGAGCGAGTCGTATCCGTCGCCGCCATACATCGTGTCGCGGCCGTCGCCTCCGTAAAGTCTGTCAGACTCGCCGTCACCGTAGAGCGAGTCGTTTCCGCCGCCTCCGTAAAGTATGTCAGAGGCGCCGCCGCTGCCGCCGTAGAGCGTGTCGTTTCCGTCGCCGCCGCTAATGTTGTCGTATCCGCCACCGCCATAGATCGTGTCGCCGCCGCCGCCGCCAGAGGCCCAATTGTTGCCGGAGCCGAACTGGATCAGATTGTTGCCCGACGTGCCGTAGACCCTTTCGGATCCCGCGCCATCCACATTGTTGTAGTGTTCAAAGCGCGACCATGTTGTCTGGGAGAACGATCCATTATCGTCATAGGTGCCCGCTCCAAGATTGAATTGAGCGTAATTGTTGAAACTCGTGCCGCCGCCGTTGATCGTGTCGGAGCCGGAGCCGCCATAAACCCACCGTTTCTGCACGGACGAGGACGGAGCCCAGAAAACTGAGTCGTCACCGGTACCGCCATCGACTCTATTTGCGCTTTCCGCGCCCGTGTGGATCTCGTCGTTGCCGTCCCCGCCATAGAGCCAATCTACATTTCTGTTGACGCTATATCCATCACCCGCAAACAGCGTGTCGTTGCCGAGGCCGCCGTAGAGCGTATCGCTTCCGCCCATTGCTATCATCACATCGTCGCCGGCATTGCCCCATAGGATATTGTCAAAGTTATTGCCGCGCATTGTGTCATTGCCCGAACCGCCGACGGCATTCTCAATGACCGTGCCCCCATCAATAATCATATTGCCTGTCAGACCGCCAACGTTTGATACGGACCCAATCGTCGATCCAGCGGGTGCGAACTGGAGGTTGATCATCTGGTCGGCGGAGAAGCCGGAAAAATCGACGGTGTCAACACCGCCGCCGTCAACGATCGTGAAGGCGTTGGTAACCGCGAGGCTGGCAATTGCGTTATAGGCGGCGCTATGGCCGACAGTGATATTGGTGTTGAAGCCCCAAACCGTGTCGCCCCTGAAAGACCGATTCACGCCGAAGGCACGGCCAACATAGTCCTGCCCGTCATACAAATTGTTCAGCGCCAGCCAGTCCACTGTCATCGGGCCGATAAGCTGGGCATAGTCGTAACCGCTTGTGGACGACGACGAATTTTCGACCTGGTCGAAATAGGACATCATCGACAGCGCCCAGCTGTCATTCTCATACAGCGCATCGGTGCCGTAAGTTCCGGAGAAGTCATAATTGCCTTGGTTGCCGAGGCCGAGGGCCTGGCCGATCTCGCGCAGAAAGGTCTGGAAGGTGAAGTCGCCGATGGCCGAGGAGCCGCCGTTCCAGTTCACATCGACATTGATTGTGCTGAAGTCGATGGCGCCGCCAGTGCCGGCATAGACGCTTGTGCTGTTGGCCGCGCCGCCTGCATTGTCCTTGAAGAAAAAATCGACGTCGGTGGCGGTCGATGTCGTCTCGACGAAATTGATGCCGAGAACCGCTTGGAAAATCTTGAAAGCTTCGCGGGCCATTGTCTGGCGCGCAGCTGTGAGCCCGTCCGCATCGCCGCCGAAACCGGAAATGTTATAGTAAAGCGTGCCGAAGTTTGCGCCGGCGCCGTTGTCATCGACATTGTAGAAGCGGGAGGTGCGGCCGGTGTCGGTCCAATAGCCGCTGGTGAGATAGCTGGCCAGAGTTGCGAGTGAGACCGCAGGTCCAGGTGCGCCGTCGCTGATGGGATCCGCCCCGCCGCTTATCACAGCGTCCTCAGCGGCAGCCGCAGCGGGCGGATCGCTGAATGTTTTCCCGGTCGCCGCGCCGGAAATTTCCGCGGCGACAAAGGATCCTTCTGCGTCCGCAGCGTCAATGCCGATGCCGGCATATGCCGCCGAAGGCTCAGCCGCGCCGCCGTCATCGGGCCCGGATAACTGACCGTCCGTCAGATCAAGGACGTCATCAAGTGTTTCGGATGAATTGTTAGAAATGCCAAAGCTTGCACTTTTCATAGCGAAAAATCCCGTGAAAGGCGATGCGCTTCTCGTTAACACAATTTTAACTCATTTCAAACCCAAATTTCGTGAATAGTGAAATGTTCAGAGACGAAATCAATAGGTATTTGAAAAAGACAAGCATAAAATCAAAGAGTTTGTATAATAATTGATGTAAATCAATCGAGACTTGATAACAACAAAATATACTGGATCTTCCACCTCCTTGGCGGTATAAAGCTGGAAACCTG
>JANMMM010000032.1:0-27633 GCA_031373225.1 Phyllobacteriaceae bacterium | reverse complement strand
GCGCTTCCGCTATCCGCACGAATTTTCCGGCGGCCAGCGCCAGCGCATCGCCATCGCCCGCGCCATGGTGCTGAAGCCGAAATTCGTCATGCTGGACGAGCCGACATCGGCGCTCGACATGAGCGTGCAGGCGCAGGTCGTCGATCTTTTGCGCGCGCTGCAGGCCAAGCATCAGCTCGCCTACCTGTTCATCTCGCATGATCTGAAAGTGGTGAAGGCGCTGGCCAATGATCTTGTCGTCATGCGCAACGGAAAAATTGTCGAGCATGGCCCTTCCGCCGAGATTTTCCGCGCGCCGAAAACCGATTACACCAAAGCCTTGATGGCTGCGGCGTTCAACATTGAAACGGCGGCAATGGGGGCGGTCAGCGAATGAGCGGCAATATTCTTGTCTCCGTGCAGGGCTGGGACGCCGACAAATGGCGCGCGGAGTTTGTCAAGGCCGCGCCTTCGCGTATCATTTTCGTAGACCCGGAAGGCGCCGCCGACCCGTCGGTCAAATATGCCGCCGTCTGGAAACAGCGCCCTTCATCACTGGCCAAGCTTCCCAATCTGAGAGTGATCTTCTCCCTCGGCGCGGGCGTTGACCATGTGTTTCAGGACCCTGACCTGCCGTCGGTGCCGATTGTTCGCGTCGTCTCCGATGACCTGACCATGCGGATGTGCGAATATATCGTCTGGCAGGTGCTCGACCATCACCGGCTCGGCCCCAAATACCGCCGCCAGCAGCGGAACCATATCTGGCTCGAAGAGCGCGCCCAGCCGGCCGCACATCAGGTGACGGTCGGCTTTCTCGGCCTCGGCGTGCTCGGTTCGGATGCGGCGCGCAAGGTCGCGATGCTTGGATTTAACGTGACGGGCTGGAGCCGCAAGCCGCGCTACTCGCAGAACATCACCTGCTTCAACGGCGACGAGCAGCTGCCCTGGTTTTTGGCGACGGTGGATATTCTGGTCTGCCTGCTGCCGCTGACGCCGCAGACGCGCGGCTTTCTCAACAAGGGCTTGTTTGACCGGTTGAAAAAGGGCGGCACGTTTGGCGCGCCTATCCTCATCAACGCCGGGCGCGGCGGGCTGCAGAACGAGAGGGATATTCTGCAGGCGCTGGAGGACGGCGTGCTGTCCGCCGCCTCGCTCGACGTTTTCAACGTGGAGCCGCTGCCGACGCAGAGCCCGTTCTGGACCCATCCAAACATCAGCATAACCCCCCACGCCGCCGCCAGCTCCGCGCCGGATCAGCTGGTCGGGCCGATTGTGGCGCAGATTGAGGCGTTCGAGCGGGGCGAGCCGCTGCGCAACATGGTCAACCGGGTGGCGCAATATTGAGAATTCAGCGGTAGACTTCGCGGCGGTGACCGACTGAAATGACTGTGATCTCCAACCTCTGATCGACAAAACGCGCGATAATTCGAAAGTCGCCAACTCTGAACCGCCAAAGCTCATCATCCGGGACGGTGAGCCTCTTGGCGAGCGAGCGCGGATTTTCGCGGCTTGCCGCCCGCTCCAACAGGAAGTCAGTGATGCGGCGCTGGTCTGTCAGCGCCAGCCTTTTCAGCTGCTTGCGCGCATTGGGCGTGAACTCTATTGTCCACATCAAGCGGCTGCGGGCTGGCGGCGTTTCTGAGCGGCTTCTTCCGCGTCAAGCTCGCGGATAATTTCCGAAAGCGGAAGGCGCGCGCCGTCATCCTCCTTCAAGCTTTCCACAGCCGCCTGAGCGTCCTCGATGTCTTCCATGAACTCAAGAATTGCCGCCCGCGCATAATAGCTCTTTGTGCGGCCCGTCGCCTTAGCCAGCGCTGCGAGGCGGTCTTCAATTTCCTTAGGCAGACGCAGGGCAAGCATGTGAAACTCCTTTGTTATACATGTATAGCAAAATTGCCGCCGCTTCAATGTCCGCTACCAGGCCATCTGCGACCCGTCATAGCGCAGAAACCGCCCCGTCCCCGCCAAATCTATCCGCTCGGCGACATCCAATATCCCCCTGGCGCTCTCTCCCGCCTCGATATCCGCCCCGCGCCCGCCCATTTCCGTGCGCACCCAGCCGGGGTGGATTGACGCTACTGCGATGCCCGAGGGCTGCAAATCCGTCGCCAGCC
Source organism: Phyllobacteriaceae bacterium (assembly GCA_031373225.1). Taxonomy (GTDB): domain Bacteria; phylum Pseudomonadota; class Alphaproteobacteria; order Rhizobiales; family Rhizobiaceae; genus JANOYJ01. Next base: position 25,540 of record JANMMM010000032.1, on the reverse strand, counting down.
CCTGTGTCACCTTGTTCACCGCCGCCTTCGAGGCGCGGTAGGCGAGATGGTCGGAACTGGCATAGGACATCGACCCCATGCCGCTGGAAATGGTCAACAGACGCGGCCTGTCGCTGCGCTTCAGGTGCGGCAGAAACGCCTGCGCGACCCGTAGCGGCGCGAGGACGTTGACGGCGAGGGTTTCGGCGAAACCATCGAAATCCATGTCCAAAGTTGACTGGCGGTCAGGGCCGATAATGCCGGCGTTGTTGATGAGGATGTCGATGGGGCCGTCCAGCTCACCTGCCGCCTTGGCGATGGCAGCGGCATCGGTCACATCAAAGACGAGCGCCCGGAACCGGGGGCCGAGTTCTGCCTCCAGAGCCTTCGCGGTTTCGGCATCGCGCACCGAGCCGATGACATGCCAGCCGCGGCCCAGGGCGTCTTCGCAGAGCGCCGTGCCAATGCCGCGCGCGGCGCCGGTGATGAGGATGGTGGTCATGGTGTCGGTTCAAGCTCCTATGGCGCGAAAAATCGGGGACAGTTTACTTTTCGCCAGCCAAAGCTGACGATGTGATCACACAGGGGCGAAAAGTAAACTGTCCCCGATCTTGCTACCGCGTCAACCTTTTATAAGTAGGCCGCTTCGGGTTGACGCTCTCCGGACCCAGCCGTCTGATCTTGTCCTGCTCATAATCCTCAAAGTTCCCCTCAAACCATTCAACATGGCTGTCGCCCTCGAATGCCAGAATGTGCGTCGCGAGGCGGTCGAGGAACATGCGGTCATGGCTGATGATGACGGCGCAGCCGGCGTAATTTTCCAGCGCGTCTTCGAGCGCGGCCAAAGTTTCGGTGTCGAGATCGTTGGTCGGTTCGTCGAGGAGGAGGACGTTGCCGCCGGTCTTCATCATTTTGGCCAGATGCACGCGGTTGCGCTGGCCGCCGGAGAGGTTGCCGACCTTCTGCTGCTGGTCGCCGCCCTTGAAATTGAAGGTCGAGCAATAGGCGCGCGAATTGATCTCGTGCCTGCCGAGCTTGATAATGTCATTGCCGCCGGAGATTTCCTCCCAGACATTCTTCGAGCCGTCCAGATGATCGCGGCTCTGATCGACATAGCCGAGATGCACGGTGTCGCCGAGACGGATCGTGCCGCTGTCGGGCGTCTCCTGCCCCGTTATCATGCGGAACAAAGTGGTTTTGCCCGCGCCGTTCGGCCCGATGACGCCGACAATGCCGCCGGGCGGCAGCTTGAAGGTGAGGTCGTCGATCAGCACCCGGTCGCCATAGGCTTTGGTGAGATTCTCGCACTCAATGACAACTTGACCAAGACGTTCACCGGCGGGAATGACAATCTGCGCCTCGCCGGGACGGCGGTTGTTGGAGGCCTGCACCAGTTCGTCATAGGCCTTGATGCGGGCCTTGGACTTCGCCTGACGGGCCTTGGGGCTGGAGGCCATCCATTCGCGCTCGCGCTCGATCGCCTTCTGGCGCGAATCCTCCTCGCGGCCTTCCACGCGCATGCGCTTGGATTTGGCGTCGAGATAGGCGGTGTAATTGCCCTCATAGGGAATGCCCTTTCCCCGGTCGAGTTCCAGAATCCAGCCGGTGACATTGTCGAGGAAATAGCGGTCATGCGTGACGATCAGGACAGAACCGGTATACTCGCGCAAATGCTTTTCGAGCCATGCGACGGTCTCAGCGTCGAGATGGTTGGTCGGCTCGTCGAGGAGGAGAAGGTCTGGCTTGGCGAGCAGCAGCTTGCACAGAGCGATGCGCCGCTTTTCGCCGCCGGACAGGTTGGTCACCGGCGATTCCGGCGGCGGGCAGCCGAGCGCGTTCATCGCCATTTCGACCTGACTGTCCAGATCCCACAGGTTCTGCGCGTCGATCACGTCTTGAATCTTCGCCGCCTTCTCGGCGTTCTCGTCATTATAGTCCATCATCAGGGCGTTATATTCGTCCAGAATCGCTTTCTTGGCCGCGACACCCTCCAGCACATTTTCCAGCGCCGTCTTTGAATTGTCCAGCTGCGGCTCCTGCGGCAGGTATCCGCAGGTCGCGCCTTCCGCCAGCCAGGCCTCGCCGGTCCATTCCTTGTCCATCCCCGCCATGATGCGCAGCACGGTGGATTTGCCCGAGCCGTTCGGCCCGAGAATGCCGATCTTGGCGTCGGGATAGAAGGAAAGATGCAGATTTTCCAGCACCTTCTTGCCGTTATAGGCCTTGGTCAGACCGGACATGTGATAGATGAATTGGCGGGCCATGTGCGCGCGGGTCTCCAAGAGGGGTGAGGAAGATTGGCGGCTATGTAGGTGAAAGCGGCGCGGGGGGCAAGCTAGAGACCGAACCGGGCGCGCGGCCATATCACGATGAAATCACGCTGCATGTGCAACCTTGCCGCGCCCGGCCCATCCGGGCGTAAGGGGGAGGCGAAAATGGGCAACGCGGGAAGGCTGAGCTGCCTCGCAGTCAGGGCGTCGCGGCAGGAAGACGGGCAATACGAGCGTCACGGCGCTTGTGGGCGCAACCGGGCGAAGGATGGTCCGCTCTGCGCCCAGCACCGCGATAAGCTTGCCGCGCATTCAGATTGGCCGCTGCAACAGCGCGCTGATCGAAAAGCCCTCTTGGCGGCTCTCGCGGCGCATATGAACGAAATCGTACCGAAAGCCAGGCGGGAAACGCCGGTCAAAGCTGCGTCGGCTCAACCCAAATCTTCGCCGGTCTCCAGCGACAGCGCGCTTGACGAACTCTTGAAAAAGTCGGCCATTCCGGCGGCTATTGCCGTTTTTTTCGGCGGATTTGCACTCCTTCTGGAGCAAATCTACCTTTCCGCTTTTGACATCGACCTGAACGTGCTTGGCTCACAAACCGACGCGGCCAGCATCATCGTGCGAAATTCCGGCTATCTGGTTGCCGCCATAACGGCCCTGCTCGGTTTGTCGGCGCTCTTGGTCATGGTCTTTCTGCTCTTGGTCGTCGCAACCACACTTATTGCGGAGAGGACAGCGCCGGAAGTCAACCGTGTCAGATCGTGGAGTCACTATCTTGCCCTTCGGGCTTGGGGGGCGCTCCGTTGGGTTGCCAGCCAAATCGCCGGCAGCGCGGCGGGGAAAAAACTCGGCATGCGCCCGGCGACAGTCAGGCCGGTCTCGTTCGATCCTGAAGCGCGCCGCCGCGAGCTCGACCGCACTAGCAATGAGCGCTGGATGCGCGCCCAGGCGGCGGTGCGGAAATTTGCCGGACAAGCTTGGCAATTGCTGTTCACGGGAAACCGGAACCGTAACTGGGTGCGCGCCCTCTCTGTCTCCACACCGCTTGCAGGCTTGCTGGTTGTGCTGCTGGTCTTCTCGAATTCGAGCCGTATCGTGCAATGCGTCGAAGAATACCGCGTAAAAGCCACAACCGGTGAGTTTTGCGGTGATCGCGCATTTTGGCCGGTCCGGAAGCCCTTCACGCGGCGTCCCCAGATCGCGACTGTTCTTCTCAAAAACGACTTCGCCGGAGTGACCGCGCTGAACGTTGCCTATTGTCAGCCGGAAGCCGATTCCCCGGCTGAGCGTCAAAACAACTGTGCGCAGGGCAGGCTGCTCAATGGAAGCTACTCGGAGCCAATGCTTCACATTGGCAATTATGGAGACTTTTCGTTGTTTTTTGACATGCGGCCAGGAGGTCGCGCAGTGTCGATACCAAAGGCCGATATTAAGGCCATAAGCTTTGGCCGCCTGTCCCCCGAACAAAAACCAGTCTCATTTGCGCAATCCGTTTCGTCTATGCTGGTCTGGCTGCGCAGCAATTTTCCCACGCCGGAAAGACCTGCCATTATCGTCGTGGACGGTGGGCAAAAGGTCGTCGCCGAGGCTTTCGCGACGTTGAACAGGTCCGTCGACAATGTCGCGGCGCGGATTGGCGGAACGGTTTCCGTCGCGAAACTCGGCTCGAACCGCGACACGCGCCAGGGCTGGCAAGTTGCGGCGCTTGAAATGGGCAATGCAGACGCCGGCGGATCGGTCGCCAGTTCTTCTCAAGAGGCATCGGCGACAGTCATCGCGGCACTTGACAAGGCATCGGTGAAGCTTGCCGGCATGGCTGACATCGCTGCCGCGCTTGGCCACGAAACCGGCGGAGCGCCGTCAGGCCTAATGCGCCGGCTCGATGAGCTGAACAAGGCCGTAAACGAACTGCCGGCGCTGGTCATCCCGCCGCCTTTGGTGACCGTCAATGCGCCAGCGATCAAAGTCGAAAACATTGTCGAGCCTGCCGCCGTGACGGTCGTGAACAAGGTCGAACCTCCCTCAGTGAATATCGAAAACAAGGTCGAGTCTGCTTCCGTGCTCATAAAAAACGAGGTGGTGCCCGCGCCCATCAAAGAGGTTACGGTGCGCCTTACCGGTCTGCCTCCAGTATTCGCGTCCGCTGGTTTGCCAGACGAATGGATCGGCGCTGCGAAGGCGATTCGTGAAATCTGCGACGAGAGTTCAATATCCTGGATCGGCGCGCCTATTGAGTTTGACCACGCATCCACCTCGCCGCGTGATTCTGAATGGCTAGCAAGACTTCTGGCAGGCGTAAGCGCAAAAATGAAGGAATATGGAAATGGTTCGGGCCTGATCGTCATTGCTGGCAGCGCTGACAGCACCGGATCGCCGATGACAAATCTTGAATTCGCCGAGCGGCGCGCAAGCTTTGTCCACAGAGCTATGGAACTGGCCATCGGACGCGACCAGAATCTGCAGCAGGTGATCAAACTCGGATCGGCTTGGAACATAGCCTCCTATGGCGTCGGAGAACAGTTTACCCGTACAGGCGGTGTCGCCGAAGGAACCGATGGCGCGGCCAAGTCACCGCGTTACGTCCGTGTAGGTCTCTGCCGACCGCTAGCAGACCCGGCATCGAAGTAGCGGCCTTCACCACCCCGCATGGTCCGAGAAGCGCACCGACGGTCGGAACGCCCTTGCTGGTCGCCGGACGCCAGTGCGCACTTTGCTGAATTCCTTCGGTTCGTCCACTTTCAGCGAAGTTGACTCAATGTTGCGGTTTCTGCGGCCAGTTGACGCAGCCCTCATCTTCCCCAACACTGTCTCTATGAAATTCACCGCCACTTCCACCCTCCCGTCCCCCACCGGTGCCGCACTGCGCCTCTATCACGAGCCCGCATCCGCCGCCCCGCGTGGCATCGTGCAGATCAACCACGGCCTCGCCGAGCACGGCGCCCGCTATGCCCGCTTCGCCAAGGCGCTGTCCGCCGCCGGGTATCATGTCTATGCCCACGACCATCGCGGCCACGGCTTCACCAAAGCGCCGGACGCACCGCTGGGGCGGTTTGCGGAAAAAGACGGCGGGGAAAAAGTGCTGGACGATGTCCTCACTGTGCGCCGCCATGCCGCCGCCGCGCATCCCGGCCTGCCGCTCATCATCTTTGGCCATTCCATGGGCGGCCTGATTGCCATGAATTCCGTGCTGCGCGACCCGGACGGACTGGCAGGCGCGGCCATCTGGAACTGCAATTTCTCCGCCGGCGCGCTTGGCCGGCTCGCGCAGCTCATCCTCGCTGCTGAGCGCATGTTGCTCGGTTCCGACGTTCCCTCCATGATCCTTCCAAAGCTGACGTTCGGCGACTGGGCAAAGAAGGAAAATGACGGGCGCACCGCGTTCGACTGGCTGTCGCGCGACCATGGCGAGGTGGACAAATATGTCGCCGACCCGCTCTGCGGCTGGAAAGCATCGGTGTCGATGTGGCAGGATATATTCAGCTTTGTATTCACCGGCGCGGACGATGCGTCTTTTGCCAACGTGCCGAAATCCCTGCCCTTTAACCTGCATGGCAGCGCGCATGACGCATCAACGGATTTCGGCAAGGCGCTTTCGCAGCTGGCAGGGCGGATGGAAGAGATGGGATTCACAAATCTGACGCTGGACCTGCATCCCGACGACCGCCATGAATGCCTGAACGATCTCAACCGCGATACGGTCACCGCCGCGTTCGTCGGCTGGTTAAATCGGGGACAGTTTACTTAGCCTGCTCCCGCAGAGCGCAATTGGCAGCGATGGATCAGGCTAAGTAAACTGTCCCCGATTTTTCGCGCTGCTTGTGAAGCGGGCGGCGGGACAGTATGAGGACGCATTGGCCGATCCTGGAGACCCTCATGCTCGCCGACCTTTTCACCGTCGAACACCTCGTCACATTCCTGGTGCTCACCGCGCTTGAAACCGTCCTCGGCTTTGACAATCTCCTTTACATCACCATCGAGGCCAAGCGCGTCGGCGCGAAGAACGAGGCGCGCGTGCGGCGGCTTGGCACAATCCTCGCCATCGCCCTGCGCATCCTGCTCCTGTTTGTCGTGCTGAAGCTGATCGACCTGTTTCAGGAGCCGTTCCTCCATATCGACATTCCCTATCTCTCAGGCGCCGTCAGCGGCCATGCGGTCATAGTGCTCGTCGGCGGCGTGTTCCTCATCTACACGGCGATGAAGGAAATCTATCATCTGCTTGCCGTTGAGGACATTGACACGGAAGGCGGCGGACGTCCGACGCGCACGGTGACAAGCGCGCTGGTCTGGATCGTCCTGATGAACATCGTCTTCTCCTTCGACACGGTGCTGTCCGCCGTCGCCCTCACCAAAAATTTTCCGGTCATGGCGATGGCGATCATCGTCTCCGGCGTTTTGATGGTCATCATGGCGGACACGGTGGCCAATTTTCTCAAGCGCAACCGCATGTACGAAGTGCTCGGCCTGTTCGTGCTGCTGCTTGTCGGCTTCATGCTGATGTCGGAGGGCGGCCATATCGCTGAACTGGTCTTCTTCGGCTATCCGGTTGAACCGATGGCGAAATCGACGTTCTATTTCGTGCTTGTGACGCTCGTCGTCGTGGAAGTCATACAAAGCCGCTACCAGCGCAATATCAGCAAGTCGGAAGGTCGCAGCGGCGATGACATCTGAGCGCAGCGGCGGCCAGCTGATCGTCGATTGTCTGGAGGCCAACGGCTGCCAGCGCATTTTCTGCATTCCCGGCGAGAGCTATCTCGCCGTCCTCGACGCGCTGCACGATTCCAAAATACAGACCGTGGTCTGCCGCAACGAGGGCGGCGCGGCGATGATGGCGGACGCGCATGGCAAGCTGACGGGCGAGCCGGGAATCTGCTTCGTCACGCGCGGGCCGGGCGCAACGAATGCCTCGCACGGCGTCCACATCGCCGCGCAGGATTCAACGCCAATGATCCTTTTTATCGGCCAGATCGCGCGCGGCATCCGCGAGCGCGAGGCGTTTCAGGAAGTCGATTACCGCCAGTTTTTCGGCGGCATGGCCAAATGGGTGGCGGAAATCGACGATGCCGCGCGCATCCCGGAATTTGTCACCCGCGCTTATGCAGTGGCCACATCCGGCAGACCCGGCCCGGTCGTGCTGGCGATGCCGGAGGACATGCTGCGCGATATTGTCCTTTCTCCCAAGCCCCTTCCATACGTTCCTGTTGCGGCTTTGCCGAGTATGGAAGCCGTCGCCAAGCTGGGACGGCTAATCGCGGAGGCAAAAAATCCATTCGCGATTTTGGGCGGATCGCGCTGGACGGCAAAATCGGTTCTGGCGTTCCAGCAGTTTGCGGTGCGATTTCACCTGCCCGTCGGCTGCTCCTTCCGCCGCCAGATGCTGTTTGACCATCTGCATCCCTGCTACGCCGGCGATGTCGGCATCGGCATCAACCCGGCTCTGGCGCAGAGGATCAAGGGCTCTGATCTTGTATTGCTCCTTGGCGGGCGCATGAGTGAAATGCCGTCTTCGGACTACAGCATTCTCAAGAGCCCTTACCCGGATCAGAAGCTGGTCCATGTCCATCCAGACCCGTCCGAGCTTGGCCGCGTCTACCGCCCAACGATGCCCCTCTGTGCCGCCCCTTCGGATTTTGCCGAAGCGCTCGCGGTACTGCCAAGTCCTTCTTCAATACCCTCTTGGGCCGCCGAAACCGCAAAGGCGCACGAGGACTATCTGAAATGGTCCACGCCGCCTGACACCGGTCCCGGCCCCGTCGCCATGGGCCCGATCATGAATTTCCTCGAAGCCGAACTCCCGGACGACGCCATCATCTGCAACGGCGCGGGCAATTACGCCACTTGGGTCCACCGCTTCCACCGCTTCCGAAAATACGGCACACAGGCCGCCCCGACCTCCGGCTCCATGGGCTACGGCGTACCGGCGGCGGTTGCGGCGAAGCTCCTGCATCCGGACCGAACCGTCATCGCCTTCGCCGGCGACGGATGTTTCCAGATGAACGGCCAGGAATTCGCCACCGCCATGCAATATGGCGCGGCGATCATCGTCATCGTCGTGGACAACGGCATTTACGGCACGATCCGGATGCATCAGGAGAGAGACTATCCGGGCCGCGTCTCCGGCACGGATTTAGTCAATCCCGACTTCGCCGCGCTGGCCCGCGCTTATGGCGGGCATGGCGGGACGGTGGAGAAGACGGAAGATTTCGCCCCGGCGTTCAAGCGCGCTGTGGACAGCGGCGTGGCGAGCATCATCCATGTCAAGCTCGACCCGGAAGCGATTACTCCAACCCGGACGCTTTCCCAAATTCGGGGAAACGTATAGGCTCATGAAAGAACTCAGCTTCCTGACCTTTTTCGAGGCATGGCATGATTGACGACACCGAAAACGATTTCGGCGCGCTATCCGCCGCCCGCTCCAGTTTCGAAATTGGCTTGGCTGTACTCTCCGCAAAGTCAGGAATTGGCCATTCGAAAGAGCAGGTCTTTTCATGGCTGGACGCGCTTGCCGAGGGGCGGAAACTTCCAATACCCGCGCCCGACATTCTGCCCGTCAAGTGACCCCTGATGCCGATGGGTTTAGCGCCTTTGCCCATTTGAATGCGCTGATGCTGATTTGGACTTTTCCACGCTGAAACTTCTCTGAGTCCGCGCACGACCGCTCAAAGCGCCCGCAACAGCGTCTCCCGCGCTTCGGCGACCTTTAGAGGATTTCTCAGCGGCAACCCAAACTCCTTCGTCGCAATCTCAAACACATCCCCCGCCTCGGCCTTAACGCCGTCGGCAAACGACAGCGTCGCCGTGCCGAACATGTGAATATGCACATCGCCCGGCTGGCAGAAGACATCATACTTGAAATGATGGTGCTCAAGATTGGCGATGGTGTGCGACATATTCGCCTCGCCAGACAGAAACGGCTTCTCCCAGATCACTTCGCCGCCCCGCCGGATGCGGGACGACCCGCGTATATCCTGCGGCAGCTCGCCAACCAGAATTTCCGGCCCAATGCTGGCGTTGCGCAGTTTGGAATGGGCGAGGAACAGATAGTTGATCCGCTCGGTCACATGGTCGGAAAACTCATTGGAAAGCGCAAAGCCGATGCGCAGCGGGCCGCCGTCGTCGCCGATCACATAGATGCCGGCGATCTCCGGCTCCTCGCCGCCGTCAAGCGCGAAGGCGGGCGAGACCAGCGGCGCTTCCGGCGCGCAGAGCATCGTGCCATTGCCTTTGTAGAACCATTCCGGCTGCACGCCCTCTTCTCCCGGCTTCGGCTTGCCGCCTTCGATGCCCATTTTGAACATTTTCATCGAGTCGGTGAGGGTCTCCTCGCCGTCCAGCTTCTTGTGCATGGCATCGCGCGTCGCGGCCGAGCCGAGATGGGTCAACCCCGTGCCGGTCAAGTGCAGATGCGCCGGGTCGGGATGGGCGATGGGCGAGACAAGCCGTCCGGCTGCAAGCGCCGCCGCCAGATCAACCGCATCGCCAAGTCCGCGTTTAGTCACAAGCTCGGCAATGCTCATGCCCCCCCGCGCCGCGCTCAGCGCCAGCGCGTAGACGCTGGTTGTCTCGTTGACGATCCGGGCCTCTGCGCCTTCGCGGGCGACGACGCGGATGCGGCCGCTCTTTTCGGCAAGCTGCGACAGATGCATGAAGTGCTCCTCAGCCTTTGGACTTGTAGTACACATCCAGAAACACGGCGAGCATCAGCACGGTGCCCTTGATGACCTGCTGCCAGTCAATGCCGACGCCCATGATCGACATGCCGTTGTTCATGACGCCGATGATGAAGGCGCCGATCACCGCGCCGACAATCTTGCCGACGCCGCCGGTGGTCGCCGCGCCGCCGATGAAACAGGCGGCGATGACTTCAAGCTCAAAACCCGCGCCCGCCTTCGGCGTCGCCACATTCAGCCGCGCCGCGAAGATGAGGCCGGCCAGCGCCGCCAGCGCCCCCATGATGACGAAGATCATCATGGTCAGCCGCTCGGTGTTGATGCCGGAAAGCTTCGCCGCCTTCTCATTGCCGCCCATCGCGTAGACACGGCGGCCCATTGTGGTGCGGGTCGTCAGGAACACAAACAGCGCGATCAGCGCGAACATGACGATCAGCACATTCGGCAGACCCTTATAGCGCGCCATCAGGAACGAGAAGCCGAGGAAGGCGACGGCGATCAGGATGTTGCGGCCGAGGAAAATCACGTCCGGCTCTTCCGCCAGACCATGCGCCTGCTCGTTGCGGCGCTCTTTGATGTTGAAGTAAATGATCAGCGCGGTGACAATGATGCCGATCAGCATGGCGAGCATGTTGAACGGGCCGCCGAACATTTCAACGGCGAATAAGTCCGGCACGAAGCCTGAAGACAGCAGCTGGAAGCTCTTCGGAAACGGCCCGACGGATGCGCCGCCCAGCACGGTCAGCGCCAAGCCCTTGAAGATCAGCATGCCCGCCAGCGTGACGATGAAGGCCGGTATCTTGTAGAAGGCGGTGAAATAACCCTGCACCCCGCCAATGACGGCCCCCAGGGCCAAACAGGCGATAGTGGTCGTGAACGGATCGATCTTCAGGTTCACCATTAAAATTGCGGCGACGGCCCCGACAAAGCCCGACACCGAACCCACCGACAGGTCGATATGGCCCGCCACAATGATGAGCAGCATGCCGAGCGCCATGATGACGATATAGCTGTTCTGCAAAATCAGATTGGTCATGTTGACCGGCTTGAACAGCGTTCCGCCGGTCGTGAACTGGAAGAAGATCATGATGGCGATCAGCGACAGAAGCAGCGCGTAGTCGCGGATGTTCGCCTTGATGAACCGCATCATGTCGGGTTTGGATTGAACGGCGGTGTCAGTCATTTTGTGTGCCCCATGATTTCATGATTGCCCGCATGATTTTTTCCTGGCTGGCCTCTTTCGCAGGCATTTCTGCGACGAACCGTCCTTCGTTCATCACATAGATGCGGTCGGTGATGCCGAGCAGTTCCGGCATTTCGGACGAGATCACAATAACGGCTTTTCCCGCTTCTGCGAGCTGGTTGATGATGCCGTAGATTTCATATTTCGCGCCAACGTCGATGCCGCGCGTCGGCTCATCGAGGATCAAAACGTCGGGGCCGGAGAACAGCCATTTCGACAGCACGACCTTCTGCTGGTTGCCGCCGGACAGATTGACCGTGGTCTGAAACACCGACGAGCAGCGGATGCCGAGATCCTTGCGGTATTTGTTGGCGACGGACAGTTCCTTCGGCTCGTCGATGACGCTCGCCTTGGAGACGTCTTCCAGATTGGCCAGCGTGATATTGTGCTTGATATGGTCGATGAGGACGAGGCCGAAGGTTTTGCGGTCTTCGGTCACATAGGCGAGGCCCGCGTGCATGGCTTTCGATATAGTGGATATGTCCACCGGCTTGCCATGCACTTTAACTTCGCCGGATATTTTCTTCCCATAGGCGTGGCCAAAGACGGACATGGCAAACTCGGTGCGCCCCGCGCCCATCAGCCCGGCAATTCCGACAACCTCGCCCTTGCGCGCATGCATCGAGACGTTTTTGATCATCCGCCGGTCGGCGTGCAGCGGGTGGTAGACGCTCCAGTTATTCACCTCGAAAATCGGCTCGCCGATCTTTGCGTCGCGCGGCGGATAGCGGTCGGTCAGCTCGCGGCCCACCATCGCCTTGATGATGCGGTCCTCGCTGACATGTCCGGCGTGCGTGTCGAGCGTGTCCACCGTCCGGCCGTCGCGGATAACCGTGATGCGGTCGGCGACTTTCAACACTTCGTTGAGTTTGTGGGTGATGAGGATGGAGGAAATGCCCTGCGCCCTGAAGCCTTTCAACAGCTCAAGCAGGGCGTTGGAATCGGTCTCGTTGAGACTCGATGTCGGCTCGTCCAGGATCAGCAGCTTGACGCTTTTGTTCAGCGCCTTGGCGATCTCCACCAGCTGCTGCTTGCCGGTGCCTATATTGGTGATGAGCGTGTTGGGATGCTCTTTCAGCCCGACCTTGTCCAGCAGCGCCCTTGTGCGCTTGAACGATTCGAACCAGTCGATGACGCCCCGCGCCGCCACTTCATGCCCAAGAAAAATATTCTCGGCGATGGACAGAAGCGGCACCAGCGCCAGCTCCTGATGGATGATGATGATGCCGGTGTTCTCACTGTCGGCGATGGTCTTGAACTGCCGTTCCTTGCCTTCAAAGTGTATCGCGCCGTCGTAGCTGCCGGCGGGATAGACGCCGGAAAGCACCTTCATCAAGGTGGATTTTCCCGCGCCGTTTTCGCCGACCACCGCATGGATTTCAGCGGGCATTACGGCGAGATTGACGTCGGACAGGGCTTTGACGCCCGGAAAGGTCTTGGTGATGCCGCGCATCTCAAGGATTGGCTGTGTCATGTCATCACGAGGCTGCCCCCGTCCTCCCTGCCCGGCTCAGGCTACACAAAAAAGCGCGGGCCCGGCAACTCACATTGCGAGGGCCCGCGCCGATTGCCCATTATTTCAGGTCTTCCGCCTTGATGTAGCCGGAGCCGACCAGCATCTTTTCGATGTCGCCCTTGCCGACGGAGAATGGCGTCAGCAGATAAGACGGCACGACCTTGACCTCGTTATTGTAGGTCTTGGTGTCGTTGATCTCAGGCTCTTTGCCCGACATGACGGCGTCAACCATCTTGGCGGTGACTTTGGCGAGCTCGCGCGTGTCCTTGAACACGGTCGAATATTGCTCGTCGGCCATCATGCCCTTGACGGACGGCACTTCCGCGTCCTGGCCGGTGACGATCGGCATTTCCGGACCCGGCGCGTAGCCGACGCCCTTGAGCGAGGAGATGATGCCGCGCGAAAGGCCGTCGTATGGCGCGAGAACGCCGTTGACCTTCCTGTCGGTGTAGTTGGCCGACAGGAGGTTATCCATGCGGGCCTGCGCCACCGCGCCGTCCCAGCGCAGCGTGCCGACCTTGTCCATGCCCATCTGACCGGAGACGATGACAATCTCGCCCGAGTCGATCAAAGGCTGGATGACGCTCATCGCGCCGTCATAGAAATAGAAGGCGTTGGTGTCGTCCGGCGAGCCGCCGAACAGCTCGACATTCCAAGGCTTCACCGAAGGAAAGCGCTCCTTCAGACCTGCGACCAGCGACGTCGCCTGCAGAACGCCGACGCCGAAATTGTCGAATGTGGTGTAATAATCCACATCGCCGGTCTTGGTGATGAGGCGGTCATAGGCGATGACCTTCGCGCCTGCGGCATGCGCCTTGGCGAGAATGTCCGACAGGGTCGAGCCGTCAATGGCGGCGATGATGAGCACTTTCGCGCCCTTGGTCACCATGTTTTCGATCTGCGCCAGCTGGTTCGGAATGTCGTCCTCGGCAAACTGGAGATCAGTCGTGTAGCCAAGCGCGGTGAATTCCTTCACCATGCTCTCGCCGTCCGAAATCCAGCGGATAGACGATTTGGTCGGCATGGCAATGCCGACAAGGCCCTTGTCCTGGGCGTAAGACGCGGTGCCGAGGGTCAGCATGCTGACCGCAGCTGCCGCGGCGATGAATAGGCGACGAGTAATCACAGTGTTTCTCCCGGTTTGGACAGCGCCTTCCAGCGGTCTTAAGCCGCCTCCGTGCCTGCCCGTTCTCCACGATGCGCCCGGCCAATGTCGGCGGAATGTCCGGGACATGAGGGCAAGATACATTGAGGCGATATGGCGGCGGCTGTCAAATGGGATTATTGCGGGGGGTGAAGAAAAGGGAAGGACGGGCGGCGCGCCCAATCCCTTTCCAGAGAATAGCGCCGCAAAAGCAAGCGGAGGCTGCTTGATTTGTACGGTAAATTGTCGTACAAACGCATCATGTCACTTGTCCGAACCTCCCGTCTCGAAGCGCGCGTTGCTCCCGAAACGCTGACCATCGTCAAACGCGCTGCCGAGCTGCAAGGCCAAAGCGTCAGCGAATTTGTCGTGACGGCAGCGCGCGAGGCGGCGAACCGCACAATTGAGGAGACGCAGATCATCCGCCTCTCGGTTGCCGATCAGCGCGCCTTCGCCGAAGCGGTCCTCAATCCCCCGCCGCCCGGCGAGGCCCTGCGGCGCGCCGCCGACGCCTATCGCAGGCATTTGAAGGCGGACGGGTGAGGCCCGGATTCCAAGTTCAAATGCTCGCTCCAGAGCATGACCGCAATAGTTTTTCCTGCGGTGTCGAGCCGCTCGATTCTTACTTTCGCGAACGAGCGGGACAAGATGTCAAACGCCGGGTCAGCAACTGTTTCGTCTTGCTGGATGGCGAAGGAGCAGTCGCTGGCTTCTATACTTTCGCCGCAACAAGCCTTCCCCTGACGGAGCTCTCCGAGCTGGAGAAAAAGCGTCTGCCACGCTACCCGCTGCTGCCAGCCGCGCTGATTGGCCGCCTTGCGATTGACAAAGGTTTTCGCGGCTTGGGACTTGGAAGCGCGCTTGTGATTGACGCAGCGCTGCGCGCTTCGCGATCTGATCCCGCAATCTTCGCCCTCTTAGTCGATGCGAAGGATGAAGCGGCGGCGGCGTTTTACCGGCATCTTGATTTCAGGGTCTTCGAGAGCAGGCCGCGTAGCCTCTTTCTTCCTGTGGCGGTCGCACTGAAGGCGCTCGCATAATGGAGCAGCCTGTCTCGTAGTGTTCATCGCACCCATTCTAGCATATCAGGTGTCGCTAGGACTCAGCCGATATCTTCGCCGTTTAAGCAAAGACCCTTGTGGTCCCCGATCAACGGCGGTTCGCCCACATAATACCGCCGAAAACGATTATAGATGGAGGCAGGACCGTAAGAGCAAACCGTACAAAATTCTGCTCGAAAAATCCCTTGTAGGATCTCCACCACCCGCCTCCACTTACCCCAAAGGACCTCTGCCAGAACGTTTCCGAGAAGCCATAGGCGATAACAAGCGAAGCAAAATAAGTGCCCACGATCACCACCACAAGCACCCACGCCGGCGACAAGCGTTGTCGCACTTCGTTCTGGTAGACCAAATAGTCGATGCCTGACACAGCAATGGCGATCAGCGCCGCCGCCAAGACCGTCAATGTCTTCGGGAATAGCATCATGCTCAACGCCTTATAGTAGACGAAATACAAAAATGCTTTACCGGCGACAACGATTACCGAAGACCTATCCCATGTCGCTGCGAAGTTCGACCGGGCCACGTGTCCATGGTTTACCATTTCAGCATCTCCATCTGGGCGTTCGGAATCGAGGTCAGTCTCGCATGCCGCGCGCAAACTCGGCGACCAAGAAATGTTCGAGAAGCGGTCCAAAATACTCAAACAAAGTTGGGCCTCCGCTTTGTATCCAACTGGCTGGTTTTGGTTGGCCAAGATCAGCTGCACATTTCGGACAAGTTCAGGCCGCCACCTCCATCCATCGATTTCGTCACGTAGCCACGACAACCACTTATTCTCTGGAGTGCCTGCCTCGGCTGGTCCCGGCTTTGGCTCGAGCAGAAGTCTTGATTGCCGCAAATCATGCTCGAATCGCCAAGCGGCGGCAAGGAGGTCATGCGCCGCCTGAAGTGTGCGATGGTCGCAACTCGTTATGGTGCCCCACTCCACAGGGCCATTCAAATCCAACAGTGACCTTGAAAAGCGCGCGATTCGATTACAGGACTCAATCATGATACCGAGCGCTTGGTGGTATACGTCGTGTTGCCTCCACGCTACCGCTTTGTCGTTATCACCATCGAAGTATGTGCCAACAATCATCTCTCGACCTCAAGCCGCATTGGGGCCACGGTAGAGAAACTCGATATTGTTGCCGTCCGGATCAAACAGATACGCCGCATAATAGCCCGGCGAGTAGTCCTTCCGGTAGCCGGGTCTGCCATTGTCCCGCCCGCCTGCATTGAGTCCTGCGGCGTAAGCGGCGGCAACCTGATCGAGCGATGACGCCGAGAAGCAGACATGCAGCCGGCGAGGCCCAAAGTCCCCTTCGAATATCAAGAGGCCGGTTACGTCGCCCGCGCCGAAACCCGCCGAACCCGCATTGCGGTCAAAGAAAAACTCTTCGATGCCCAGCTCACTCAGCACAGAAGCGAAGAACTTTCGGCTCGCACCGATTGCGCCGACTGGAAATTCTACGTGATCGAACATTGCGTCTTGCCCCACTCGCGCAAGGCTAACACAAGCTTCGGGCAGGCCTCAAGCCGCATCCGCATATTCCGGGGCCGTCTTCGCCCCGGTGATATAGGAAACAACATCCGTGCCGCTTGTGTCCGCCTTGTTCAAATTGGCGACAATCCGGCCGCGGCGGAACACAACAATCCGGTCGACGAGATCAAACACCTGCCGCATATTGTGGCTGATGAGAATGAGCGGCTCGCCGTTCTGTTTGAGCGTGCGCACAATGTTCTCGACCTGCGCCGTCTCCTGCACGCCGAGCGCCGCCGTCGGCTCGTCCATGATGATGAGCTTGGAGGCGAAGGTCGCGGTGCGGGCGATGGCGACGCACTGGCGCTGGCCGCCGGACATGTTGCGGATCGTGTTCGACAGGCTGGGGATTTTCACCGCCGTCCGCTCCAGCGCCTTGCGTGTGGCCTCGCGCATCGCCTTGTAGTCAAGGATCGAAAACGGCCCGAGATTGAACTTGATCATTTCCCGGCCAAGAAACAGGTTCGACGGAACGTCAAGGTCATCGGCCAGCGCCAGCGTCTGGAACACGGCCTCGATGCCGACCTCGCGCGCGTCGAGCGGACCCCTGAACGACACTTCCTTGCCGTCAAAGATGATCTTGCCGCCGGTCGGCTGTTCGACGCCGGTGATCTGGCGCACAAAGGTGGATTTTCCCGCGCCATTGTCGCCCATGATGGCGACATGCTCGCCCTGGCGCAGCTCGAAATTTGCGCCTTCCAGCGCATGCACGCCGCCGTAATGTTTGGTCAGGCCTTGGGTTTTGAGAACAATATCTGACATGTGCTTAGCCCTTTGAGCCGCGGCGCTGCCGCCATTGATCGAGAACCACAGCGCCGACAATGATGACGCCTTTGACCATTTCCTGATAATAGGCGTCGAGCCTCATGAAGGTGAAGCCGGAAATAATGACGCCAAAAATCAGCGCGCCGAGCACCGTGCCGACAATGGAGCCGCGCCCGCCGGATAAAGACGTTCCGCCGATGACCGTCATGGCGATGGCGTCGAGCTCATACATGACGCCCATGCCGGCCTGCGCCGTCAGGTTCTTCGACGAAAGCACGATAGCCGCGATGGAAGCCAGAACGCCGGCGATCATGTAGACGAGGATTTTGTGGTTCTCGACCTTGATGCCGACCGTGCGCGCCGCCTCTTCGTTCGAGCCGATGGCATAGCAGTGCTTGCCGTATTTTGTGTAGGTCAGGATCAGCTGAAACAGGATCGCGAGCGCGATGAAAATCAGCACCGGCAGCATGCCCTTGCCGATGGCGGCGAAACTGTCGGTCGGGAATGAGATCGGATTGCCTTTTGACCACCATTTCGACAGGCCGCGCGCCGAGACCATCATGCCGAGCGTGGCGATAAACGGCGGAATGCGCGTGTAGGCGATCAGCGCGCCATTGACGAAGCCGGCGGCCATGCCGCAGGCGATGCCGACAATGATGGGAATGATGACCGGCAGGTCCAGCCAGCCGAGGTCTGGGAAAATCGCCTTCGGATTGGGATTACCGTTGACCATGGCGACCTGCGCGAACGACATGGCGATCATCGCCGTCGCGCCGACAATCGAACCCGAAGAAAGGTCGATCCCGCCGGAAATGATGACCTGCGTCACGCCGATAGCGATAATGCCGACGATGGAGACCTGCAGAATGATGATCTGCAGCCGCTGCTCGTTGAACAGCGTGTCAATGCCTTCGCGAGTGTTGAACAGGAAACTGTCGCCGATAAAAAGGCGGCCGAGAATTTCAAATGCCGCAACAATGAGCAGCAGCGCAAAGAACACATTCAGCTCAGGCGGCAGGGCCCGCTTCGACGCGTCGTATTTGAGACCGCCAATGCCAGTTTCAGCTTTCGCCATTTCCGTCTCCCAGCCAATTTAGACGCGCGCGCCGCCTGAAAAGCAGCCGCATACACAACAGGCCACGATCCGTGGCCTGTCAAGTGACAGGAGCGGCGCTTTTGGCGCCGCTCCTGTTTTATATTTCGTGAGAGAAGATCAGTTCTTCTTCAGGAAGTCGCCGATGTTGGCAGGCGTGACCAACTGGAAGGGGATGTAGACCTTCTGCTCAACAGCCTCGCCCTTGGCCAGCTTGATCGCGGCTTCAAGCGAACCCTTGCCCTGGCCGGCGGCGTCCTGGAACACGGTCGCGTCCAGATCGCCAGCCTGCATGGCGGCCAGAGCGTCCTGCGTCGCGTCGACGCCGCCCACGATCACCGACTTCATGTCAACGTTCGCCGCTTTCATCGCCTGGATTGCGCCGATGGCCATTTCGTCATTGTTGGCGATCACGGCGTCGAACGGCTTGCCGGCCGACATCCAGTTGGTCATCATGCTCTGCGCCTGGTCGCGCGACCAGTTGGCGGTCTGCTCGTCAATGATGTTGATCTTGACGCCGCAGTCCGGGCCGCCGATGACGTCATGAATGTCCTTGGTGCGCATGACGGCCGCCTGGTTCGACAGTTCGCCCATCATGACATAGACATTGGCTTCCGCCTTGCCGGCTTCCTTGAGAAGGCGGCAGACTTCCTTGGTCTCGAGCGTGCCGGAATCGGCTTCGTTCGATGCGACAAACGCCTGGTTGTCCGGCATTGTGTCAACGTTGACCGGCTGGCGGTTGACGTAGACCAGCGGGATTTTGGCGGCGGCTGCGGCGTCGGACATGGCCTGCGTCGCCGATGTGTCAACCGGGTTGACGATGATCGCCGAAACGCCGGAAGCCGCGAAGTTCTTGATCTGGTCAAGCTGCTTTGCAACGTCGTTCTGCGCGTCTTCGATCTGCACTTCAACGCCCATGTCCTTCGACTGGGCTTCAATACCGTTGCGCAGAACCGTCAGGAAGTTGTCGTCAAACAGCGCCATCGAGACGCCGATTTTGTCGGCGGCATAGGCCGAAGAGGCCATCATTGTTGTGGCAGCGAGTGCCAAGAGTATGCGCTTCATTTTTTCCTCCACAGAAACGGCGCCCGGCAGCGCCTGTTATTTAACCGGGTTCATCCCGCTTGGCGGGAATTTCATTCAGGCCGATCATTCCATTTATGGAACAAAAATGCCTTATTTAATTTTCTTGGAATATTCATTCCATTTCTGGCGGGCCGCGTCAATGGGAAAATGTCAGTTTGATCGAATTCCCCTCAATTCAGCCGCCAGCCGACGCCATCAGGCGGATACCTCTCCTGTAATGAAGTCGAAACTCGCCCGGATTGACGTTTCCGGGTCCGATAGCGCATGCACCAGCGGCGAGAACGGCTCATATGAAAACGCGCCAGCATAGCCAGCCTGTGTCAGCGCACGGATCTGTTCAATGTTACCAAGGCGGTCGCGTGCATCGACGAGGATGCGATGCCCGTCCTGCATGTCCTCCGGCTTCAGCGCGGGATCGACGACGCCGGAAATGTGGACAATTCCGGTTTGCTCCGGGAAAATCGCCCCGCCGCCCGCCAGATGATGGTGGAATGTGTCATGCACCAGTTTGAAGCGGCCAAGCCCGCCTTCCGCGTCAATAGCCTCAACGGCCTCCGCCTTGCTGCGCAGCGATGATGTCGTGAATCCGAGCGGCTCGATCAGCGCAACCATCTCCGCCTTGTCCAGCATCGGCAAAATGGCGGCTATCGCCCCGCGCAGGGCCGCCATCCGCTCGCTGGCGCTCCATTTCGGCGCATCGTTGCGCGGAATGAGGCTGATCGATTCCGCGCCGCTGGCCTTGGCCTGATCAATGAGCATCTGCACCTTGGCGTGCATGGCGTCATTCCAGCTGTTGAAGCCATATGCCTCCGACAGTCCAAGCAGCCGCAGGCCCTTTGACCGCGCATATTCGCCAACCACTTCCGGCGCTTCGCCGTCGAAAAAGGCGGCGCTTGAGAGTTTCTTGTCGGCAAGATCATTGCGCAGCTCAACGCCGGCGCAGCTGAGCGAAGCGGCAAGATCGAGAAGTTTGCGGCAGTCCAGCTTAGGCGCCGTCATGTGATTCAGCGCGAATGACAAAGCAGTTGCCAATATTTTCTCCCAATCTTGTTAGACAATTTTCAGCATGACGCACCGCAGACGGTTTCAGCCCGTCAGCTGCGATCCTGAGTGAACGCTCAGCCAAGGCGGGGTGTCAACGGCGAAGGGCGTTTCTTCCTGTCATCCATGCAAGAAAATGGGATTGACTCTGATAGACTCTATCAGTGTTGAAAAATCGGGGACAGTTTACTTTTTTGCAACCGAGGCTGCCAATTTTTCACGAAAGCGCGAAAAAAGTAAACTGTCCCCGATTTTTGAACGGCTCATAGAACGGCTCATATATTCTCCGAAATATGCAGATCAAACGGCAGAAACTGCTGGCTCGGCGCCTCCGCGCCATTGTTGGCGATGCTTTTGGTCATCATCTCGACCAGCCGCTCGGCCAGACTCCTGAGCGGCGTTGATATGGTCATGGCCAGCACATGGTCCGCCAGCGCCGCGCGCGAATCCGTGGTCAGCTCGTTGCACACGGCGGTGACACGGTCCTGCACGCGCATTTCGCGCAGCGCCTCAATCGCCCCCTCCATGCCGCCGCCCGCCACATAGAACCCGGCCAAGTCCTTGTGCCGCGTGATGAGGTCTACCGTCGCCTCATAGGTGAAGCGCGTTTCCTCAAGGTTCACCAGCGTGTCGAGCAGCTGAAACTGCGGCGCATGTTCGCGGAAATAAGTGCGGAAGCCGATTTCGCGCAGATCATGCCCCAGATAACGGTGGCTGCCGACAAACACCGCGACTTTGCCCTTGTGCGAAGCGGTCTTGGCGATGGTCCAGGCGGCGACGCGGCCGGCCTTGCGGTTGTCCACGCCGATATAGCCGGTGCGCACGCCCGTGGCGAAATCCGACAGCAGCGAGAAGACCGGAATGCCCCGCTCGCGGATTTCAGCGACCGCCGCCGTCACATTTGGATGATCCACCGAGGTGAGCGCGATTGCCTGGACGCGCGGCGCCATTTCCCTGAGCTTCTTGACGACATTGGCGGGCGTCACGTCCTCGACAAAATCAAGGGTCGAAACCGCGCGTATGTTCGGCGCGCCGCGCACCGCCGCCTCCACCTCCGCGCCGAAGTTGCGGTAGAACTCGTGCGTCGGCTTCTGCAGCAGAAAGCCCAGCCGGACTTGCGGCAGGTCGCCGTGAATCCGCTGCCGTATCAGGCTCGTCGCGTGGAACCCCAGCGCGGTGGCCGCCTCATAGACACGGCGCGAGGTTTCCTCGCGCACCGGGTGGCGGCCGTTCAGCACGCGGTCCACCGTTGCGACTGAGACGCCGGACTTCTGCGCAAGGTCTGCGATGGTCGGTCGCTTGGCCAAGTCTCTGCCCCTTTTTGACGCATTGGCAAGATCGGGGACAGTTTACTTTTTTTCAGCCTCCGCAGCGAATTTGGCAAAGCCTGTGGCAAAAAAGTAAACTGTCCCCGATCTCTCGCGCTGATAGATTTTGATAGAATATAGCATACTTGCATTGAGTATTGCAAGAGCCTGCGCTATGTGGCTGACTACCCGTCCCAAAGGCTTGACTTCCAGGAGACCGACATGAAAATGGAACCGACGCCGCGCGATTACAGCCTGTTGGGCCGCGACGGAAAGCTCGCGGTCGAAACCGGCCTCGCGGCCGCGCAATGGTATCACACCGACGTGCCGCGCAAGGAGATGAAGGAGCTGATGAAGCGCTCCGACAGCCCCGCAATCCGCGACACGATCATCTGGCTCGGCTCGATGCTGGGCTTCGCCGTCTGCGCCGGGCTGCTCTGGCCCTCGCTCTGGTCCATCCCCTTCTTCCTCGCCTATGGCGTCCTCTACGGCTCGGCCACCGACTCGCGCTGGCACGAATGCGGCCATGGCACGGCGTTCAAGACGCAGTGGATGAACGATTGGGTCTATCAAGTCGCCTGCTTCATGATCGTCCGCAATCCGGCGACCTGGCGCTGGAGCCACACGCGCCATCACACCAACACGATCATCATCGGCCTCGACCCGGAAATCGCCGTGATGCGCCCGCCCGTGCTTGTGCGGGTCGCAGGCAATTTCTTCGGCATTTTTGACAGCTGGTCCGGTTGGAAGACTATGTTTTACAACGCCGCATATGGCCCGACTGCGGAGGAAAAGACCTTCATTCCGGAAATGGAGCAGCACAGGGTCAGGAATGCCGCGCTTGTCTGGGTTGGCATCTACGCAGCGACAATCGCGCTCGCCATCGTCACCGGATCGTTCCTGCCGCTGATGTTTGTCGGCCTTCCCCGGCTTTACGGCGCATGGCACCATGTCATGACCGGGCTCTTGCAGCATGGCGGGCTGGCGGACGATGTGCTGGACCATAGGATGAATTCGCGCACTGTCTACATGAACCCCATTTCGCGCTTCATTTATTGGAACATGAATTACCATGTCGAGCATCACATGTTCCCGATGGTGCCCTATCACGCCCTGCCAAGGCTGCACGAAATGCTGAAACATGATCTGCCGGAGCCTACCAAGTCGATTTGGGCTGGATACAAAGAAATTTTTCCGGCATGGAAGCGCCAGCTGCGCGGCGAGGATTATTATCTGGTGCGCGCGCTGCCGGCGACCGCCAAACCGTACCGCCCGGACCTGCATGGCGAAATATCCGCCGCCGCTGAATGAGTTGAATTGGGAGCAGACAAATGAGCAATTGGATAGAAGCCTGCGCCGAGGGAGCGGTGGACGAAGAGGATGTGATCCGCTTCGACCATGGCGGCAAAACCTTCGCCATCTACCGCAGCCCGGAGGATAAATATTACGCCACCGACGGCTTGTGCACGCACGAGAAAGTCCATCTCGCGGACGGCCTCGTCATGGACCACATCATCGAATGCCCCAAGCACAATGGCCGCTTTGACTACACAACCGGCGCCGCCAAGGGCGCGCCGGTCTGCGTCAACATCAAGACCTATCCGGTCAAGGTCGAGGGCGGCAAAGTCCTCATCCAGATCGCCTGAAATGATTGACGGCGGCATGGTCATCATTGGCGGCGGCAAGGCAGGCGCGCGTGCCTGCGTTGCGCTCCGCGAAAACGGCTGGGAGGGCGCGGTCACGCTGATCTCAGACGAGAAGCTCGCGCCCTATGACCGGCCGCCGCTGTCCAAATCCGTCATCACCGAAGCGGACGAACAGTCGCCGCCGTTCCTGACAGACGAGCCGCTGCTTGCCTCGATCAATGTGACTTTCATCAAGGGCAATGGCGCGGCGTCCATCGACCGGGCGGCCAAGCGCGTCGCCTTGGCCGACGGCGGCACAGTCTCCTATGACAAGCTGCTGATCGCCACGGGCGCCCTGCCCCGCCGCTTGCCGCTGCCAGGCGCGGAACAGCCGAATTTCCTCTATCTGCGCAGTTTCGACGACTCCCTCGCCATCCGTCATCACATGGACAAAGGCGGCCATGCCATCATCATCGGCGGCGGCTTCATCGGACTTGAGATTGCCGCAAGCGCCAGAAAGCGCGGCTTGGACGTCACCGTCATCGAAGGCCTGCCCCGCGTCCTGTCGCGCGGCGTGCCCGAGGAAATCGCCGCTGTGATCACAGCCCGCCATGAAGCCGAGGGAACCCGCATCCTCTGTGGCGCGGCAATTGACACGCTGAAGACGCGCGGTGACGGCGTTGAAATATTGCTTAAGGACGGCACTTCAGTGCAAGGCGATTTCGCCGTCATCGGCATCGGAGCGGTCCCCGTCACCGGCCTCGCCGAAGCCGCCGGGCTGACGCTCGAAAACGGCATCGCCGTCGATGACGAACTGCGGACCAGCGACCCCGACATCTATGCGGCAGGCGACTGCGTCTCTTTTCCGCTCACCGTTTACGGCGGCCGCCGGGTGCGGCTGGAATCCTGGCGCAGCGCGCAGGACCATGGCGCCATCGCCGCGGCCAACATGCTGGGCAAGGGTGAGAAGCTGAGCGCCGTTCCGTGGTTCTGGTCCGACCAGCATGACATGTCTTTGCAGATCGCCGGGCTGCAGGACGAGGCGGACCAGAGCGTGCGCCGCGATCTCGGCAATGGCGCGTTCATCACCTTCCATTTGAAGACTGACGGCCGCCTTGTCGCCGCCAGCGGCATCGGCGTCGGCAATGCCGTCGCCCGCGACATCCGCCTGGCGGAAATGCTGATCGGCAAAGGCGCCAGACCGGCGCTGGAGAGCCTCGCCGATCCGGCCGTCTCGCTGAAAGCTCTGTTGAAGGGCTGATTTTTTCCCGCGCGCGCCTGCTTCCCGAATTCCGGAGACAGTGCGCCCAATTGCTTCAACAGCGCGGCTTAACTCCCAGCTTTGGCGCGAACAATTGGGCGCACAGTCACCGCAATTCTGCCAATTGGCAGCGGGCGGAACAGGCCAGGTAAACTGTCCCCGGTCTTGCGCGGCCATTTTCCCGGCGCGGACTTGGGGTATAAATCCACCTCCGACAAAAGATATTTTTCACTCTTTTCAAGACTTTATCACTTTCTTCAAAAATACTTATCCCCCACTCCCAGCCATGCCCGATAATCGCGCGTCAGATAGGGGACAGTTTACTTGGCCTCATCCATTGCTGCCAAATTGTCAGCGGACGGAGCAGGCCAAGTAAACTGTCCCCGGTCTTTGAACCGGAAGGACTTGCATGGACTGGGACGGGATCATCGAACGCAACGCCGAGCGGCTTGTCATGGTCGTCACGGAGCTGTTCGCCATGGCGGGGTTCGGCCGGGGCGGCACGGCGGTTCTTCCCCGCCATGTCTGCCGCGCCATCCTCGCCCTTCTGCGCCCCGCCGAATCCGCCCTGCGCCGTCTCATCGTCATGGCCGCGCGCGGGATCGTGGTGAAGCTCAGGGACGGCGGCGCTTCCCGGGCCTTTCCTAAAGTGACCGCTTTTGAAAGAGACGCAGACCGCGTCGCCGCCTTCCGCCTGATTGATCCGCTGAAGCGCTTTGCGCCGGAACGGTTTGAGGATGAGCAGAGCGCGCCGCAGGTCTTGGCGCAGGCCATGGCGCAAGACGGGCCGCGCATTTCCGTTCCCGGCCTCTTCGATCCGGTCTTCCCTCCCGCAAGACAAGTTCCGGTCTTCCGGCCTGACCCTGAGGACGGCGACCTCATCTCGCCCGACGCGCTGCGCCGCCGCCTGATCGCCATGCGCCACGCGCTCGACAATCTGCCGCGTCAGGCGATGCG
>JANMMM010000009.1:0-10622 GCA_031373225.1 Phyllobacteriaceae bacterium | reverse complement strand
GAAATCGAGGAATCGAGCCGGTTCTATGTGGAGAACGGCGCGCACTACATGACGACACCGCTGTTACATTCGGTGGACACCGACCATCCCGGTCTTCAGCCAATCACATTCATCCTGAGCGGCAAGCGGATGATCACTGTGCGCTACTGCCGGCCAAAATCCTTTCTGCTGTTTGAAAAATACGCGACCAAGCCATCGAATGGCTTCGTGAATGAAGGCTGCGACGGATTTTCTATTTTTCTTGGCATACTGGAATCTGTGACTGATCGCGCCGCCGACATTTTGGAAGGTATATCAGGCCGACTTGAGGACGAATCCACGCACCTGTTCCGTTCCAGCGGCAAAGGCGGCCTTTCAACGCCCGCATTCCGCAAAGCCATGCGTCATCTGGGGATTGAAGGATCGCTTCTGTCCAAATTGCTTGAAGCGCTTGCCGGGCTGAGTCGGCTGCTCGTCTATGTCAGCGTGCTCAATGCGTCGTCTGAGAAAAGCAAAACCAAGGCCAGCGCACGAATCAAGTCGCTCGAACGCGACGCCAATTCCCTCAACGCCCATGTCGAGTTTCTGCAGAACAAGATCACCTTCCTCCTCGACACGATCATCGGTCTCGTGTCAGTTGAGCAGAACGCCATCATCAAGATTTTCTCGGTCGCCGCCGTCGGATTCATGCCGCCGACGCTTGTCGCTTCGATTTATGGCATGAATTTCAAGCAAATGCCGGAACTGCAATGGGTTCTCGGCTACCCAATGGCGATCGTGCTGATGGTGCTGTCGGCGCTGCTGCCGCTCGCCTTCTTCCGGTACAAGGGCTGGCTCTGAGCGCTGCGGTAAAAAGAAGCAAATAAATCCTCTCCGCCTCATTGATTTGGGTGAGTTTACTTTGCGTAAACTCAACTAAGGTCATATGGTTCTGTCCTGACCACTTGGCGGCCCCATGCACAGCACCCTTGCGCATTCCTTCACGGTATCTGCCCCGCGCCGTACGGCTGAGGCGGTCAATTGCGCGGTGGCCAGACGTGTTTTGGCGGCGGCGACCGGCGTTTCCGCTGACCTCATCTTCGCCCCGACCCGGATTGAGGACATTGTCAGTGACAGCCTGGTGATGGAAGTTGTCGTCCTCGAGCTTGAGGAATATTTCGGCTGTGACGCCGACCGGACAGCGCTTTGGGGGCTTGAGACGGTCGAGGATCTGGCGCGGCACATGCGCGACATGAAGGCGACGGCGAAAGTCTAGGCCGCGCTGACCCCGACTATTTCCCATTCCCGCCCATTGACGCTCGCCGCATCGCCCGCCTTCTTGCCAAAAAGCGCCAGCGCCATCGGCGAGACGTGCGAAATCGTGCCATGTTTAGCGTCCGCCTCATCCTCGCCGACGATTTTCCAGACATGGCTGACGCCGTCACCGCCGCGCACCGTGACAACCATGCCAAAGCGCACGGCATCGCCTGCAGGCTCCGGCTCGGAAACTTCCGCATTCTCGCGCCGCGCCGTCCAATAGCGCAGGTCGCGCGATGTCAGCGCCAGCTTCTCACGGTCGCCTTCCATCTCGGCGCGGTGATGCTCGTCGCGCAGCGAGGCGATCGCGGCGTCAATCAGCTCAAGGCCATGTCGCGACACCAGATTGCGGTGCGTGCTGACATGGCGCTCCCCGGGCTCGGGAAGCGCGCCGCCATCGTCGGAGTCTTTGGTGAATGCGCTGCTCATATAGTGAAGGTAGGCGCTGCGCAGCCAAGCCGCAAGCCCGGCTGTGTTCAAGGGCATTGTTTCAAAACAGCACAGAAGAAAACGGCACAAAACCTGCTTTTCATAAGCCATGAAGGAAAAACAGGGTTTCAACAGGCGGCATTTCCTCCTCGGCGCAGCGGCGGTGGCGCTTGCGCCCGTCCCTGCACGCGCGGGACTTCTGCAGAACGCCGACATGCGCGGCTCGATCAACGCCGCCGAACTTGGATTCCGCCCGGGCGCGTTTGATGACCAGTCTAAGGTCTTCGAGCGCATCCTGAACGACGCATCGGACAATGACCAGCCGGTGTTCCTGCCGCCTGGCGTCTACATGGTCTCCAACTTGAAGCTGCCGCGCCGCGTGCGCATCAATGGCGTGCCGGGAGCCTCGCGCATCATATATGGCGGCGAAGGCCATTTGTTTGCCGCCGACGGCATCGACATGCTGCAGCTGTCCAGCATCGTCATTGACGGCCAGAACCGAGCGCTTGGGGAATACTCCACCGGCCTCATCGAGGCGCGGCATGTCGGAAATGTCGTCATCGAGGCCTGCGACATCACCGGCAGCTCGAAAAACGGTATATCGCTGGAAGGCGGGGCGGGCCGCATCGACGGCTGCCACGTGTCGGGCGCGAAGGATTCCGCCATCTATTCCGTCGAAGCGCGCGGCTTGGACATTTCCTCCAACGTGATCGCCGACTGCGCCAATGGCGGCATTCTGGTGCACCGCTGGCAGGCCGCCGAAGACGGCACCATCGTTTCCGGCAACCGGATCAGCCGCATCTCGGCGGCGAACGGCGGCACCGGCCAATATGGCAACGGCATCAACATTTTCCGCGCCGGCAACGTCCAAGTGTCCAACAACGTTATCACAGACTGCGCCTTCACCGCCATCCGCTCCAATTCCGGCAATAACATCCAGATCATCGGCAACAATTGCGCCCGCTCAGGCGAGACCGCCATCTATTCCGAGTTCTCTTTTGAGGGCGCAATCATCGCCAACAATGTCGTGCAGGGCGCGGCCAACGGCATCTCCATCGCCAATTTCAACGAGGGCGGCCGCCTTTCAACCGTGACCGGCAACATCATCCGCGACCTTTCCGATAAAGGCCCCTACCAAGCCGATTCCCCCGGCTTCGGCGTCGGCATCCACGCCGAAGCCGACACGGCCATCACCGCCAACGTCATCGAAAACGCCCCGCTTTACGGCATCAATCTCGGCTGGGGCCCCTATCTGCGCAATGTGACGGCGGGCGGCAATGTCATCCGCAACTGCGGCGAAGGCATCGCTGTTACGGTCGCGGACGGCGCGGGGGCTGCGGTCATCACCGGCAACGTGATTGAAGGGGCCAAGCGCGGGGCGGTAATGGGGCATAAATGGGCCGAGATTGCCACGGGGGATTTGGCGGCTGAGGGCGCGGAGGGGTTTGCGCATTTGACGGTGGCGGGGAACAGGGTTTCATAGGCCATCAGCACCCACTTGATTTTCTATACTTTTGTGTATAAATACACACATGAACAGCCGGAATGTTATCCGACTTTTGCTTGCCGCCGGTTGGTTCGAAGTCGGCCAAACCGGAAGCCATGTTCAGTTCAAGCATGCGTCACGACCGGGCCGGGTAACTGTGCCGCATCCCAAGCGCGATGTCCCTGTCGGCACGCTCCGCAGCATTGAAAAGCAGTCCGGCTTGCGAATAAAACAAGGTTGAAACCCATGCGTCAGCACATCGCCCTCATTCACAAAGACGCGGACAGCGACTACGGTGTTTCCTTCCCGGATTTCCCGGGCTGCATCAGCGCCGGACAGACCTTGGATGATGCGCGCAATTTGGCCGCCGAGGCGCTCGCGTTTCATGTCGCAGGCATGATCGAGGACGGAGAAGCAATTCCGGAGCCTTCCACGCTCGAATCCGTGATGGCCGATCAGGAAAACCGCGACGGCGTCGCGATTCTCGTGCCGCTCGAAACACAGTCCAAAACCGTGCGGGTGAATATTTCCGTGCCGTCGGAAGTTCTGGACCTGATCGACAAACACGCGGAAGCGAACGGCTTCACGCGGTCAGGTTTCATCGTCAGCGCGGCGCGGCTGGCGATGGGCGGCGCTGGCTAGCGACGGCAAGACAAGCTTTCTGTCCTGATGATTTGATTCAGACCATCCGGGCAAAACACTGAAATGATCGGGGCCGCCGCGCCGCGCCTGTCACTCAACCCTGTCCCAAAATCCCCGCCCGCCTTCGACATTTGGAAAAACCAGCCGCCCTTCAAAGAAGGTGAACGTCGATGACTGGTCTTCGCTTCCCTCCATGCGGAATATCAGCACATTCCCGTTGGCTTCCCATTGCCCCGCCAATGGCGTTCCGGTTTCGGTTGCCGTGACGGTCCAGTTCTGGAATGTGCTGTCGGCATTCAAAATCAAATGCTCGTCGCGGGGGCTCTCAAACACGATTGTGGTCTTGCGCCAATGCCCCGCGAGTTCCCCGCCGTCCTGCGCCAGCGTGGGGAACACGGCGGTCGTGAGGGACAAAGCCGCGGCGAATGCGGCGTTGCGGATTTGTGTGGCAATTGAATGCATGATCTGCCTCCTGTGCTCCACGGCTGGGAGACTATCGCGGGGGATTGAGTGCGGCAAGGGGACGTTGAAAGTTTGACGGCTGATGTTCAAATACAGAGATTACGGCAATTCCGCCTTCCTCAGCGCCGCAACTATGCCATCCATCAGCGGCGCGCGGAACAGGCCCATCCGCGCGAAGCCGTCAATCGAAAAAGCCGGGGCGATTTCCAGCAGACGCCGCGCCGCCGCGTTCGCGGCCTCGAAATTGCCAAGGTTGACGAGGCTGGCCACAAGGTAGACGTAGGGGGGGCTGAAGCCCGGATTCACCTGAATTGTCAAAGTGGCATAGGTGACGGCTTCCCTGAAATGGCCGGCGAATAGATTGGTCAGCGCCAGCGCGCAATAGGGGTGGTAGTTCAACGGATCGTCCAAGGGGCTGAGCCGCAAAGCCTTTTGGGCGTGTTCAACCGCCCGGTCATGACGTTCGCTGTGCGCGCTCACAAGGGCGCTGAACCCGAAAGCCAACGCCGAATTGCCGTTCATCGCCAACGCCCGGTCAAGCACCTCAACCGCCGCGTCATGGTCCCATGTCAGATTGGCCCGGACAAAGGCCCCGATGCTCAACGCCTGCGGGTCGTCGGAATTTACCCCCAGCGCAATGTCGGCATGTCCGAGAGCGGCCTCCCGGTCCGCCGGGTCAAACCCGTTTCTGAAGTAGCGCTGCTCATGGCACCATGCGGCGTAGCCGTGCGCAGGCATATAATCCGGGTCGAGCCGCAGCGAGTCGTTGAGCAGTTGAAGCGCTTCGCCGTTGCCCGCCATCGTGTTCGCGAGGACATGGGGCAGCGCGCGCAGATACAGATCATAGGCATCCAGGCTGTCAGGTCCCTTGCGCCGCGCCCGTTCGATCTCCGCGCGGCGGACCGAGGGCTCGATCACGCCGGCGATGCGCTCTGCAAACTCGTCCTGAAGGTCAAAAATGTCCTTGGCTGCTCCGTCGAAACTGCCGGCCCAGATATGGGCGCCCGATGCGCCGTCGATAAGCTGCCCGCTGATGCGCAGGCGGTCGCCCGACCGCCGCACGCTGCCCGACAGCACATACCGCACTCCCAGCTCGGCAGCGACACTGCGGACATCCATCGTCCCTCCCCGATAGGCGAAAGACGAGTTGCGCGCGATGACAAACAGTCCCGGGATTTTCGACAGGCTGGTGATGACTTCCTCCACGAGACCATCTGTGAAGTAGTTTTGCGCGGACGCCTCACTCAAATTCGTGAAAGGGAGCACCGCGATTGAAGGCCCAGCGGCCAAGGCAGCATCATTGCGCCCCGGCAGAACCAGCCGGTAGCCGCGCCGCGTCACTGTCTGCAGTACATCATGCGCGTCATCATTCAAAGCGCGGCGGATTTCATGAACACATTGAACAAGGCTGTCGTCGGTGACCGCCAGGCCCCGCCACACGGCCTGTGTGAGTTCATCTTTTGTGACCAGCCGGTTGGCGTTCATGATCATATGACGCAATGTCGCAAAAGCCTGCGGCCGCAGGACAATCGCCGCGCCGTCCCTGGAACGCAGCGTTTCGCCGCCGAGGTCGGCAATCACGCCGTTGATGACAAAAGTGGTTTGTGCCGGCACGTCCACCCCGTCTTCCAGCCACATGGCCGGACCCACATATGCCCCCTGGTCTCATACACTTTCCGGCGCTCAATGTCAGCGCCTCTGTCCAGCGGGAATTCGTCAAAAATTCGGGGAATGATCGCCGGACGCCCGTCACTTGCCGATGGTGGCCGCGATAGGATGCCTTGGCATTTCAATCCGGCCAAGGAGCGACATCATGCGCAGCCAAACCGCTTATCCTCTGACAAGCCGCCTGACCTTTCGAAAGGCGCTTCCGCTCGCCGCCTGCCTCGCATGGACGTTTCACTGCCCCGTCTGGGCGCAGGACGGGCCGCTCAACCTTCAGGGCCTGTTCTGCAACACGGAGGAACAGATTGACGGCGCGCTTGGGTTTATGAGCCGGGGCCAGACCCCGCGCGCCGCCGCCGAGCTGACCAACAAGGGCGATGTTGTCTGCACCTATGTGGACGAGCTGCGCTATGTCGTCGAGCATCCGGTGGAAATCTGGCAAAACAACAGCGCGGTCGCGGCCGCAAAATACAAGGCGGCGCTGACCGGCGTCATCGTCGGCGGAAGGCTCCGGCCGATATCACCGCCCGTGGAGATTTTCTTCGCCGTGCCGGAGCGGTTGGCGGAGGCCGCGATTGAACGGCCGGTGTAGGGCGGGCTGTCGCTACTTCACAGCCTGTGGCGCAACAGCTGGCCTGTCCAATCCATTCGCGGCACCTCCCTCCGAACCTGGCGGAGTTCACTCGCGATGGCGATCCCCTCTGGTTCAAGCAGACGATTTGTCGACGGTTTGCAGCTTTAAGAGGACAATCCCCACCCCAATTCCCCCACCGTCTTCACCTTCCCCACCACCATCCCGTTCCAGTTCTTCAACACCTTCTTCGCCGCCCCGCGGTACGTCTCCGCCAGCGCCTCATCCTTCACCATGAGCTTTGCCAGCACCGCCGCGATCATCACGTCGGAGGCTCTTGCGCCGCCGTCGTCGCATTTGAGCGCGATGCCGAGGCCGAGCGAGGGAATTGCGCCGCAGTGGACGGCTTCTGCGCCGCCTTTGACGAAGACTTTGCCCTTGCCCGCCTCGATCAGCCTGGTGTCGGCAAAGCCGGTGCCGGCCATCAGCCAGGGTTCGGCCATGCAGGCGGCGATGAGGCGCTTGGCGGCTTTGGCGCGTCCGGGGGCAAAGCCGGTGCCTGATCCCATTTTGGCGAAGCCCTGCGCGAGGTTTTTCAAGGGCACGGCATACGCCGGGATCGAGCAGCCGTCGGTGCCGCAATGGTCGACGCTGTGGGCAAAGCCGGTGATTTCGGCCATGACGGCGCGGACATTCTGCTGCGCCTTGTGGCCGGGGCCGACATAGCCGGCGGGGTCAACGCCCTCGTGGCACATGGTGCAGATAAAGCCGGCGTGTTTGCCGGAGCAGTTATTGTGCGCCGGGCCGGGCGTTCCGCCCGAGCTTGCCAGCGCTGTCAGCACCTTGTGGTCGGACGGCCAGTGGACGCCGCATTCAAGATCATGCTCGGAGCGGCCGGCCTTGGCCAGCATCTCGCGCGCCAGCTCAACATGCCCCGGCTCGCCGCCATGCGAGGCGCAGGCGAGCGCCAGCTCGCGGTTGCCAAATCCGTATCTGTCCGCTGCGCCGGACTCCACCAGCGGCAGCGCCTGCATGGCCTTGACCGCCGAGCGCGGATAGATTGGCGTGTCAATGTCGCCGATGGAAAGGACAACTTTCCCCTCCGCATCAAACACCGCCACCGCGCCGCGGTGCCGGCTCTCCTTCTCCCCGCCGCGCGAAACTTCGACCAGAACCGGATTTGTCATGAATGCTCCCAACATTTCGCCAAGCTGCCGCAGCCGCGACAGTGATTGCCGGATTGCGTCTTGGGCAGGTTCGCTGGTATCGCCTATTCTGTCCAGAGCGGGAGATAAGAAATTCAAATCGTGCGCGTCAAACGCCCCAACATTCTGATCGTCATGGCCGATCAGTTCAAAGGAACGCTTTTTCCCGACGGGCCGGCGGATTTTCTGCACGCGCCGCATCTGAAGGCGCTGGCGGCGCGCTCGGCGCGGTTTGCCAATGCCTACACGGCGTCTCCGCTCTGCGCCCCGGCCCGCGCCTCGTTCATGTCCGGGCAGCTGCCGTCGCGCACCCGGGTCTATGACAATGCCGCCGAGTTCGCCTCGGACATTCCGACCTATGCCCACCATCTGCGCCGCGCCGGTTATCAGACCTGCCTGTCCGGCAAGATGCATTTTGTCGGGCCGGACCAGATGCACGGGTTCGAGGAGCGGCTGACGACGGATATTTACCCGGCCGATTTCGGCTGGACGCCGGATTACCGCAGGCCGGGCGAGCGGATCGACTGGTGGTATCACAATCTCGGCTCGGTCACCGGGGCGGGAATCGCCGAAATCACCAACCAGATGGAGTATGACGACGAAGTCGGGTTCGCGGCCTGCCAGAAGCTCTATCAGCTGTCGCGCACGTCAACCGCAGATGAGACGCGGCCCTGGTGCCTGACGGTTTCCTTCTCACACCCGCACGATCCTTATGTGGCGCGGAAGAAATATTGGGACCTGTACGAGGACTGTCCGGCGCTTGATCCTTCCGTCGGCGAAATCCCGTTCAGGAAACAGGACGCGCATTCGCAGCGTCTTTTGGAAGCCTGCGACCACAAGAAATTTGACATCACACCGGAGCATATCCGTAGCGCCCGTCAGGGCTATTTCGCCAATATCAGCTACATCGACGATAAGCTCGGCGAGCTGATGCAGGTGCTGACCGACACGCGGATGCTGGACGACACGATCATCCTGTTCACCTCGGACCATGGCGACATGCTGGGCGAGCGCGGCCTTTGGTTCAAGATGAACTTCTTCGAAGGCTCGGCCCGCGTGCCGCTGATGCTGGCAGGTCCGGGCATAAATCCTGCCCTGATTGCCGAGCCGGTCTCGACGCTAGACATCAACCCGACGCTCGGCGCGCTGGCGGGCATTGACCTGTCGGAGATCGCGCCCTGGACGGACGGCGAAAGCCTGCTGCCGATTGCCAAGGGCGAGCCGCGTTCGATGGCCGTGCCAATGGAATATGCCGCCGAGGGCTCTATCGCGCCGCTCGTGGCCTTGCGCGAAGGGCCATACAAATTCGTCCATTGCGAGGCCGATGCGCCGCAGCTTTACCAGTTGGAGCAAGACCCGCTCGAACTGAACAATCTCGCCAAGGACACGACCTATTCCCTGCTCGTCACCGGCTTCATGAACAAGGTGCGTCCGCGCTGGGACATGGAGGCGTTCGACAAGGCGGTGCGGGAAAGTCAAGCGCGGCGCTGGGTTGTTTACGAAGCCTTGCGCAACGGCGCCTATTATCCCTGGGATTATCAGCCGCTGCAAAAGGCCTCGGAGCGCTATATGCGCAACCATATGGATTTGAACGTGCTCGAAGAAAACGCGCGGTTTCCGAGGGGCGAATGAGCGCAGGCAAACATTTTCCGGAGCATCCGGCAGCCTTCGAGGCCGACTTCGTCATCGTCGGCTCCGGCTCGGCAGGCTCGGCGCTGGCCTACCGCCTGTCGGAAGACGGAAAAAACACAGTCGCGGTCATCGAATATGGCGGCACAGACATCGGCCCCTTGATCCAGATGCCGTCGGCGCTGTCGATCCCAATGAACATGCCGCACTACAATTGGGGCTTCGAAACCGCGCCGGAGCCACATCTGAACAACCGCCGCCTCGCGACGCCGCGCGGCAAGGTCATTGGCGGCTCGTCCTCGATCAACGGCATGGTCTATGTGCGCGGCCATGCGAGGGATTTCGACGCTTGGTCGGACATGGGCGCGCAGGGATGGTCGTTCGCCGACGTGCAGCCCTATTTCCAGCGCATGGAAAATGTGGATGGCGGCGATGAGGGCTGGCGCGGGCGCGCCGGGCCGCTGTTTGTGCAGAAGGGCGCGCAGCGCAATCCGCTCTACAAGGCCTTTGTCGAGGCGGGGCGGCAGGCGGGGTTTGAGACCACCTCCGATTACAACGGTGCGAAGCAGGAAGGCTTTGCGGCGATGGAGCAGACCATCCATGACGGCCGCCGCTGGTCGGTGGCCAACGCCTATCTGCGTCCGGCGCTGGAGCGGAAGAATGTGAGTCTGATCAAAGGTTTCGCCCGCCGCGTTGTCATCGAGAATCAACGCGCCGTCGGCGTTGAAATCGAAGCGCATGGGCGGATCGAAATCATCAAGGCGCGGCGCGAAGTCATCCTCGCCGCCTCTTCGATCAATTCGCCCAAGCTTCTATTACTTTCCGGCATCGGCCCCGCCGGCGAGCTGGCAAAGTTCGGCATCCCCGTCACCGCCGACCGTCCGGGTGTCGGTAAGAACCTGCAGGATCATCTGGAAGTTTATATCCAGCAGCGGAGCACACAGAAGCTGTCGCTTAACTCAAAGCTCAACGTGTTTTCCAAAGCCTTAATCGGCGCCGAGTGGCTGTTCTTCAAAACCGGTCTTGGCGCGACCAACCATTTCGAATCCTGCGCCTTCGTCCGCTCCGCCGCAGGGGTCGATTACCCCGACATCCAGTTCCACTTCATCCCCGCCGCCGTGCGCTATGACGGCAGGGCGGCGGTGAAGGGGCATGGATTTCAGGCGCATGTCGGCCCGATGCGCTCCAAATCGCGCGGGCAGATCAGCCTGCGCTCCGCCAACCCCGACGATCCGCCGCACATTGAGTTCAATTACAT
>JANMMM010000386.1:0-5069 GCA_031373225.1 Phyllobacteriaceae bacterium | reverse complement strand
CGCGCACCGATCTTGCTGTGACCCTGTCGATGCAGGGCGCCAAGGTCCTGGAATCTGTCGCGATATTCACAAATTCCGCCGAAAGCCCCGGATACGGGCCGGAACCGCCCGGCAAAAACTACACCGCCAGCCTCAAGGCTTTTGACGTGCCAAAAACGGGAGCGTACAAGCTGGATGCGAGTCTGTCCGGGCCGGAAAACCTGTCGATGCGGCGGATTCTTGTGGTGTTCGAATCTGGTCCCGCCAAACAGAATCCCGCTGTCAGAGTAATCTCCCGGCTGCTTCTCGCGGCCGGCATGGCGGCTGCGCTCTTGTCATGGCTGATCGGCGCGGGGCAGGCGCCTGGTGAAATCGCGGCAAGACCCAGATGGGGCAGGGACGCGGGCCAGCGCTAGGCGCTCATCTTCATCTCATACTCGTCCGCCATTGCCACCCAGTTCTCCTCCGCCATCGCGAGCTTATTCTGCGCATCGGTCTTGTCCATGCCGAGCTTGCGCATATGGTCCGGCGAGTCGGCCGGGTTGGCGAACTCCGCCTCTATGGCTTGAATCTTTCTCTGAAGCTTTGCCACCAATTCCTCGGCTTCCTTGATCTTTTTGGCCAGCGGCGCGTATTCGATGCGGCGCTGGGCGGCGATTTTGCGGGCCTCGGCTTTGTTGACCTTCGGCTGCTGCGCCTCGCGCTTGTCGCGTTGGCCGGTCGTGCCGGAGATTGTGCCGTTTAAGACGAGCGCTTTGTATTCGTCGAGGTCGCCGTCGAAATCTTTCACCGTGCCGTCATGCACCAGCCAGAGCCGGTCCACGGTCGATTCAATCAGATGCGGATCATGCGAGATGAGGATCACCGCGCCCGGAAAATCGTTCAGCGCCTCGACCAAGGCCTCGCGCGAGTCG
Source organism: Phyllobacteriaceae bacterium (assembly GCA_031373225.1). Lineage (GTDB taxonomy): Bacteria > Pseudomonadota > Alphaproteobacteria > Rhizobiales > Rhizobiaceae > JANOYJ01. The sequence goes on along the minus strand of JANMMM010000386.1, from coordinate 4,176 downwards.
ATGTCGAGATGGTTGGTTGGCTCGTCAAGGATGAGCAGGTTCGGGCCCTCAAATGTCGCCAACCCCATCAAAAGCCGCGCCTTCTCGCCGCCCGACAGGTCCTTGGCGGGCGTCATCATCTTGGCCGTCGCCAACCCCATCTGCGCCACGCGCCCGCGCACTTTGGCTTCAGGCGCGTCCGGCATCAGGCGGCGCACATGTTCGATGGAATTCTCCTCCGGGCGCAGATCGTCGAGCTGATGCTGGGCGAAGAAGGCGACCTTCAGGTTCGGCGCAATGGTCGATGAGCCGCTGAACTTGGTCAGCCGGTTGGCGATCAGCTTGGCGAAGGTGGATTTGCCATTGCCGTTCGCCCCGAGCAGCGCGATGCGGTCGTCATGATCTATGCGAAGGTCAAGGTGTTTGAGGATCGGTTTATGCGCCTCATAACCGGTGGACACGTCATACATGGCGATGATCGGCGAGGCGGCTTCCTTGACCGGGCCGGGCAGGCCGAATGGCGCGACATTGTCTTCGATCACGGATGCGATGGGCTTCATCTTCTCCAGCATTTTCAGGCGCGACTGCGCCTGCTTGGCTTTCGACGCCTTGGCGCGGAAGCGGGCGACAAACGCCTCCATATGGGCGCGCTTGGCCGCCTGTTTCACCTGCGCCTTGCCCTGCAGCTCCAGAGCCTCGGCGCGCTGGCGCTCGAACTGGTCATAACCGCCGCGGTAAAAAGTCAGCTTCTGGTTTTCCAGATGCACAATCGAATTGACCGCCTTGTTGAGAAGGTCGCGGTCATGCGAAATCATCAGGACCGTGTGCGGATATTTCGCCACATAGGATTCCAGCCACAGCGTGCCTTCCAGATCAAGATAATTGGTCGGCTCGTCGAGCAGCAGAAGGTCCGGCTGCGCGAACAAAACCGCCGCCAGCGCCACCCGCATCCGCCAGCCGCCGGAGAAGCTTGAGGCGGGCCGCTGCTGCGCCGCCGGATCAAAGCCGAGGCCGGACAGGATCGCCCCCGCCCGCGCCTCCGCCGAATGCGCGTCAATGTCGGCGAGGCGGATATGGATTTCCGAAATGCGGTCCGGGTCGGTGGCATGATCGGCTTCGTAAAGCAGCGAACTGCGCTCCGTGTCCGCCTCCAGCACGATCTCCAAAAGCGACTGCTCGGTCGCCGGCGCTTCCTGCGCCACCTGGCCGATTTTCATATTGCGGGGCAGGGACGTGGAGCCGGTCTCGGAAGCCAGATCGCCGGTGATGGCGCGGAATAAAGTGGTCTTGCCTGTGCCATTGCGACCGACAAGGCCGGCATGCGTGCCTTCGGGGAGCGTCAGGTTGGCATGGTCGAGCAACAGGCGGCCCGCGATGCGGAGGGAGAGGTCGGTGATTTGGAGCATGGCGGCCTATTGGCCGAATGCGGGCGGGAAGGCAAGCGGAGAACGCTGGCCTCATGCCATGAGAATCCAGACAGAACACAGACCCATCGTGGCAGCGGCAATGCGTGCGAGCAAGTTCGAGGATGCGGGCGTCGCGATAATTCGGCTGACTTGCCGCGCCAGCAGGATCGTGCCGAAGAAGACTGTGCCGACGGCGGTGAGCGTGACCAGCACCACAAGAGCCATTTGTTCAAAATTGGCAAAACCGGCAGGCGCAACATTTGGCAGCAGAAGCATGTAGATCAGCAGCGTTGATGGATTGCCCAGACATATTGCCGTACCGGCGCCTGCCGAAGCGAGCCTGCCTTCATTATGCGGCTTCGAGGATATCGCACCCCCGCGGTTGTTCCACATCCCGGCCGCCAGCCAGAGAAGATAGGCCACGCCGAGATATTTCCCCAGCGAAAGCAAGCCCGGCACGCTCTGCGCCCACACGCCAATCCCCAGTGCCACGGCGAGAACGGCTACCACGTCGCCCGCGCAAAGACCGGCGGCAAATGCGGCAGCCCCCTTGGCGTCGCGCTGTAGCGAGCGGACCACAAGAACTGCCATCAGCGGCCCGGGAGCTGTGGTCAGCGCGGCGACAGCGATGAAGTATGGCAGGATTGTTTCGTGTTCCATCTCGTCCTCCCAGACTGATGCCGAACCGGAATGCGCGTGTTCGACAGGTTCAAATTCAACAGATAGGATCGGACCGGGCCATCAGGTGATCACCTGAATTGACGCGGCGTTATGCGCCGTTCACGCTTCAAGCATCCACACCGAGGTCAGCGCCAGTGTGCCAGCGGTGGCGCGGCCGACCATGCGGGATGAGGCATGGGATGCGCGGATGCCGTTAAACTGGCGCGCAATCAGGATGGTGCCGAAGAAGACCGCGCCGACGGCAACGAACGTGACCAGCGCGACCAGCGCCATCTGGCCTGCGTTGATGTAGCCGGCCGGGGCGATGATCGGCAGCAGGATCATGTAGATCAACAGCGTCGCCGGGTTGCCGAGACAAAGCGCGATTCCGGCGCAGACCGATGCCAGCCAGCCGCCTTTGTCCTGACCTGCCGCGTTTGCGCCGGAACGGCCGTTCCACATGCCCACGGCCAGCCATAGAAGGTAGGCGACGCCAAAATACTTCCCGAGTGAAAGAATGTCGGGCCTGCTCTGCGCCCACACGCCAATGCCCAATGCGACTGCAAGCACTGCGATGACAAATCCGGCGCAGAAGCCGGTCGCAAGCGCCGCCGCGCCTTTGCTGTCGCGTCCGAGTGTCCGTGCGATGATGACCGCCATCATGGGACCCGGCGAGATCGTGTAGGCAACCACTGCCGCAAAGTATAAAGCCACCGCCGAATAGTCCATGTGAGCCTCCCGTTTCGAGACGCTTTAGAAATGTCTCGACGGGCCCAATTCAGCAGAAGGCGGCAATGCGGAACATCAGGCGATCACCTGAATTGCCACGGCTTCATCAAGAGCCTGGAGGGGTGGCGCAGCGAGCGCATCGGCCGCTCAAATGGACGCATTTTGGCCGCCGACTACTCAAATCCGTCATTCCGGGGCCGCGTAGCGGAACCCGGAATCCAGAGCGGCGAAGACCGAAGTTTCGCTCCTGCGCTGACCGGGTTCAAGCCTGCCAAACCACCATTTCAGCCCCCATGCAGGCATCCCATCTCTGGATTCCGGGTTCCGCTTCGCGGCACCGGAATGACGGCGAGAGGGGATGCGGTCGCCCAAGCAATACCGTTTCAGCGCCGGAAGCTTTTAATCAGCGGATGCTGGACGGATCAAGCAGTCCCGCCCGCACTGCGGCCAGGAGCAGGCTCGCCGTTGAATTCACGGCAAACTTGCGCATCAGATTGGTCCGGTGGGTGTCAATCGTCTTGTGGCTGACTCCAAGCGCATCGGCGGCGCTGGCATTGGTATGGCCGCGCGCAATGGCCTGCAGCACGGCAAGTTCGCGGTCGGTCACCGCGACTGTCTCAGCCTTCGCATTCAAGAGAAGCTGCGCGCTCGCGCCAACCGCTTTCTTGCCATTGAGCACTTGCCGCACGACGCCAGCGATCTCCTCCTCGGAACAGTCTTTGAGGCACACGCCGTCAATGCCAGCCTCGACGAAAGCGCGGACTGTTTCCGGCAGCGCCGTGCCGGTGAGCAGCACGAAACGTGTCTCCGGCGACCAGCGTTTCGCCTCAAGGTATACTTCCATTCCGTTCGCGCCGGGCATATTGTAGTCGAGAATGGCGCAGTCGGGGCGGGCTTTTCGAATTTGAACAATTGCATCAATGCCATTCGTGACGGTTACAACAATATCGACGTCCTCCAGCGCCGACAGCGCCTTGGCAAGACCCCACGAGACGAACGCATGAACGTCGGCGATCAGGACGCGCCGTCTCATTGGACGACCGCCCGCCGGAGCGCGCGCACCCGGGTTGTCACATTGGCATTTCTCGTTCTGGCTTTGATAGCAGCGCTCTCCCAAGCCCCGGTCCATGCCGCCAGTCAGACGCCGCTGGTCCTGAATGGTCCGGCGGATATGCAGGCGCTTGGCCGGCACATTGAATACATTATTGATTCCGATTGGCAATTGAGCGCGCAGGATTTCATTGACCAGTCGGTTGTGGCCACAAAGCCGCTTGCAGGGCCGGTGCCGGATTTCGGCTACACTTCGGCCAAGATCTGGCTCAGGCTTCCGCTGGTCAACGGGACCGCCGGGTTGGATGAGTGGCGTCGGGGGCGCTTCGACCCGCACCGCCGCCAGCGTCGC
>JANMMM010000383.1:0-12723 GCA_031373225.1 Phyllobacteriaceae bacterium | reverse complement strand
AACCCGGCGGAAGCGTCGCGGCCCTGCCGCGCCAGCGCCCCGGCCAGCTTGTCCAGCGCATTGTGGCGGCCGATGTCTTCGCGCACCAGTTCCACTTTGCCGGAAATGTCACAAAACGCCGCTGCGTGCGTGGAGCGGTTAACGAGGTTCATCGGCTGAAGGGAAGGCATTTTTTCAAAAGCCTTTTCAATCGCCGCCACAGTGGGCCCAATCCCGGAGACATGCGCCAACGGCTTCATCACCGCATCCAGCGACTGCGCCCCGCATATGCCGCAGCCGGAGCGGCCAGTCAGCGTGCGGCGGCGTCCCTCGGCGCGCTCCAATGCGCCGGCGTCCACCTCAACATTGACGAGGAAACCGTCTGCGGCCTCGGCAATGCGGATAGAGCCGATTTCATTTGGCGAGGCGGCGATGCCCTCGGTGATCGAGAAGCCGACGGCGAAGTCTTCAAGATCGGATGGCGTCACCATCATCACCGCGAAGGACGCGCCGTTGTAGAGTATGGAAGCGGGAGCTTCTTCGGCGAGCATCCAGACTTCCGGGCGCACGCCGCCTTTCGAATGGATGCGCCCGCTGACATGCGGGGAGACGTCGTGATGCGCGTCATCGAGACGGACGATTTTCATGGCTGCGGGAATTCGGGCGGCAACAATTTCGGTGACAGTGCACTTAATTCTTCGCGCAATGCATCCCAATTACGCACATCGCTGGAAGAATTAAGTGCACTGTCACCGAAATTATTGCCGCCCGAATTCTTCACCACGCTACTCCGCCGCCGCGATATTAAAATGCGTCTCTTCCATCTCCCCGCGCTCGCGCTGCCAGTCGCCCGGCATGTTGGAGCGGGTGAGCTGCACGGCGGTGACCTTGTACTCCGGGCAATTCGTCGCCCAGTCAGAGAACTCGGTGGTAACAACGTTGGCGCCGGACAGCGGGTGGTGGAACGTCGTGTAGACCACGCCCTGCGGCATGCGTTCGGTGATCTTCGCCCGCAGCGTCGTTGCGCCCATGCGCGAGCCGATCGAGACAAAATCGCCCTCGCCGATGCCACGCTCCTCGGCGTCATGCGGATGGATTTCAATGAGGTCCTCCGGATGCCAGCGCGAGTTTTCGGTGCGGCGGGTCTGCTGGCCGACATTGTACTGCGAGAGAATGCGGCCCGTGGTCAGGATCAGCGGGAAGTGGCGGTTGGTCCGCTCCTCGGTCGGCACATATTCGGTGATCATGAAGCGGCCCTTGCCGCGCACGAATCCGTCAACATGCATGATCGGCGCGCCGTTCGGGAACTTTTCATTCACCGGCCATTGCAAGGAGCCGTCCGTGTCGAGGCGCGCAAACGACACGCCGGCGAAGCTAGGCGTCAGCCGCGCGATCTCGTCCATGATGTCGGCGGGTGACCCGTAGCGCATGTCATAACCCATCGCCCGCGCCAGTTTGCAGACGAGTTCGGATTCCGAAATGCCGCTCTTCTCCTTCATCACCGGCCGCACCCGGTTGATGCGCCGCTCGGCGTTGGTGAAGGTTCCGTCCTTTTCAAGGAAGGACGTGCCGGGCAGGAAGACATGGGCGAAGGCGGCGGTCTCGTTGAGGAAAAGGTCCTGCACGATGATGCATTCCATCGCCTCCAGCGCCGCCGACACATGTTTGGTGTTCGGATCGGACTGGGCAATGTCCTCGCCCTGCACGTAGAGGCCCTTATAGGTTCCGTCGATGGCGGCGGCGAACATGTTGGGGATGCGCAGGCCCGGATCGGGATTGAGAGTCACGCCCCAGTCGGCTTCAAACTGGCCGCGCACTTCGACGTTTGAAATGTGCCGGTAGCCGGGAAGCTCGTGCGGGAACGAGCCCATGTCGCAGGAGCCCTGCACATTGTTCTGCCCGCGCAGCGGATTGACGCCAACGCCTTCGCGGCCAATATTGCCGGTCGCCATGGCAAGGTTGGCCATGGACATGACCATGGTCGAGCCTTGGCTGTGCTCGGTTACGCCCAGCCCGTAATAGATCGCGCCATTCTTCGCCTTGGCGAAAAGCCGCGCAGCTTCGCGGATATTTTCCGCTGTTGTGCCGATAACGGAAGCAAGAGCCTCCGGCGAATTCTTCGGCAATGACACAAATTCGCGCCAGCGGTTGAACTCCACCAGGTCGCAGCGCTCGTTGACGAATTTCTCGTCCACAAGCCCTTCGGTGACAATCACATGCGCCAAAGCGTTCATCACCGCGACATTGGTGCCCGGCAGCAGCGGAATGTGGAACGCAGCCTCGACGTGCGGCGACCTCACCATGTCAATTTTGCGCGGATCGCAGACGATGATCTGCGCACCCTTGCGCAGGCGTTTCTTCATGCGCGAGGCGAACACCGGGTGACCGTCCGTCGGGTTCGCGCCGATCAAGAGCATCACATCGGTCTTGTCCACCGATTTGAAATCCTGCGTGCCGGCCGATGTGCCGAACGTCTTCGACAGACCGTAGCCAGTGGGCGAATGGCAGACGCGGGCGCAGGTGTCGACATTGTTGTTGCCGAACGCGGCGCGGATCATTTTCTGCACCACGTAAACTTCTTCATTGGTGCAGCGCGACGAGGTGATGCCCCCAATGGAATCCTTGCCATATTTTGCTTGGATGCCCTTCAGCTTGGCGGCGGCGAAATTGACCGCCTCATCGATTGAAACAACGCGCCATTCGTCCGTGATCTTTTCGCGGATCATCGGCGTTGTCACGCGATCCTTGTGCGTGGCATAGCCAAAGGCGAAGCGCCCCTTGACGCAAGAATGGCCCTCGTTCGCGCCGCCATCCTTGTCCGGCACCATGCGGATGACTTTGTCGCCCTTCAGCTCCGCCCGGAACGAGCAGCCGACGCCGCAATAGGCGCAGGTGGTTTGCACGGAGCGGGTCGGCACGCCGAGCTCGACAACCGATTTCTCCATCAAAGTCGCGGTCGGGCAGGCCTGCACACAGGCGCCGCAGGAGACGCATTCGGACGAGAAGAAATTGTCGCCCGACATGCCGGGCGAAACGCGTGAGTCGAAGCCACGCCCTTCAATCGTCAGCGCGAACGTCCCCTGCGTTTCGGCGCAGGCGCGGACGCAGCGGGAGCAGACGATGCATTTGGACGGGTCGTACTGGAAATAGGGATTGGACGTGTCCACCTCGACCTTGGATTCCCAGTCGAAATGGTTCTCGCCCTTAAAGCCGTAGCGCACATCGCGCAGACCCACGACACCCGCCTGGTCCTGCAATTCGCAGTCGCCATTGGTCGAGCAGGTCAGGCAGTCGAGCGGATGGTCGGAAATATACAGCTCCATCACCCCGCGCCGCAGCCTCTCCAGCCGCGCCGTCTCGGTGTGGACCACCATGCCGGAACGCACCGGCGTGGTGCAGCTTGCGGGCGTGCCCTTCACGCCGTCTATTTCGACCAAGCACAGGCGGCAGGAGCCGAACGGCTCAATGCTGTCGGTCGAGCAGAGCTTGGGAATGGGCCGGTCAATCAGGCTCGCCGCCCGCATGATCGACGTGCCTTCCGGCACGGTGACCAGCGCGCCGTCGATTTCGAGCGTCACCAGATTTTCGGATTCACGGAGCGGAGTGCCGTAGTCGATCTGTCTTTGAAAGCCCATAATTGTTGCTCCTATTCCGCAGCCAAATTTGGCGCGCGGTCGAAATCCTGCGGAAACAATCTCAGCGCCGACATCACCGGCATCGGCGTCAGCCCGCCCATGGCGCAGAGCGAACCGTCGGTCATCAGCTCGCACAGGTCTTCGATCAGCGCCACGTTGGAGGCGACATTGTCGCCAGCCAAAATCTTGTCCATCGTCTCCTTGCCGCGCACCGCGCCGACCCGGCACGGCGTGCATTTTCCACAGGATTCTATAGCACAAAATTCGAAGGCGAACCGAGCCATTTCGGCCATGTCGACGCTGTCGTCGAACACAACAATGCCGCCATGCCCGACCATGGCATTCGCCGCCGCAAGAGCCTCGTAGTCCATCGGCAGGTCGAGCATATCGGCACTGACATAAGCGCCGAGCGGCCCGCCAATCTGCGCGGCGCGGAATGGCCTGCCCGAAAGCGTGCCGCCGCCAAATGTCTCGATGAGATCGCGGATGGTGACGCCGAAGGCTTTCTCGACCAGCCCGCCGTTCTTAATATTCCCGGCCAGCTGAAACGCCAGCGTGCCGCGCGAGCGGCCCATGCCGAAATTCTTGTAAAACGCCGCGCCCTTGGCGAGGATGATCGGCACAGAGGCGAGCGTCAGCACATTGTTGACCACCGTCGGTTTGCCGAACAGGCCCTTCAGCGCCGGAATCGGCGGCTTGGCCCGCACGAGACCGCGCTTGCCCTCCAAGCTCTCCAGCATTGAGGATTCCTCGCCGCAGATGTAGGCCCCCGCGCCGCGCCTGATGTGAATATCAAACGCCTTGCCCGAACCGCCGACGTTCTGCCCAAGCCACCCAGCACGCCTTGCCAGAACGACCGCCGCGCCCATCACCTTGATCGCATCGGGATATTCAGAGCGGATATAGACATAGCCCTCGGTCGCGCCGGAGGCCAAACCGGCAATCGCCATACCCTCAATCAAGCAGAACGGATCGCCCTCCATCACCATGCGGTCGGCAAACGTGCCGCTGTCGCCCTCGTCGGCATTGCAGGCGACATATTTCTGGTCAGCCTGCGCTTCGAGCACCGTCTTCCATTTGATGCCCGCCGGAAAGCCAGCCCCGCCGCGTCCGCGAAGACCGGATTCAAGGACCTCGGCGACGACGGCTTGAGGAGCCGACGCAATTGCCTTTCTCAGCCCTTCAAAGCCGCCATTGGAAATATAGGAGTCAAGATCAAGCGGATCAGCGAGACCGGCGCGGGCGAAGGTCAGACGCTCCTGGTTCTTCAGGTAGGGAATATCTTCAGTGAGCCCCAGGCTGAGACGGTGCGCGCCGCCTTTTTCAAAAGCCGCTTCGAAAAGCGAACCTACATCCGAGACATCGACCGGCCCATAAGCCACTCGTCCGTTCGCAGTTTCAACTTCAACCAGCGGCTCCAGAAAAAACATGCCCCGCGAGCCGTTGCGTTTGACAACTACATCAAGACCGCGTTTTTTCGACTCGTTTTCAAGCGCTTGCGCCACGTCGTTCGCGCCGATGGAGACGGCGGCGGAGTCTTTGGGAACCCAGATCACGGTGCTCATAGCGCGGCCTCGGCGACACGGGTTTCGAGCTTCTCGGCGCCCATGCGCCCATGCAGACGGCCATTGATCATCGCCGCCGGCGCCAGCGCGCAGTTTCCAAGGCAATAAGTCGCCTCAACCGTCAGCACGCCATCCGCCGACGTCTCGCCGATTTTCATTCCGCGCTTGGCCAAGAAACTTTCGATCATCCCGAACGCACCCATCGACTGGCAGGCCTCGGCGCGGCAGACGGTGACCACCACCTTGCCCTGCCGCTGGCTTTTGAAATCATGATAAAAGCTCATCACGCCATGCACATCGGCGCGGGATAGATTGAGCGCCTCTGCGATTACCGGCAGCGCCGCCTGCGGCACAAACCCGGCCTCATGCTGCACATCGTGTAATATTTCGAGCAATGCGTCAGGCCGGAACCCGTGACGCGCGCAGACCGCTTTGGCGTCAACGCTGGTGTTTGCTGCCGATTGGTGTGTCATGCGCACTCCCACGCTAAGGCCACGAAGCCAGACATAGCCGCATAGACAGCAGCTTTATCATCAGTTCAAATCGTTAGTTTCTATGTCATTATAGACAAAAACTATAATGCGGAAAGCCCACGAGTCAGCGCATCGGGCAAACGATAGGTGTCCGCCAAATCCAGCATCGCCTTCACCACTTTCGGCAGCGGGTCGCGGTCATGCGCGACTATGCCGACAGAATGCTCAACCACGGGCGACACCAGCGGAATGGCGCGGATGCGGGCCGCCTCGCCCATAATGCCGTGGAAGATTTCCGGCAGCACGGTGGCGAGGCCCGCCATCTGCACATGTGTGTAGAGATTGACAATGGAATTGCTTTCGAGCTCCGGCTCGACCTGCGCATTGGCTTTGCGGAAAGCGCTGTCGATGATCCGCCGGTTCTGCATGTTGGGCGTCAGCAGCGACACAGGATGGCGCGCGGCCTCCGCCCACTCGACGCTCTCCCGGCCCGCCAGCGGATGGTCGTCGCGCACGAAAAGGCAGTAGCGCTCCATGTAGAGCGGCTTCGACACGGCAAGATCGATCGGCTCATTGTCTAGATAGGTGACGCCGACATCAATGGTGAAATCCTCCAGCGAACGGCGGATTTCCTCGGAGCTAAGCGACAGAACCGTGAAAGTCAGCTTGGGAAATTTCTTCCGCATCGCGTCCGTCAGCGGCGCAAGGGTCGGCAGCGCCGAGGGGATCGCACCGAAAGTCAGCCGCCCCAGCGGCTGGTCGGCGGCATGGGCGAGGTCGGAGCGCAGCCCGTCGACATTCTCAAGGATCGTTTGCGCCCACTTCAACACCCGCCCGCCTTCCGCCGTCAGCCCGAGATATCGGTTGCCCCGGATGACAATTGGAACCCCAAGCTCCTGCTCCAGCTGCTGGATGCGCCCGGACAAAGTCGGCTGCGTCACGCCGCAGGCTTCGGCAGCCCGGGTGAAGTGCTTCTCGCGGGCGAGCGCGGCGAGATAGGAGAGCTGGCGGATGTCCATCAGGTCTTGGCGGGATGAATGCTCATCGTCAGGTTCAGGGCCTTCATGACCCCAAGCAGCGTTGAGAGCCGCGGATCGCCGTCGGCGCTCAGAGATTTGTAGAGCGCCTCGCGCGACACGCCTGCATCCTTGGCGACCTGCGTCATGCCGCGCGCACGGGCGATTGTGCCGAGGGCATGCGCGAGATATTGAGGGTCACCAGATTCAGCGGCGTCGGCGAGAAGAAAGGCTTGAGACCGTTCCTCTTTAAACAGTTCGGCTACATCAAGCGGGCGGACTTTCACACTCATGGGCATTTCCTCAATTGGTCAGCCAGCCCGGCTCACTGGGTATGTCCGCCGCCAATCGCGCGGCGCGCTTAATGTCTTTGGCCTGAGAGCTCTTGTCGCCTCCGCAAAGAAGCAGGATCACAACTGCTCCGCGCAGTTGAAAATAGATCCGATAGCCGGGCCCGAAGTCGAACTTTAACTCGCTAACGCCATTTCCAACCTGCTTCACATCGCCAAAATTGCCCAAGGTGATCCTTGCGAGACGGGCGGAAATGCGGTCGTAGGCCGACAGGTCCCGCAGATTTTCGAGCCAGTCCATAAACTCGTCAGTTCTTACCAGTCTGAACATTGTAATCTATAATTCACATTCTTAGAAATGTCAAGACAAACTCACCCCTTCGGCCGGAACGCCTTCAACACTGCTTCATCCGTCTCCAGCCTCCCCGCCCCGATCAAATCCAGACAATAGGGCACCGCCGGAAACACCGCGTCCAGACACACTTTGATCGAATCCGGCTTGCCGGGGACATTGATGATGAGCGTCTTCCCCCGCGTTCCCGCCGTCTGGCGCGACAGGATGGCGGTGGGGACGTGCTCAAGGCTGACCCGCCGCATCAGCTCGCCAAAGCCCGGCAGCTCTTTTTCCATCACCAGCCGCATCGCCTCAGGCGTCAGGTCGCGCGACGAGGGGCCGGTGCCGCCGGTGGTGAGAATGAGATCAACCTTGTCCACATCGCAGAGTGTGATCAGAGCGTCTCTCACGCTCTCTATGCCATCCGGGATCACCCTGAAAACCGGCTCCCAAGCGGAAGAGATGACCGGTTTCAGCCATGCGGCAATGGCGGGCCCGCTCTTGTCCTCATATTCGCCCTTCGAGGCGCGGTCAGAAATGGTGAGAATAGCGATTTTCATGGGGAAACTTCCATCGCAGGAACTGGGGAAGTGTGGTGGGTGCGACAGGGATCGAACCTGTGACCCGCTGATTAAGAGTCAGCTGCTCTACCAACTGAGCTACGCACCCGAGGCCGCGAGGGTCGACGCGGCGTCGGGTGTATAGCCATGTGATCCGTTGATGTCCAGCGCTCAGGCAAACAATCTGCCCTCGGCGGCCTTCACCGCATGGCCGCCAATGGACACGCGCTCCAGCGCGTGGCCTGTCGCCCGCAGCGTGAGGTCAATGAATGACGGCCTTCCCATTTCAACACCCTGTTCAAGCCTGAACGCCGACGCGCCCCCGCCAAGTCGCTCAAACGCCGTCAGCGCCCCTGCAAACGCCGCCGCGGCCGAACCCGTGGCCGGGTCTTCCGCGATGCCGTCCCAGGGCGCGAACATGCGGGTGTGGAAATGGCTGCCGGGGAAATCGCAGTCCCGGCAGTAGATGTAGGGCGCGGCGGGGATATCGCCGGGAAGCTTGATCAGGCCCAGCCATTTTTCGGCATTGACTGTCGAGCGGCGCACGGCGTCAATGGTCTTCACCGGCACCGTGACATAGGGAACGCCAGCGGACCATGCGGCTATCACATGCAGGTCAAAGCCGATCTCGTCCGGCTCAATGCCCAGCGCCGCCGCCATTTCCTGCGGAGCCAATTCCATCTCAACGAGCTGAGGGAGTTTGGGAAGGTCAAACTCCGCTCTGCCCGCGCCATCACCAATCAATGTTCGGCAGGAAATCTCGCCGATCTTTTCTTCGAGAACAAAGGAGTGACTTCCCTTCGCAAGCCTCTTTTCAGCCAAAGCCACCGCCGCGCCGACGGTCGGATGCCCGGCAAACGGCAGTTCGCGGTTTGGCACGAATATCCGCAACTGCGCCTCATGCTCCGGGTGCTCCGGCGGCAGGATAAACACCGTTTCGGACAGATTGAATTCCCGCGCGATCACCTGCATCCGCGCCGTGTCGAGGCCCTCGCAGTCGAAAACCACCGCCAGCTGGTTGCCCGCCAGCGGCGTGCTGGTGAAAACGTCATAGACGGCGTAGTGTCTTCCCTGCATGGCTTGTCCTTCCGCATTGCCAAAATTTAATTTGAATTTTGCTGAAATGAGGCCGATTTACCAATGAAACTTTGCGCGGCAAACAAGCGGAATCCTTGATGGACCAGCGGGTCACCCCTCCCAAGCCCCAGCCTGCCATCAATGTCCCCGATATCGCGGCGGCTTTGTCGCTGGACAGCAGCGGCCGCGCCAAGCCGCGCCGCGGCCGCTGGCTGCGCTGGGCGGCGCTGGCCGTGGTCATCGCCGGGGCGGCGCTCGGCTACCGTTATTGGTCGGCAAACAGCGTCGTGAAAGTCACTTACACATCCGCGCCCGCCGCAATTGCGGATCTGATCGTCGAAGTTTCCGCCACAGGCACATTGCAGCCGGTGACCAAGGTCGATGTTTCCAGCGAGCAGTCCGGCGTGGTGCGCGCGGTCAATTTCGCCGAAAACCAGCGCGTCAAGAAGGGCGTCGTGCTGGCCGAACTCGACACGGCGACACTGGCTGCGCAGGTCGAGCGCGCCGAAGCGTCGCTTCTCGCGGCCAAAGCGCGCGTCAAGGACGCGCAGACCACCTCCGTTGAAAAGCAGCAGGCGCTTGACCGCTCCGGCAAGCTGAAAGCGCGCGGAATGGCCACCGCGCAGGATAATGAAACCGCCAGCGCCGCCAGCCAGCGCGCCGAGAACGCCATTGTCAGCGCCAATGCGGACGTGGCGATTGCCGAGGCCGAGCTGAAGCTGCAACAGGCGGCGCTTGCCAAAGCCACCATCTACGCGCCCATCGATGGCATCATTCTCACCCGCTCTGTCGACACCGGCCAGACGGTTGCCGCCTCGCTTTCCGCCCCGGTCCTGTTCGTCATCGCGCAGAATTTGGAACAGATGCAGCTTGAGGCGGCCATCGATGAGGCGGATGTCGGCGCTGTAGCCAAGGGGCAGACCGCCTCGTTCACCGTGGACGCCTATCCGGACAAGAAGTTCAGCGCCACGATCCTCGACATCGCCTATGCTTCGGTGAAAACCGACAATGTCGTGACCTATGAAGCCAAGCTCGATGTGGACAATAAAGACCTGTTCCTGCGCCCCGGCATGACGGCCAATGTTGAAATCGTCACCCGCGAGGCCAAGGGCGCGCTGACCATCCCCAATGCCGCCTTCCGCTACCAGCCGGTCGCCACCGCAATTGCCAAAAAGCAGCCGTTCAGCCTGACCTCGATGTTCATGCCGCGCTTTCCGCGCGGCGAGCGTAAGACCGCCGAAGTCGCCAAAGACGGCTCACGCCCCGTTTACGTCTTGAGGAACGGCGCGCCGGAAAAGGTGAGCGTCAAGACCGGTTCAACCGACGGCGAAAAGACCGAAGTGGTTTCCGGGCTGCAGGCAGGCGACGAGATAATCACCGCAGAATCCACGGCGGCGAAATAATGTCCGCGCCGCTCATCCGCTTTGACAATGTGTGGAAGACTTATGGCCATGGCGAGGCCGAGGTGAATGCGCTGGCGGGCGTCAATCTGACAATCAGCCAAGGCGAATTCGTCGCCATTATGGGCCCGTCCGGCTCCGGCAAATCCACCGCGATGAATATTATCGGCTGCCTCGACACGCCAAGTTCAGGGCGTTATGATTTTCTCGGCGCGGACGCGGGCGCGTTGGACCGCGGCCGCCGGGCCCTGCTGCGCAATCTCTATATCGGCTTCGTCTTTCAGGGCTACAACCTCCTCCCGCGCACCACAGCTTTGGAAAATGTCGAACTGCCGCTGGTCTACCGGGGAATACCGGCCCGCCAGCGCCATGATATGGGCATGGCGGCTTTGGACAAGGTTGGCCTCATTGGCCGCGAGACGCACACGCCCGCTGAACTCTCCGGCGGCCAGCAGCAGCGCGTCGCCATCGCCCGCGCCATCGTCACCAATCCGACGCTGCTCGTGGCCGACGAGCCTACCGGCAATCTCGACACCGCCCGCACGCATGAGATCATGGAGCTGCTCACAGACCTCAACATCGAGCAGGGCCTGACCATTGCGCTCGTCACCCACGAGGTGGAAGTCGCCGCCTTTGCTGCCCGCAACATTTTCTTCCGCGACGGCAATATCGAATCGGACGTGATGCTGGGGGCCCGCCATGCTGCTTGAAACCATCCGCCTCGCGCTGCGCTCCGTGCGCCGCAACGCTTTGCGCTCGATCCTGACGCTGCTCGGCATCGTCATCGGCGTCGCGGCCGTCATCGCCATGCTGACCATAGGCGCGGGCACGACGGCAAAAGTCAAAGCCGACATCGCCAAACTTGGCAGCAATCTCCTCATCGTGCGGCCCGGCGCGCCGGCGGGTCCGGGCCAGCAGCAGATCAATTCCAGAAGCTTCACAGACAAGGATCTGGCGGCGCTTGCCCGCGAAATTCCGGACGCCAAGGCGATTTCCGCCGGGGCGCAGAAGAGCGTCAAAGTAGTCTACGGCACGGAGAGCCTGACCGCCCAGATCACCGGCACCGACACCGGTTATTTCCGCGCCCGCGACCTTGGCGTGACGCTTGGCCGCGAGTTCAGCGATTCCGAAGTGCGCGGCGGCGCGGGCGTCTGTCTGATCGGCGAAACGGTGAGAAAGCAGTTCTTCGGATCGGGCGATCCGCTTTCAACCTCCATCCGCATCGGGAGAATGAATTGCAGTGTCATCGGCCTGCTTGAGACCAAGGGCTTTTCGCAGTTCGGCCAGGATCAGGACAATGTCGTCCTTATGCCGCTCGCCGGTTTCCAGCGCCGCGTTGCGGGCAACAATGACATCGAAACCATTTACGTGGCCGCCAAGGAAGGCGAATCCACCGCGGACATGCAGGTGCTCGTCGAAGATATTCTGCGTGACACCCGCCGCATCGCGCCGGGCAGGGAGGACGACTTTTCCGTCCGCGACCTGACGCAGATCGCCTCCGCCATGGCCTCCACCACCGCCGCCATGACCGGCATGCTCGGCGCCGTCGCCGCCATCAGCCTGCTGGTCGGAGGCATCGGCATTATGAACATCATGCTGGTCTCCGTCACCGAGCGCACGCGCAAAATCGGCATCCGCCTCGCCATCGGCGCGCAGGAGCACGACATCCTCACGCAGTTTCTGGTCGAAGCCACCGTGCTCTCGCTGATTGGAGGCCTGCTCGGCATCGCGCTGGGGCTTGGCCTGGCGCTGCTGGCCTCAAACACGATGTCAATTCCGTTTGACCCAAGCCCGTTAGTCATTGCGTTTGCAGTGGCGTTTTCGGCGCTGATCGGGACCGTGTTCGGTTTCTTCCCGGCGCTGCGCGGGGCGCGGCTTGATCCGATTGATGCGCTTAGGCATGAGTGAGGACGCGGGCTGCGCCTTCCAGCGGATTGCTGAAGCGCGCTGGCGGAATTGACGGGTCGACAATCTTCCTCATCACCACGCCCCGTTTCCGGTCTGGCCATTGGGTTCCAAGGGACGTGCAGGGCGTGCGGTCCTGCCGATTGGAAAAGAAAAACGTGTGGCTCGCCACACGCCCTGCAACGGCTTTTTGCCCGGGCTGGCGCATGGGACGCTCCGGTAAGAGCATGCGAAGGCCAGGAGGGACATGGCTGAGGGACTCCGCCCGCCGGGATAACCACACCCGGCTGCCATAGGCCGCCCGCTCCCCCGAATGCCGGTTGATCACCCGGTCCACTTGAGAGCAGCTCGCGAAGTATGGAGGATGTTGTGAGGGGGTGAATGGAATTTGTTCTACATTTCGTTTAGTGTATTGATATTAAACGAAATTATTTTTCGGAAGCGGTGTTTTTATCCCTCATTTCTGACTCTCCCTCACCTGTCTTGCTG